>NZ_JBHTDF010000025.1:749-1499 GCF_042666375.1 Nocardioides sp. GCM10030259 | reverse complement strand
GGATCACTCGTCCCCGTGCCGCCAGCTCCGGCACCGCTCGGGCCCAGAGACTCGCCGAGCTCCCCGTGCCGTGGATGCCCAGGATCGGCACCCCGGTCCCGTGCTCCTCGACGTGAAGGACCACACCGTTCACCAGCACGGCGCCCATGGAACGACCCTAGCCCGTCGGCAGGCACGACGCATGAGTCGGAAAGAGGGCTCGCACCGCGCCGGCACGCGGTGGGGTGCAACTGGTCCGTCCACCCACATCTCGGCACGAGCGGACGCCGACACCGCGGCGTGCAGCCTGTGCGTCCCCCGGCGCGCGAAACGGCCTCAGTTGCGCGCTGGCAGTGGTCGGCGGGATGGCTCAGGCTGGCAGCAGAGGAGGAGCCATGACCGGAATGATGGAGTTCGACGAGGAAGCCGTGCGGCGTGTCGAGATGGCGTACACGACACCCGACATCGTCGAGCAGCGCGCCGGGGTCATCGCCGCGCTGGCACTCGGCTCGGGGGAGAGCGTGCTCGACGTCGGCGTCGGGCCGGGGTTCCTGGCCGGCCGAGATCGCCGCTGTGGTCGGGCCGGGAGGACGGGTCTGCGGGATCGACCTCAGCGCCGACATGCTCGCGGTCGCAGCCCGCCGAGACCCGGGGACCGACGCGGCCGCCGTCGAGCTGGAGCTGGCCGGAGCGGAGGCGATCCCGTACGCCGACGGGTCGTTCGACGCGGTGGTGTCGACCCAGGTCCTCGAGTACGTGCCCGACGTCCCG
>NZ_JBHTDF010000025.1:0-739 GCF_042666375.1 Nocardioides sp. GCM10030259 | reverse complement strand
AGATCCACCGCGTGCTCCGGCCCGGTGGGCGGGTCCTGGTCCTGGACACGGACTGGGACTCCCTCGTGTGGGCGACGCCCGATGAGGAGGTGATGGCGCGAGTGCTGGTCGCGTGGCGGGAGCACCTGGCCGACCCGTACCTGCCGCGTACCCTCGGACGCGCGCTCACCGCGGCGGGCTTCGCCGTGGATCGCCCGTCGGTGGTGCCACTGCTGAACGTCGGCACTCCCGAGCAGAGCTTCAGCGGCATCCTGCTCGGCCTGGTTGCCACCTTCGTCAGAGGCCGGAACGGCTTGGACGCGACGACCGTCGAGGCGTGGGAGGACTCGATGCGAGGGCTCGGCGATGACTGGTTCTTCAGCCTGAACCGCTACGTCTTCACCGCCACCCGCACCTAGCGCGCGTCCGCCTGGAAGGTGTCGCGAGGCCCCGCCCCCTGCTCGTCGTCGTCGTGAACCGCTCCACCCGCCGCTGGCCGAGCCGTGCGTCCACTGCCCACCCAGAATCGGCATCAGCGCGCACTCGTCGCGGCAGATCCGGTAGGTCGTCGCGGACGTCATATGGATAGCGGAAGCGGGTCCACCATCCGCGTGCCGCCCCGGGGCCGCCGCACGTGCTCATCGGCAGATCCGGTAGTTCAGGTGCGCCGACTGGCGGCTGTTAGACGATTCCGCTAGGACCGGTGTCCGGCCAGACTCGGTCCAGGCGTTCGGCGGGACGCTCTCCTTGCGGCTGCCCA
>NZ_JBHTDF010000024.1:0-1460 GCF_042666375.1 Nocardioides sp. GCM10030259 | reverse complement strand
GCGTCTTACCGGCACCCCTCTGACGTCAACCCGCAGTCTTGAGGTGTTGTCGGCTCGGGCTCTTCCGGGGGCGGTGGCCGGGTTGTAGCGTCGCTGGTGCGGGTCCGGGAAGTGGCTGATCCGAAGTGTCGATGAGCGGGTGTGAGTCGGCCGCGCTGGATTCTTGAGACGCCCCGCAATGCCCTCCCGGATCCGTTTCTCGTGCCGTGTTGGCAGGTGCGTGAGCTTCGGCGAGGAGTTGGCGGTAGACGGCGTCCGAGATCCGACGCTTCAGGCAGCGCATGGCCTCCATTCGGGTCTTGCCGGCGGCGAGCTTGCGTCGGTAGTAGACCC
The DNA here is from genome assembly GCF_042666375.1 of Nocardioides sp. GCM10030259. Classification (NCBI taxonomy): domain Bacteria; kingdom Bacillati; phylum Actinomycetota; class Actinomycetes; order Propionibacteriales; family Nocardioidaceae; genus Nocardioides; species Nocardioides sp. GCM10030259. The sequence goes on along the minus strand of NZ_JBHTDF010000024.1, from coordinate 1,127 downwards.
GGCCTTCGGTCTCGAGCCGGACCTGGCTGGCCGCGGCGATGTGCAGCATGTGGTTGACCTTGCGATTCCCGGCTCGCGACAGGCGGTGGCGGATCTGCTCACCGGAGGAGGCGTCCAGGGGCGCGGTGCCGGTCCAGGACGCGAAACGGTTGCGGTCGGCGAACCGGGTCACGTCGCCGACGTCGGCCAGGATCCGGGCGGCGACCACCGGGCCGACGCCGGGCAGGTCCATCAGATGTGAGCCTCGCGCCAGCACCATCTCCTTGAGCTCCTTGGTGTTCGCCTTGACCTTCTTCTCGATCACGACGAGCTCGGCGAGCAGTTCGGCGGCGAGTCGGCGGCGGGTCTTGCCGGCCAGGTCGCGTGGGCGCACCGAGGCGAGCATCCTCTTGGCCTGGAGGGCGGTGAGGTCCTTCTTGCCGGTGCCGGGCAGGAGCTCGGACAACAGCCGATGCAGTCGGCAGATGGTCTGCACGCGTGCCCTGGCGAGCTCGTCGCGCCGGTCGGCCAGCATCCGCAGCGCCTCGAGTTCCTCGTCGTAAAACAGCACCCGCAGTCCGGTGGTGCGAACCGCGACGACCGCGACTGCGTGCGCGTCGTAGGCGTCGGTCTTGCGGTTGTGTCCGGTGTCGAACGCTCTCGCCCGGGCCGAGAGCTTGGCCGGCACGTCCACGACGTGCTCGGCGTCGGCCAACAAGTGCTGGGCCAGCGGGCGCCCGGCGCCGTTGCTGCCCTCGACCGCCCAGACCCGGTCAGGCCAGCGCACCACGGTTCTGCGCATCGCCGCGTAGCCGGCCTTGTCGGTACCGAACCGGCCGGCGGCCAGCACCGTCTCGTGGTCGTCGACGACCTCGATCGTCACCGACAGCTTGTGGGGATCGACCCCGATGAACACCTTTCCCATCGCCATCGCCTCGTTCGTGTGGACCGGTTGAATCGCGAGGCGGGCATTGCTGTTACGAGCAGGGCAGTCCCCTCTGGAGCCACACCTCGGCACGGCGAGCGACGGCACGCAGACCGGAAGAGAGCCACACCAAGAACATGGTGGGCAGCCGCAAGGAGAGCGTCCCGCCGAACGCCTGGACCGAGTCTGGCCGGACACCGGTCCTAGCGGAATCGTCTAACAG
>NZ_JBHTDF010000023.1:868-271629 GCF_042666375.1 Nocardioides sp. GCM10030259 | reverse complement strand
ATGGGCTCCAAGCACACCACCCTGATGATCGAGGCCGGCAGCAACATCGTCGGCGGCGTCAACGCCCGCAAGGCCGGCACCAACGTCGAGCTCGCCGGCCGGGAGCTGCCGGTCTTCGGGACCGTCCAGGAGGCAATGGCGGCCACGGGCGCCGACGTGTCGGTGCTGTTCGTGCCGCCCGCGCACACCAGGAGCGCCTGCGTCGAGGCGATCGACGCCGAGATCCCGCTCATGGTCGTCATCACCGAAGGGGTTCCGGTGCAGGACACCGCCGAGGTGTGGTCGCTGCTGCAGGGCTCGAGGACCCGCATGATCGGTCCGAACTGCCCGGGCATCATCACCCCGGAGGAGTCCCTCGCCGGCATCACCCCGCACACCATCTCCGGGAAGGGCCCGATCGGCCTCGTGTCGAAGTCGGGCACGCTGACCTACCAGATGATGTACGAGCTGCGGGACCTCGGCTTCACCACGGCGATCGGCATCGGCGGCGACCCGATCATCGGCACGACCCACATCGACGCGCTGCAGGCCTTCGAGGACGACCCGGAGACCAAGGCGATCGTGATGATCGGCGAGATCGGCGGCGACGCCGAGGAGCGGGCCGCTGCCTACATCGCCGACCACATCTCCAAGCCGGTCGTCGGGTACGTCGCGGGCTTCACCGCCCCGGAGGGCAAGACCATGGGCCACGCCGGCGCCATCGTCTCCGGCTCCTCGGGCACCGCCCAGGCGAAGAAGGAGGCCCTCGAGGCCGTCGGCGTGAAGGTCGGCAAGACGCCGTCCGAGACCGCCCGCCTGATGCGGGAGGCGCTCGAGTCCGTGCTGGACCGACAGCTCACCTGAGCCTCGAGGTTGAGCGGCGCCGGTCGGCTCACGCGCCGAGCTCGGTGGGACGCTCCAGCCCCAGGCGGTCGGCGCCGCTGTAGACGTTCATCGACGATCCGCGGAGGAAGCCGACGAGCGTCAGGCCCGCGTCGGTGGCGAGCTCCGCGGCGAGCGAGGACGGCGCCGAGACGGCGGCCAGCGCCGGTATCGCGCCCATCACCGCCTTCTGCACCAGCTCGAACGACGCCCGACCGCTCACCATCAGGATCGTGCCGGTGAGCGGGAGCCGGTCCTCGCGGGCGGCCCAGCCGAGCACCTTGTCGACCGCGTTGTGGCGTCCGACGTCCTCGCGCGCGCACAGCAGCTCTCCGTCCGAGGTGAACAGGCCGGCCGCGTGCAGGCCGCCCGTCCGGTCGAAGACCGGTTGCGCCGCACGGAGCTGGTCGGGGAGCTTCTCGAGCATCGACGTGTCGAAGTGGACCGGGTCGTCGCGCACCGACCAGTGCGCCGTCGTACGGACGGCGTCGAGGCTGGCCTTGCCGCAGACCCCGCACGACGAGGTGGTGTAGAAGTTGCGCTCGACCGACGGGTCGGGCGGGGCCACGCCGGGGGCGAGGCTGACGTCGACGACGTTGTAGGTGTTGGAGCCGTCGTCGACGGCGCCGGCGCAGTAGCGGATGCCCAGGATGTCGTCCGAGCTGCGGATGACACCTTCGCTGACGAGGAACCCCGCCGCCAGGTCGAAGTCGTGGCCCGGCGTCCGCATCGTCACGGACAGCGCACGTCCGGCGACGCGGATCTCGAGCGGCTCCTCGACCGCCAGGGTGTCGGGTCGCGTGGTGACGCCCTGGCGGCGCAGCCGGATCACCCGGCGCCGGCTGGTCACACGTCCCATCTGATCACCTCACGGCGAGACTAGTCCGGGGTCGACACTCGAGCGCGTCGGACGAACGTCCTCCTGCTCCAGAGCGAGCAGGACCTCGGTCGTGGCCCAGTGTCCCGTGACCCGTTCGATCGTCGCCTGCACCTGCTCCATCGGCAGGCCCTCACGAGCCGGTTCGTGGCCCTCGGCGAGCTCGCGGATCCCGAGCGCCTGGCTCACCCCGAGCAGCGTCTGCGGCTCGGCGAGGTCGACCTCGAGCCAACCGTCGGCGGTCTTGACCGAGACGAGGCGATCCGGGCTCGCGGCTCCCGGCGCGACGGACGCCTCGCCCCGCACGAGGTCGACCGCGGCACGCACGACCGGGTCGAGGTCGTCCCTCTCGCTCGCGAGCTCGATCAGGCGTGTCCGCATCCGCGGGTCCCAGAACCTGCGCACGTGGTTGGCGATCTCCTCGGCAGCCCGTTCGGGCGGGAGGTGGCCGAACTGCACCGCGATGTTGTGGATCATCCGGATCTCGGGCGGCAGGGCAGCGGACACGTCAGCCCACCAGCTCGCCGGTCGCGGACCGTTCCCGAACCGCTTCGACTTCCTCGTCGGTCACGGCGTGGGTGGGATTCACCTGGACCGCGGTCACCTTGTACTCGGGACAGTTGGTCGCCCAGTCGGAGTTCTCGGTCGTGACCACGTTGGCGCCGGTCACCGGGTGGTGGAACGTCGTGTAGACGACGCCCGGGGGTACGCGGTCCGAGATCTCCGCGTGCAGCGTCGTCTTGCCGACCCGGCTGGCCAGCTCGACGAGGTCGCCGTTGGCGATCCCGCGCAGCTCCGCGTCGCTCTCGTGGATCTCCAGGACGTCCTCGGGGTGCCAGGCGACGTTCGCGGTCCGCCGCGTCTGGGCCCCGACGTTGTACTGCGACAGGATCCGTCCGGTCGTCAGGATCAGCGGGAAGCGACGCGTGCTGCGCTCGTCGGTGGGGACGAACGGCGTCGGCACGAGCTTGCCCTTGCCGCGCGTGAACGTGTCGGTGTGCATCACGGGGGTCCCGTCCGGGAACTCCTCGTTGCACGGCCACTGGATGCTGCCGAGCCGGTCGATCTTCTCGAACGAGACGCCGGCGAACGTCGGTGTGGTCTCCGCGATCTCGTCCATGATCTCGCCGGGGTGCTCGTAGCGCATCGGGTAGCCCATCGCGGTGGCGATGTCGCAGACGATCTCCCACTCGTGCTTGCCGGACTTCGGGGCCATCACGGAGCGGACCCGGTTGATCCGGCGCTCGGCGTTGGTGAAGGTGCCGTCCTTCTCCAGGAAGGACGCGCCGGGCAGGAACACGTGGGCGAACTTCGCGGTCTCGTTCAGGAACAGGTCCTGGACCACCACGAGCTCCATCGCGCTGAGAGCCGCGGACACGTGCTGGAGGTTCGGGTCCGACTGGGCGATGTCCTCGCCCTGCACGAACAGCCCGCGGAAGGAGCCGTCGAGCGCGCCGTCGAACATGTTGGGGATCCGCAGGCCCGGCTCGTTCAGGAGCTTCCTGCCCCACAGGTTCTCGAACACGCTGCGGACGGCGTCGTCCGACACGTGCCGGTAGCCGGGCAGCTCGTGGGGGAACGACCCCATGTCGCAGGATCCCTGCACGTTGTTCTGGCCGCGCAGCGGGTTCACGCCGACTCCGTCGCGACCGATGTTGCCGGTCGCCATGGCGAGGTTGGCCATGCCCATCACCATCGTCGAGCCCTGGCTGTGCTCGGTGACGCCCAGGCCGTAGTAGATGGCTCCGTTGCCGCCCTGCGCGTAGAGGCGCGTGGCGGCGCGCAGCTCGTCGGCGGATACGCCGGTCAGGTCCTCGACCGCCTCCGGGCTGTTCTCCGGCAGGGAGATGAACTCGGCCCACTCGTCGAACCCCTCGCACCGGGAGGCGACGAACGAGTCGTTGACGAGGCCCTCGGTCACCACGACGTGCGCCATCGCGTTGACGACGGCGACGTTCGTGCCGGGCTTCAGCTGGAGGTGGTGGGCCGCCTCGATGTGGGGCGACCGCACCAGGTCGATCCGCCGCGGGTCGACGACGATGAGCTGGGCGCCCTCGCGGAGCCGCTGCTTCATCCGGGACCCGAAGACCGGGTGGGCCTCGGTCGGGTTGGCCCCGATCACCATGATCACGTCCGCCTTCGCGACGGACCGGAAGTCCTGCGTGCCGGCCGACTCGCCGAAGGTCTGCTTGAGCCCGTAGCCGGTGGGGGAGTGGCACACCCGTGCGCAGGTGTCGACGTTGTTGTTGCCGAAGGCCGCCCGCACCATCTTCTGGACGACGAAGACCTCCTCGTTGGTGCACCGGGACGAGCTGATGGCGCCGATCGCGCCGCCGCCGTACCGCTCCTGGAGCTCGAGCATGCGGGTGGCGACGGTGTTGATCGCCTCGTCCCACTCCACCTCGCGCCACGGGTCGGTGATCTTCTCGCGGACCATCGGGCGGAGCTGGCGGTCCGAGTGCGTCGCGTAGCCGAAGGCGAAGCGTCCCTTCACGCAGGAGTGGCCCTCGTTGGCGCCGCCGTCCTTGAGGGGCACCATCCGGACCACCTCGTCGTCGCGGAGCTCCGCCTTGAACGAGCAGCCGACGCCGCAGTAGGCGCACGTGGTGATCACCGAGCGGTTCGGCATCCCGAGGTCGACCACCGAGCGCTCCTGGAGTGCGTCGGTCGGGCACGCCTGCACGCAGGCGCCGCAGGAGACGCACTCGGAGTCCATGAACGTCGTGCCGCCCGGCGACACCTTCGACTCGAAGCCGCGTCCCTCGATGGTGAGCGCGATGGTGCCCTGGATCTCGTCGCACGCGCGCACGCACCGCGAGCAGGCGATGCACTTGGAGGGCTCGAAGTTGAAGTAGGGGTTCGTGAGGTCGGGCGCCTCGTCGAGGTGGTTCGGACCGTCCTGGCCGTACCGGACGTGGGTCAGCCCGACCGCGTCGGCCATCTCGTGCATCTCGCAGTCACCGTTCGCCGAGTCGGTGAGGCAGTCGAGAGGGTGGTCGGACATGTAGAGCTCCATGACGCTCCGGCGGAGCTTGCCCACCTTCGGCGACTGGGTGTGCACGACCATCCCGTCGGCCACCGGGGTCGTGCACGAAGCCGGCGTGCCCTTGCGGCCGTCGATCTCCACGAGGCAGAGCCGGCAGGAGCCGAACGCCTCGAGGCTGTCCGTCGCGCACAGCTTGGGTACGTCGACGCCGGCGAGCGACGCCGCGCGCAGGACCGAAGTGCCCTCCGGGACGGACACACTCTGGCCGTCGATCTCGACCGAGACGGTCAGCCCGCCCTCCTTGGCCGGGGTGCCGCGGTCGGGTTCCTTGAGCAGCGTCATGAGCTGGCCTCCGTCCTTGCATCGGTTGGCACGGTTCCTGTTGCTCGTTCTCGGGAGTAGAAGTCGTCGGGGAAGTGGGTGATCGCGCTGCGGACGGGCATCGGTGTCAACCCGCCCATCGCGCACAGGGAGCCCTCGGTCATCACGTCGCAGAGGTCCTCGAGGACGGCGAGGTTCTCGTCGCGGTGCTCACCGGCAGTGATCCGGTCGATCACCTCGACGCCACGCACCGAGCCGACCCGGCAGGGCGTGCACTTGCCGCACGACTCCGCCGCGCAGAACTCCATGGCGAACCTGGCCTGTGCGGCCATGTCGACGGTGTCGTCGAAGACGACGATGCCGCCGTGGCCGACCATCGCGTTGGCGGCGACGAACGCCTCGTAGTCCATCGGCAGGTCGAACTGCGACGGGGGAAGGTAGGCGCCGAGGGGGCCGCCGACCTGGACCGCGCGCACGGGTCGGCCGGACCGGGTGCCGCCGCCGTACTCCTCCACGAGCTCGCCCAGCGTGACGCCGAAAGCGGTCTCGACGATGCCGCCCTGGCGGAGGTTGCCGCCGAGCTGGAACACCTGGGTCCCGCGGGACTTCTCGACGCCCAGGCTGCTGTAGGCCTCGGCGCCGTCGGCGAGGATCGTCGGCACGCTCGCCAGCGTCAGCACGTTGTTGACGATCGTCGGCTTGCCGAAGAGTCCGGTGATCGCGGGGATCGGCGGCTTCGCCCGCACCATGCCGCGCTTGCCCTCGAGGCTGTCGAGCATCGAGGTCTCCTCGCCGCAGATGTAGGCACCCGCGCCGACCCGGACCTCGATGTCGAAGGAGAGCTGGGAGCCCAGGATGCCGACGCCCAGCCAGCCCAGCTCGCGGGCGGCGTCGATCGCGGCACGCAGCGTCGCCACGGCGTCCGGGTACTCGGACCGGAGGTAGACGTAGCCCTCGGTGGCGCCGACGGCGTGCGCGGCGATGGTCATGCCCTCGATGAGCGTGAAGGGGTCGCCCTCGATCAGCATCCGGTCGGCGTACGTCCCGCTGTCGCCCTCGTCGGCGTTGCAGCAGATGAACTTCAGCTCGTCGGCGCAGTCCAGCACGGTCTTCCACTTGATGCCGGCGGGGAAGCCGGCGCCGCCGCGGCCGCGCAGGCCGGACTCGGTGACCTCCGCGACGACGTCGGCCGGCGACAGCTCGAGCGCCCGTCGCAGGCCGGCGAGGCCGCCGTTGCGGACGTAGTCGTCGGGGGAGTGGGGGTCCGTCACACCGACCCTCTTGAACGTGAGCCGGTTCTGCTTGGCGAGCCAGGGCAACTGCTCGACGAGCCCGACGCGCGTCGGGTGGTCGGCGCCGTCGAAGAGGCCGGCGGCGACCAGGTCGTCGACGTCCGATGCGGCGACGGGGCCGTAGCCCACGCGACCCTCGGCGGTCTCGACCTCGACCAGCGGCTCGAGCCAGAGCAGGCCGCGCGAGCCGTTGCGCACGAGCCGGACGTCACGACCCTGTCGTGCCGCGGCGGCCGCGACGGCCTCGGCGACCTCGTCGGCGCCGACCGAGCGGGCCGCGGAGTCGCACGGCACGTAGACGGTGACAGGCGTTGTCGTCATCGGCCCAGCTCCTTGTCCACGATCGAGCACAACCGGTCGGGATCGACGCGCCCGTGCAGCTTGCCGTTGACCTCGACGGTCGGGCCGAGCGCGCAGTTGCCGAAGCAGAAGACCCGCTCGGCGGTGAGCGACCCGTCCGGCGTGGTCTCGCCGTGGGCGACGCCGTACTGCTCCTTCAGCCGGGCGACCACGTCGCGCGAGCCGACCGACTGGCAGGCCTCGGCCTCGCACACCCGCACCGTCGTGCGGCCCGCCGGCACGCTCCGGAAGTCGTGGTAGAAGGTGACGACCCCGTGCACCTCGGCCTGCGAGAGGTTGAGCGCGTCGGCCAGCACCTGGACGGACCCGGGGGGCACGCAGCCCAGTCGATCCTGGACGTCGTGGAGTATCTCGAGGAGCGGCCCACGGCGGCTCGTGTGGGCGGCCGCGACCTCACGGATGATCGCCTCGGTCTCCGTGTGTGCCGTCCCGTTCGCTGTCAGACCCATCGGCTTGGAAGCTCCTTGCTACATCGTCTCACTGTCAGGACGGTGTTCAGCGGGCGCCGGCGATCCCCTTGGGGTTCAGGTGGGCGATGTTACCGCTCTCGGTGCCGTCCGACGGGTCGATCACGCAGTCGATCAGGGCGGGGGAGCCCGCTGCCAGCGCCTCGCGCAGGAGCGTCGAGACCTCCGCCGGCGTGGTCGCCTGGTGCCCGGTGCCGCCGAAGGCCTGGATCATGAGGTCGTGGCGGGCCTTGAGCATCGTCGGAGCCGGATCGGACGACGGTGACACGTCGTTGCCGCGGTAGACGCCGCTGTTGTTGAGGACGACGGTGACGACCGGCAGGTTGTAGCGGCAGATCGTCTCCAGCTCGATGCCGCTGAAGCCGAAGGCGCTGTCGCCCTCGATCGCGACGACCGGCTTGCCCGTCTCGACCGCAGCCGCGATCGCGTAGCCCATGCCGATGCCCATGACGCCCCAGGTGCCGCTGTCGAGGCGGTGTCGGGGGACCTGCATCCCGATCGTGTTCCGCGCGAGGTCGAGCGCGTTCGCGCCCTCGTTGACGATGTAGGCCTCGGGGTTCTCGCCGAGGACCTCGCGGATCGCCTGGAGCGCGCCGAGGAACTTCATCGGGTGCGCGGCCTTCGCGGACTCGAGGCGCGTCGCCATCTTGGCGACGTTCTGGTCGGACTTCGCGGTCAGCTCCGTGCGCCACTCCTGGTTGACGGTGATCTGGCCGGGCTTGCTCCGCTCGACCAGGGCCTCCATCACCGACCCGACGTCACCGACGAGGGGAGCGGCGATCGGCTGGTTGCTGTCCATCTCGGAGGCTTCGATGTCGACCTGGATGAACTTGGCGTCGGGGCTCCACTGCGGCGCGTCGCCGTGTCCGAGCAGCCAGTTCAGGCGGGCGCCGACGAGCATCACGACGTCGGCCCGCTTCAGCGCCAGCGAGCGCGCGGTGGCCGCCGACTGGGGGTGGTCGTCGGGGAGCAGCCCCTTGGCCATCGACATCGGCACGTAGGGGACGCCGGTCGTCTCGATGAAGCTGCGGATGGTGTCGTCGGCCTGCGCGTAGGCAGCGCCCTTGCCGAGTACGACGAGCGGCCGCTCGGCCGCCGAGAGCAGGTCGATCGCGCGGTCGATCGCGGCCGGCTCGGGCACCTGCCGCGGAGCCGGGTCGACGAGCTTCCACAGCGAGGCCGCGGCCTTCTCCTCGTCCATCACCTCGCCCAGCACCGCGGCCGGGATGTCGAGGTAGACGCCTCCGGGCCGGCCGGAGGCGGCGGTGCGGAGCGCCCGCGCGATGCCGCGCCCGATGTCCTCGGCCCGGGAGACCCGGTAGGCGGCCTTGCAGAAGGGCCGGGCCGCGGCGAGCTGGTCCATCTCCTCGTAGTCGCCGCGCTGGAGGTCGACCAGGTGACGCTCGCTCGACCCCGAGATCTGGACCATGGGGAAGCAGTTCGTCGTGGCGTTCGCCAGCGCGACGAGCCCGTTGAGGAAGCCGGGGGCGGAGACGGTGAGGCAGATGCCCGGCTGCTTCGTCAGGAAGCCGGCAGCGGCCGCCGCGTGGCCCGCGTCGCTCTCGTGGCGGAACCCGATGTAGCGGATCCCCGACGCCTGGGCGAGGCGCGCCACGTCGGTGATCGGGATCCCGACGACTCCGTAGACGGTCTTCACGTCGTTGAGCTTCAGCGCGTCGATGACGACGTGGATCCCGTCGGTCAGGCCGGGCGGCTCGGCGCCGCCCTCAGGACCCGCGAGGTTCTTGGAATCGTCGATCGTGGTCAAGGTTCCTCCTTGGCGATGCGCTGGGTTGCCGAGATTGTATGAAGTATGAACCATGCAGTAGTTCAGATCCACCGTACTCCCGCGGTGGGCCAGAAGCACGGGCCCGATGGGGATGGAGTCAGGGGCCGGATGTCCTCGCCAACAGGTCGACGGCGGCGTGGATGGTGCGCAGGGTCGGGGCCGGCGCGCCCGTGACGTCCGCCAGCTCCACGACGGCGGTCACGATGGCGTCGAGCTCCAGCGGCTTGCCCGCCTCCAGGTCCTGGAGCATGGAGGTCTTGTGGTGGCCCACGCCCTCCGCGCCGTGCAGGCGCTTCTCGACCGAGATGTCGGGCGTGCTGCCCAGCCGGGCCGCGATGTCGAGCGACTCCTCCATCAGCTGCACGACCAGCTGGCGGGTGCCCGGGTGCTGGCAGATCTCGACCATGGTCCCCCGGGTGAGGGCGCTGAGCGGGTTGAACGCGACGTTCCCCATCAGCTTGATCCAGATGTCGTTGCGGATGTCGGGCTCGACCGGGCTCTTGAGGCCTCCGGCGATCATCGCGTCGCTCAGCTCGGTGCAGCGGGTCGAGATCTCACCGGAGGGCTCGCCGATGGAGAAGCGCGTGCCCTCGAGGTGGCGGATGACTCCGGGCGACTCGATGACCGTGGCGGGGTAGACGACGCAGCCGATCGCGCGGTCGGGGCGGAGCACGGCGCTGGTGGCGCCGCCGGGATCGACGGCCTCGACGCGCCGACCCTGGTAGGGCCCCTTCAGCTCGTGGAAGTACCACCACGGGATGCCGTTCTGGGCCGCTATCACCGCGGTGTCGGGGCCCAGGAGAGGGTCGACCAAAGGGCCGCAGTCCGGATAGCTGTGGGCCTTGAGGCCGAGGAACACGTAGTCGACCGGTCCGACCTCCGCCGGGTCGTCGGTCGCGTGCGGGTGTGCGTCGAAGTCGCCGCGGGGGCTGAGCACCTGGACGCCGTTGCTCCGCATGGCCTCGAGGTGCTCGTTCCGCGCGATGAGGTGGACCTCCGCGCCACCCCGATGCATCGCAGCGCCCCAGTAGGCGCCGATTGCTCCTGCTCCTACCACGGCGATCCTCACGAGCACTCTCCTCGGTGTTGACGCGGCCACGTCGTATACGGTCGAATCCATACTGTATACGAACACCGGCAGGCCGCAAGGCCGAGAGGAGAACCCGTGATCATCGGAGTCCTCAAGGAGGCGAGCAGCGCGGAGCGCCGGGTGTCGGCGACGCCCCAGACCGTGCGCGGGCTGGTCAAGCTCGGGTACGACGTCGTCGTCGACGCCGGTGCCGGTGCGGCCGCCAGCTTTCCCGACGAGGCGTACGTCGAGTCAGGCGCGTCCATCGGCGACGCGGTGGTCGCCGACGTCGTCCTCGGCGTCGAGGCGCCGTCGTCGCAGCAGCTCGACCGGCTCCGCGACGGCGCGACCCTGATCGGCATGCTCCGTCCGGCGTTCGACGCCGACCTCGTCGCCGACCTCGCGACGCGGCCGATCACGGCGCTCGCGATGGACGCCGTGCCCCGGATCTCGCGGGCGCAGTCGCTCGACGTGCTGAGCTCGATGGCCGGCATCGCCGGCTACCGGGCGGTGCTGGAGGCCGGGCACCAGTTCGGCCGGTTCTTCACCGGGCAGGTGACCGCCGCCGGCAAGGTGCCACCGGCGAAGGTGCTCGTCGTCGGTGCCGGAGTCGCGGGACTAGCCGCCATCGGCACCGCCCGGAGCATGGGCGCTGTCGTCCGAGCGACCGACCCGCGGCCGGAGGTCGCGGACCAGGTGCAGTCGCTCGGCGGCGAGTACATCGCGATCGAGTCCCCGGAGGTCGAGGTCAGCGCGACCGGCTACGCCAAGGAGATGGGGGACGACTACCGGGAGCGCGAGCGCCGCCTCTACGCCGAGCAGTGCGCCGACGTGGACATCATCATCACCACCGCGCTGATCCCCGGGAAGCCGGCGCCGCGGCTCATCACCGCCGACATGGTGGCGAGCATGCGCCCGGGCAGCGTGGTGGTCGACATGGCCGCCGCGAACGGCGGGAACGTCGAGGGCACGCTCGCGGGCGACGTGGTGCGCACCGACAACGGCGTCATTCTCATCGGCTACACCGACCTCGCCGGGCGGATGCCGGCCCAGGCCTCACAGCTCTACGGCACGAACATCGTCAACCTGATGAAGCTGCTCACCCCGGAAGCCGACGGGCAGCTGGTGCTCGACGACTCCGACGTCGTCCAGCGCTCGGTGACCGTGGTCCGGGACGGCGAGCTGACCTGGCCGCCACCTCCGGTGCACGTCTCGGCCGCGCCGGCCGCACCGCCGGCGGCCGACGCACCGAAGCGGGAGCCCGAGGAACAGCCGCCCCCGTCACCCTGGCGACGTCGTGGGCTCATCGGCGCCGCCGCGGCAGCGCTCTTCCTCGTCGCCGCGCTGTCGCCGCAGGCGCTGATCGGACACCTGACGGTGTTCGTGCTCGCGATCGTCATCGGCTACTACGTCATCGGCAAGGTCCACCACGCCTTGCACACGCCACTGATGAGCGTCACCAACGCCATCTCCGGGATCATCGTGGTGGGGGCGATCCTGCAGATCGGCCATCCCGGTGACACCGCGATCACGGCGGTGGCCTTCGTCGCGATCCTGCTCGCGAGCATCAACGTCTTCGGCGGATTCGCCGTCACCCGCCGCATGCTCGCCATGTTCCAGAGGAGCTGACCGCGTGACCGTCCTCTCCGCGGCGAACGCCGCGTACATCATCGCCGCCCTCCTGTTCATCCTCGCGCTCGCGGGGCTCTCCCGACACGAGAGCGCCAAGGCCGGGAACGTCTTCGGCATGGTCGGGATGGCGGTCGCGCTGGTCGCGACCGTCGCACTCGCCATCGATCGCGACATCGAGGGGAGCGGGCTCGTCCTGCTGCTCGTGGCGATGGCGATCGGAGCCGCCATCGGGCTGCACCGGGCCAGGGTCGTCGAGATGACCGGCATGCCGGAGCTGATCGCGCTCCTGCACAGCTTCGTCGGGCTGGCGGCGGTCCTCGTCGGGTGGAACGGCTACTTCGAGGTCGAGAGCGACCCGGCGGAGGCGAGCCGGCTCGAGGCGCTCGGCACCCTCGGCGTGCACCACGCCGAGGTCTTCATCGGCGTCTTCATCGGCGCCGTCACCTTCACCGGCTCGATCGTCGCGTTCCTCAAGCTGTCGGCCCGGATCAAGTCCGCGCCGATGGTGCTGCCGGGCAAGAACCTGCTCAACCTCGGCGCCCTCGTCGCCTTCGCAGTCCTCACGGTGTGGTTCGTGCTGTCGCCCTCGCTGCCGTTGTTGATCGCCGTCACGGTGCTGGCGCTGCTGCTCGGCTGGCACCTGGTGGCGTCCATCGGCGGGGGAGACATGCCGGTGGTCGTGTCGATGCTCAACAGCTACTCCGGCTGGGCGGCGGCCGCGTCGGGCTTCCTGCTCGAGAACGACCTGCTCATCATCACCGGCGCGCTCGTCGGCTCCTCCGGTGCCTATCTCTCCTACATCATGTGCAAGGCGATGAACCGCTCGTTCATCTCCGTGATCGCCGGCGGGTTCGGCATCGAGGTCGCCTCGGGCGGAGACGCGGAGCAGGGCGACCACCGGGAGATCGACGCCGCGGAGGTGGCCGAGCTGCTCCTGTCCGCGGACTCCGTGATCATCACGCCCGGCTACGGGATGGCCGTCGCGCAGGCCCAGCACGGCGTGGCGGAGCTGACCCGCAGGCTGCGCGAGCGTGGCGTCGACGTGCGGTTCGGCATCCATCCGGTCGCGGGCCGGCTGCCCGGCCACATGAACGTGCTCCTCGCCGAGGCCAACGTGCCGTACGACATCGTCCTGGAGATGGACGAGATCAACCCCGACTTCACCGGTACGTCGGTGGTGCTCGTCATCGGCGCCAACGACACGGTCAACCCCGCCGCGTCCGAGGATCCCGGCAGCCCGATCGCCGGCATGCCGGTGCTGACCGTGTGGGACGCGAGCGACGTGATCGTGTTCAAGCGGTCGATGGCGTCCGGCTATGCCGGGGTGCAGAACCCGCTCTTCTTCCGCGACAACGCCGCGATGCTCTTCGGCGACGCGAAGGAGCGGGTCGAGGACATCCTCGCGACCCTCAACTGACGCCGCCCCGACGGGCGCCGGGGTTGACGGCCGCGAGAGCGCGAACCTACTGTCGATGCCCACAGAAGACTGTATCCAGAATACGAAAGTATGCGCATGGGTCACTCACTTCGCTACGACGTCAACTGCTCGATCCTCTTCACCGAGCTCCCCGTCCTGGAGAGACCGGCCGCGGCCGCGGAGGCCGGCTTCTCGGCGGTCGAGTTCTGGTGGCCCTTCGACGAGTCCGTGCCGGACGGCCCCAGCGTCGACGCCTTCGTGTCCGCGGTCCGCGACGCCGGCGTCTCGCTCGTCGGGCTGAACTTCGCGGCCGGCGACATGCCGGGCGGTGACCGGGGCCTGGTGTCCTGGCCCGCCCGCAGCATCGAGTTCCGCGAGAGCGTCCACGTGCTCGTCGAGATCGGCGAGCAGCTCGGGTGCACGTCGTTCAATGCGCTCTACGGCAACCGCGTCGACGACGTGCCGGCGCTCCAGCAGGACGAGCTCGCCCTGACGAACCTGGCGTTCGCCGCCGAGGCCGTCGACGGGATAGGTGGCACCGTGCTCCTCGAGCCCGTCAGCGGTGCGCCCCGGTATCCGCTGCTGATCTCCGCCGACGCCCTGGCGGTCATCGACCGGGTCCGGGCCGAGGCCGGGGTCACCAACATCGGGCTGCTGGCCGACCTCTACCACCTGGCCGTCAACGGCGACGACGTCGACGCCCTGATCGGCGGGCACGCCGACCGGATCGCCCACGTCCAGATCGCCGACGCCCCCGGACGCAACGAGCCGGGCACCGGCAGCCTGCCGCTCGACCGCCAGCTCGCCGCGCTGGAAGCCGCCGGCTACGCCGGCTGGGTCGGGCTGGAGTACAAGCCGTCGACCACGACCGCCAACAGCTTCGAGTGGCTCCCGCGCGAGCGCCGTACCGCGGCGATCGACGTCACCCCCTGACCACCCACCCAAGGAGCATCGACATGACCAGCGCCATCCGCATCGGCTTCATCGGGCTCGGCATCATGGGCAGCCCGATGTCGGTCCATCTCGCGAAGGCCGGCCACACGGTCACCGGCTTCGACTTCGACCCCGCGAAGGCGGAACCACTGACGGCCGCAGGGGGCCGCGCTGCGTCGTCGGTCGCGGAGGCCGTGGCCGACGCGGAGGTGGTGTGCTCCATGGTCCCGGACTCGCCGGACGTCGTCGCGCTGATGCAGGGCGACGACGGTGTGTTCGCCCACGCCGCGTCCGGTGCGCTCGTCATCGACTTCTCCAGCATCCGTCCCGACATCACCGCCGACCTGGCCGCCGAGGCCCGGGGCCGGGGACTCCGGTACCTCGACGCTCCGGTCTCCGGCGGCGAGGCCGGGGCCAGGAACGCGGCCCTCTCGATCATGGTGGGCGGCTCGGCGGACGACTTCCAGACGGCCAAGCCGCTCTTCGACGCGGTCGGCGGGACGGTCGTGCACGTCGGCCCCAACGGCGCCGGCCAGACGGTCAAGGCGGCGAACCAGCTCATCGTCGCCGCCAACATCCAGGCGGTCTCCGAGGCCCTGGTCTTCCTCGAGGCGTACGGCGTCGACACGAAGGCCGCCCTCGAGGTGCTCGGCGGCGGCCTCGCCGGCTCGAAGGTGCTGGAGCAGAAGAAGGAGAACATGCTCGGGCGGTCCTTCCAGCCCGGCTTCCGCATCGACCTCCACCACAAGGACATGGGCATCGTGACCGCGGCCGCCCGCGAGGCAGGGGTGGTCATCCCGCTCGGCGCGCTGATGGCGCAGCTCGTGGCCGCGACCCGCGCCGCCGGCGACGGCGGGCTCGACCACTCCGCCCTGCTGCGCGGCGTCGAGCGACTGTCCGGTCGTGGTGCTACTGACGGAAGCGGTGCTTGAGATGGTGCGGATGCGTGCGGTCGACGCCGCCTGCCTGATCCTGGAGAAGGAGGGCGCCACCCAGCTCTTCGGGCTGCCCGGTGCCGCGATCAACCCGTTCTACAGCGCCGTCAGGGCGCACGGCGGCATCAAGCACGTCCTGGCCCGCCACGTGGAGGGTGCCGCGCACATGGCCGAGGGCTACACCCGGACGGCGCCCGGGAACATCGGCGTCTGCGTCGGGACGTCCGGTCCCGCGGGCACCGACATGGTCACCGGCCTCTACTCGGCGATCGCCGACTCGATCCCGATCCTGTGCCTCACCGGCCAGGCGCCGGTGGCGAAGCTCCACAAGGAGGACTTCCAGGCGATCAACATCTCCGACATCGCCCAGCCCATCACGAAGTGGGCGACCACGATCCTGGAGCCCGCCCAGGTCCCGGGCGCCTTCCAGAAGGCGTTCTGGCTGATGCGCGAGGGTCGCCCGGGCCCGGTGCTCCTCGACCTGCCGCTCGACGTGCAGCTCGCCGAGATCGAGTTCGACATCGACGCGTACGAGCCGCTGCCGGTGCAGCGCCCGGCGGCCTCGCGGACGCAGGCGGAGAAGGTGCTGGCGATGCTGGCGGCCGCCGAGCGCCCGCTCGTGGTCGCGGGTGGTGGCGTCATCAACGCCGACGCCGCCGACCTGCTGGTGGAGTTCGCCGAGCTCACCGGCGTACCCGTCGTCCCGACCCTGATGGGGTGGGGCACGATCCCCGACGACCACCCGCTGAACGCGGGCATGGTCGGGCTGCAGACCTCCCACCGCTACGGCAACGCCTCGCTGCTCGAGTCCGACCTGGTGGTCGGCATCGGCAACCGGTGGGCGAACCGCCACACCGGGGGCATCGACACGTACACGAACGGCCGGAAGTTCGTGCACGTCGACATCGAGCCGACGCAGATCGGGCGGGTGTTCGCGCCCGACCTCGGCGTCGTGTCCGACGCCGGCGCGGCGCTGGCGGCGTTCGTCGAGGTCGCGCGCGACCAGCTCGAGGCTGGCACGCTGCCCGATCGCAGCGCGTGGGCGGAGGCCTGCGGCGAGCGCAAGCGGACCCTGGAGCGGAAGACGAACTTCGACGACGTCCCGATCAAGCCGCAGCGCGTCTACCAGGAGATGAACCGTGCGTTCGGACCCGACACGCGCTACGTCAGCACGATCGGCCTGTCGCAGATCCAGGCCGCGCAGATGCTGCACGTCTACCGCCCGCGGCACTGGATCAACGCCGGCCAGGCGGGGCCGCTGGGGTGGACGCTCCCGGCGGCGCTCGGCGTCGCGACCGCGGACCCCGACTCGCTCGTCGTCGCCCTCTCCGGCGACTACGACTTCCAGTTCCTCATCGAGGAGCTCGCGGTCGGCGCCCAGTTCAACATCCCGTACATCCACGTCGTCGTGAACAACTCCTACCTGGGCCTGATCAGGCAGGCGCAGCGCGGGTTCGACATGGACTACTGCGTGCAGCTCTCCTTCGACAACCTCAACAGCCCCGAGGTCGGCGGCTACGGGGTGGACCACGTGAAGGTCGCCGAGGGCCTGGGCTGCAAGGCGATCCGCGTCACCGATCCGGCCGACCTCGTCCCGGCGTTCGAGAAGGCGAAGTCGCTGATGGCCGAGTACGACGTGCCGGTCGTCGTCGAGGTCATCCTCGAGCGGATCACGAACGTGTCGATGGGCGTCGAGATCGATGCGGTCAACGAGTTCGAGGAGCTCGCGGAGTCACCCGAGGACGCCCCCACGAGCGCCTTCGCGACGCGCTGAGCCGACGGCATGCCGCATCCACGGCGCGTGCTGGTCGCGGCCGACAAGTTCAAGGGGACGCTCACGTCGGCGGAGGTCGGTGCCGCGGTCGGCGCGGGGCTGCGGGCCGGCGTACCCGACGTGCAGGTCGAGGTCGTGCCGGTCGCGGACGGCGGGGACGGCACTCTGGCCGCCGCGGTCGCCGCCGGCTACGAGCTGGTCCCCGTCACCGCGTCCGGCCCGACCGGACGACCGGTGCAGAGCGGATACGCCCGCAGGGGCGGTACGGCGGTCGTCGAGCTCGCGGACGCGGCCGGCCTGAGCCGGCTCCCCGACGGGACACCGCAGCCGATGACGGCGAGCTCGCGCGGCGCGGGTGAGGTGATGGCGCGGGCCGTCGAGGCAGGCTGCACGCAGGTGGTGCTGGGGATCGGCGGCAGCGCCTGCACCGACGGCGGAGCGGGGCTGGTGCGGGCGCTCGGCGCGACGGTGACCGACGCGCAGGGTGACGAGATCGGCGAGGGTGGCGGCTGCCTCGACGCGGTGGCGTCCCTGGACCTGACCGGGCTGCGGGAGCGGATGCACGGCGTGGAGGTCCTGGTCGCCTGCGACGTCGACAACCCGCTGACCGGTCCGCGTGGCGCGGCTGCGGTCTACGGCCCGCAGAAGGGCGCGGGCGCTGAGCAGGTCGCGCGCCTCGACGTCGCGCTCGGCCGGTGGGCGGACCTGGTGTCGGCCGAGACCGGCACCGACCACCGGGAGACCCCGGGAGCCGGTGCCGCGGGCGGCGTCGGGTTCGCCGCGCTCGCGCTCCTCGGCGCGACGACCGTGCCCGGCATCGAGCTCGTGCTGGACCTCGTCGGGTTCCGGGACCGTCTCGACGGCGCCGACCTGGTGATCACCGGCGAGGGTGCCCTGGACGAGCAGACGCTCCACGGCAAGGCGCCGGTGGGCGTCGCCGCTGTCGCGCGGCAGGCCCGGGTGCCGGTCGTCGCGGTGTGCGGGAGCAACACCCTGGAGCGCGGTCCGCTCGTCGCGGCCGGGATCGAGGCGGTCTACCCGCTCACCGACGTCGAGCCCGACCTGGCGCGGTGCCTCCGTGACGGGGAGCGCCTGCTGGGGCTGGTCGGACGACGGATCGCCACCGACCACCTCGGCCCCTGAGTCACCCGACCCGCGCCGCCAGTCCCTCGAGCGCCTCGTCGAGCGTGCCGGCCACGACGACGTCGTCCATGACCTCCTGGCGGACGAAGCCGGCGTCGACCAGGCCCTGCAGGGCCGCGAGCAGCGGCGTCCAGAAGCCGCCGACGTCGAGGAAGCCGACCGGGTCGTCGTTGAAGCCGATGTGCCGCCAGCTCCACACCTCGACGATCTCCTCGAGCGTGCCGATGCCGCCGGGCAGGCACAGGAACGCGTCGGCGTAGTCGGCCATCAGCGCCTTGCGCTCGTGCATGGTCTCGACGACGCGCACCTCGGTGAGGTCGTCCCGGCCCCACTCGCGCTCGACCATCGACCGGGGGATGACGCCGATGACCTCGCCGCCGCCGTCGAGGGCGCCCTGCGAGACCGCGCCCATGAGGCCGAGGCCGCCGGCGCCGTACACGAGCCCGATGCCGCGCTCGGCGAGGCCGCGCCCCACGTCGTACGCCGACCGCATCAGTGCCTCGTCGTGACCTGGTGACGACCCGCAGAAGACGGCGACGCGTCGGAGCTCGGAGTGCATGGGCGCCAGCGTAGAGATGGCTACGACCGGCCCGCGCCCGCGGGGGCCGGACCGGAACTTGGCACAAACGGGCTATTCAGCTCGCCGTCGCGGGCGGGCCAGAGTGGGCGTGGCCCCCGGGGCTCGGGGTCCGGTCTCTCGGAAGGGTCCGCCCGTGACCTCCACGCCAACGCCTCGTCCGACCCGCACCGACGTCAGCATCCTGGGGATCGACCTGGGTCGCCGGGTCGTGGTGCCGGACGTCGTCCTGGAGCCCGGGACGACCGCCGACTGGATCCGGGTGCCGGCGAAGACCGCGCAGCGACTGCTCGTCGAGGTGGCGCGGCTGGTCGCCGACCTGCCGCGTGACTCGGGGCGCGACGTCGTCTGGCAGTCCGGCGCCAACGAGCTGCTCGTCCTCACCGACACGGTGACCCTCGAGTGCGCGACCGGTCTGGTCACGGTCGGGGTCACGGTCTCCTGTGACCAGCTGCGGGAGCCCGCCGCGGTGCGGGTGCCGCTCGCGGTGGGCACCACGAAGCAGGTCCGCGGCCTCTTCGTGTCCACGTTCGCGGCCCCCGACGGGCCCGAGGTGGTGACCGCCGTCTGGGCCGACGCCCTGATCGCGTTCGCCTGGGAGTGCCTCCTCACCCTCGCCCAGCGTCTGGCCGCCGAGGCCGGGCGCGACCCCCGCGACCGGTTGCTGCATCCGGGCGCGATCGCCGCCGAGCGCGGCGCGCTCCTCGTCAAGCCGATGGCGAGGAACGGGGCCTGACATGGCCATCGAGGCGTCGTCCCTGGGCTCCTTCGGCGACCTGGCCACCGCGCTGGGGATCCTGGACCACGACGGCGCCGCGAACGCCGCCTGGTTCGAGAACCCGGTGACGGGCGGCACCGGCAGCACCGCCCACGGACTCAAGCACGTGATGGCCGACACCGGTCAGCGCGACGCGCTGCTCCGCTTCGTCGACGGGGTGCTCGGACCGCCCGAGGCGCGCACGGAGGAGGGCGCCCGCTGGGTGCCGCTCTTCCAGAACGACGACCCCGTCCTGACGGTCTTCGCGGTCGTGGAGCCGGTCCCGGCCAGCCACGAGGTGCGGCTCGGCGTCGGCGTGGAGCACACCACGAGCGGCGGCCCGCCGACGGTGAGCACCCGGCTGCACGTGCCGCTCTTCCGGTTCGCCGACCGCGACCACGACCTCGGCCCCGGCGACGTGCCGTGGCTGCTGCTCGGCCGCGCCGGCGGCGGCATCGAGCTCGCCGTCGACACCACGATCACCGACACCGCGCCGCCCGCGGGGGAGGCGTCGCTCGGCGGGGTCGCCGCGTCGGTGACCGTGCCGACCGACGGCAGCACCGCGGTCTCCTTCGGCCTCACCCTGCGTGACCTCCAGCTGCCCGGGGCCACGAGCCCGCGCACGTTCAGCCTCGACGCCGCCAGCCCGGAGGAGTTCGGCACCGACCTCCTCGACCTGCTCGCAGGCCTGGTCCGGGCCCAGGCCGACGCGCTCGCCGGCGACCCCGACTTCCGTCCCTTCGTGGCGCTGGCCGGGATGCTCGGGCTGCGCGACGTACCCGACCTGCCGGCCCTGCCGCTCGCGGACCTGCCGACGCGCGGCATCGCCGTACTCGTCGAGTGGGTGGAGGGCCTGCTCGCCGACGACGCCGCACGCGACGCCTGGCTGACCCAGCTGGCCGACCTCGTGGGCGGGACCGCCGACGCGGCCCGGGACGCGGTGGTCCTCGACCTCGCCCCGCTCCAGCTCGCCATCGGCGTGCGGGTCGAGGCGGGCACCGGTGGCCACCCGGTGCTGGTGCCGTGGGTGGAGGTCTCGCTGCGGACGCAGCCCGGAACCCCGGTCCTCGTCCGTGCCGCCGTCGACCTGCTCCGTGCCGACACCGGCACGGGGACGTGCACGGCCGTCCCCGACGTACGGCTCGAGGGTGTCTTCGGCGACAACGCCACCGGTCGCCGGCTGATCGGTCCGGCCGCCACGGACACCCCGCGCGTGGACAGCCTCCGCGTCGGCCTCGCCCTCGACGCCGACCGGAACCCGGTGTTCGTGCTGACCGCCCACGGCGTCCGGCTCGTTCCCGGTGCGCTGATGGACGTCGTCGACCTGTCCACGCCGCAGGCGGTCCTCGACGCCGGCGCCTCGGTGCTGACCGCGGCGCTGGACACCGCGCTCGACGCCCTCGGCACGGAGGCGGCCCCGCTGGTCAAGCGGCTGCTCGGCGTCCAGCCGCCCGCCGGGGTCACCGGCCTCGACGCCGCGGCGCTGATCGCGAACCCCGTCGACGCGGTCCGCGGCTACTGGGAGCGCGTCGTCGCCAGCACCGCCGGCATGGCCGACGTCCTCGGTCACCTCGCCCGGCTGCTCGCCGGTCACGCGGCGGCCGCCCTCCCCGAGGAGGGCACGGAGGTCGACCCGTGGCGGATCGAGGTCGTCGACCCGCTCTTCCTCGAGTTCTGGCGCGAGGGTACGACGCTGCACGCCGACGTCGCCGTGTCCACCTCGGTCGCCGTGCTCGGCGACCTCACCTGCTCGACCGCGCTGTCGTTCTCGCTCCTGGCGGCCGACCCGGCAGCGGGCACCGTCGCCTTCGCCCAGGGCGCGCGGCTCGGCGGCTCCCTGGGCCGTGCCGACGGAGAGCAGGTCCGGCTCGCGGTGGGCGACCTGGCGCTGGTCGTCGACCGGATCGCGGTCGACCTCGTCTGGCGGCCCACCGTCGGGCTCCGCCCCGAGCTGCTGGCCGACGGCCTCGCCCTCGAGCTCCCGGCCCCCGACCCCGTCAGCGGGATCGCCGACCTGCTCCCGGTCCCGCTGCCGCGTCTCGACGACGCCGGACGACTGGCGTTCGACGCCCCCGACTGGCAGAGCGTGGAGCGCGCGATCGCCCACCTCGTGAGGCGGCTCGGGATCGCGGAGGTGGACGCGCTCGTCGACCTGCTCGGGTGGTACGGCGGCGGCACCCGGCTCGCCCTCGACGGGCTGCTCGGCGGCGATCCGGCCGTCGCGCTCGAGAGCTGGCTGGCCGACCTGCTGCTCGACTGCGGACGGGTGCGCGCGGCGCTCGGCCCGGTCGCCGGCCTGCTCAGCGGCTTCGCGATCGCCGCACCCCTCGGCACCGGCAACGCGAACGACCCCTACCGCTGCCCGGTCGCCGGTGAGCCCCGTGCGCCCGGCCTGCGCGCCTGGCTCGACCCCGGCTGCTCGGTCCGGCCGGAGGACGTCGCCCTCGACCTCTCCGCGCTGCTCTCGGGCGAGCCGCCCGAGACCGAGACGATCGCTGCGATCCTGAGGTCCGCCGGGCCGCTCGCGTCCGACCTCGCCGAGCTGATGGTGGGCCGCGACAGCCTCGGCGCGGGGCTGCAGGCGCTGGTCGACCGCTGGGCGGGCACCGACGGGCTGGTCGGCATGCCCTCGCTGCCCGACGGGGTCACCGGCCTGGTCGTCGAGGGCGTGGCCTACGACAAGCTCGTCGCGCTGGGTGGCGTGGGCGACCTCCCGGCCGAGGTGCTCGACCCGCTGCCCGCCGCGGTCGTCCATGTCGGCTGCGAGGCGTCGTGGCTGGCCGACAAGCCGGCGGGCACCACCGTCGACGCCACCGGGGCGCCGGTGCCCCAGGTCCCCGACGACGCGTCCGGCAGCTGGTTCGTCCGGATCCCCACGCCCACGCAGGCCGCCGCGGATCGACCCGACCTCGGCACCGTGGGTGCCCAGGCCGCGCTGCTCGACGCCGCCCTGTCCGACCGCGCGGCGCCGTACGTCCTCATCGGGTACGGCGCTGCCGGCGCCGCTGCGCTCCGCGTGGCGGCGTCGCGACCGGCCGTCACGGCGGTCGTGACCGTCGGGACCCCGTGGGGAGCGGTGGCGACCGACGCGCTGTCCGCCGGCCTGGGCGGCGACGCCCTCCGGCTGCTGCGGCGCCTGGCCCGGCCCGACGTCGAGGCCGCGCCGGAGCCGGTGCGGGCCCACGAGAGCAGCGACCTCCAGCGGATGCGCGAGCTGGTCGCCCGGACGGCCGCGCACCTCGACCCGACTGCGCTGCCGAACGCCGCGCTCGAGGCACGGCGCGCCGGCATGCCGGTACACGCCGTCTTCGGCGACCTCGACGCGGACGCGCTCGCGCGGGGGCTCGGGGCGTACGTCGCCGACGGCATCCTGGCCCGCACCGAGGCGCGGGTCACGGCCGGCCCCGCCGTACCGGCGACCGCGCTCCACGTCGCGCTCGACCTGCCCGTCTTCGACCTCGACCTGGGCGGACTGCTGGTCGGGGCCGGCGCGGCGGTGGAGCTGTGCCGGATCGGCCGCCCGGCCGCAGGCCCCGGCATCGAGGCGGGGTTCGTGCGGGGCGTCGTCGTCGAGCTCCACCTCGGCGTCCACGACGGCTGGCTGGTCGGCGGCCCCGGCTCGACCACGGGCGGCGGCGACCTGCGCTGGATGTCGGCGCGGGTCGAGGTGCCGCTCACCGGCGAACCGGGCACCGCCGAGCTGGTGCTCCACGAGGCCACCGGCCTGGGCATCGACCGGGAGCGCTGGGTCGTCCACGTCGACCCGACGGCGCCGACCGTCGACGCCGTCGTGCCCGAGGTCCGCGGGCTCCTCTCGGGGGTCGTCACCCGGCTCTCGGCGGCGTCCGCGTCGCTCGCCTCGCTGCTCGACCTCCTCGGACTGCGCACCGATCGCGGCCTCGACCCCGCCGGGCTGGACCGGCTGCTGCTCGACACCGCGGCGACCGTGCGGTCCCGGATCGCCGCCGCTCCGGCGCCGGCGGCCGCGGCGCTGCGCGCTCTCGTCACGGGAGCCACCGGGTCGGGTACGACGATCGGGTGGACCTCCGGGCCGGTCGGCGTGAGCCTCGACCTGGCCACCGGCGCGACCACTGCGCAGCTCGCGGTGGAGCCGGTCGGCGGCCTCGCCCTCGCGCTCGACCTCGCCGCGTCCGCGACGTGGGCGCGCGCGACGCTCGCCGTCGGCGGGCACGACGACGCGCTCGGCGGCGTACGCCTGGTCGCCGCGACCCCGACCGGCCCCGGCCAGCCGGTCACGGCCTCGCTCGAGGTCGCGGTCCCCGCCCGGCCGCTGCGGACGGTCGCCCTCTGGCCGGACCCGGCGGTCCCCGACCTGACCGACGTCGCCGCGCTCTGCCTCCCCGCGCTCGGGATCCAGGCGCTGGCCACCGCCGCGCTCCGGGCCGCGTCCGAGGACGGCCGACCGCTCGTGCTCGCGGTGCTCGACGCCCTGGGCCTGGTCGAGCGGCTCGGAGCCGAGGCACAGCGGCTCCGGCTGCCGATCGCCGCGGTCGCGGACCCCGCGGCCTGGGTCGCGGCGCTGGCCCGCTCGGGCTCGGTGACCCCCGGTGCGGCCGGGGTCGCACTGCTCGACGCGCTCGCTCCGCTCGTCGCGCCCGACCGCGGCACCGACCCCGGCTGGCCGCTGGCGCCGGGCGTCCGGCTCGACTACGCGCAGGTCGGTGACCGCCTGCGGCTCACCGCCGGTTGCGACCTCGACCTCGACCTGGACGTCGACACCGTGGTCACCACTCGGCTCGAGGTCGGCGCGGTGATCGGCGCCGACGCGCCGCCGGCCCCGGTCGTCGAGGCGTCCGTGGCCGTCGACGGCGTCGGGCTCCGGCTCACCCTCGACCCGGGCCTGCGGGTCGCCCTGCTGCGCTCGGCACCGTCCGACCCGCTGCCGCTCTTCCCCGACGGACCCGGCCTGGGCGAGGCGCTCGGCGCCGCGGCGGGCTCGCTGGTGCCCCTGCTGCTCGACGAGCTCGCCGGCCTGGCGACCAGCACGGATCCCTTCGCTCGCAGTGTCGGCGAGATGGTGGCCGACCTCGGCGACGCCCTCGCCCTGCGCACCGGCGGTCGCTTCCGCGAGCCGCTCATCACCGCGTTCGCGGACGACCCGGCTGGAGCGCTGCTGCGCCGTCTGCCGGCCGTCGCCACCACCGCGCTCACCACCCTCGTCGACGCCCTCGACCCCGGGCACGCCCTCGTGGCGGTGTCGGGCACGGGCCCGGTGACGTTGACCTTCGGCACCAGCGACTCGGTGAGCATCACCATCACGACCACCGGGCCCCCGACCATCGACATCGCCGCCGACTGGGCGATCCCCGACGTCGGCACGGTCGCACTGGAGTCGCTGCGGATCTCGGCGGCCGGGGTCGCGGTCGCCGCCCGGATCGGGCCGGTGCCCGTGACCGCGGGGCCCGTCGTGCTCCGCCCACTGGTGCACGTGCGCGCCGGCACCGCCGCCACGGACGGCCGCCTGCTCGGCATCGGCCTCGCCCTCGACGACGAGGCGCTGCGCGCCGTCGAGCTGCGCTGGACGCTCGACGCGACCCCGCCGAGCATCGCCGGCGTCACCCGCAGCGCTGCCGGAGCCGAGATCTCGGCGAGCGAGGCGGCCGCGGGACCGTGGCTGCTCTCGTTGGCGGTCGGCCTGGTCGCCGGCGTCGTCAGCGACGCGCTCGGCACGGTCCTGGACGACGCGCGCCTGCAACGGATGCTCGACGGCGTGCTGTTCTCCAGCGGACGCACGATCGACGCCGGCTTCGCCGACGACCTGCTCGACCCCGACGCCCTGCTGCACCGGCTCGAACGGCTGCTGTGGAACACCGCCACGGACCCCGACCCGCTCTCGATCGAGATCGACGGCGCCGTCACCATCGCCCTGGCGAGCACGGGACCGGACGCCAACCACCGCCAGCTCGGCATCAACGTCAACCTCGTCCGGCCCTTCGAGTTCCCGACCTCCGGCGTGAAGGTCGAGCTCGAGGTCGACAGCTCGTGGCTGCTGCCCGAGGTGACCGGCGGCCTGACGGTGTACGCCGTCTCCGGCACCCGCTCCGGCGACGACTTCAGCTTCGAGCTCGACCCCGGGGTCACGGTGGCCGGCGTCGGCCTGCGGTTCACCAACGAGGCCGGCCCGCTGCTCGACCTGGGAGTCATGTCGCTCGACGGCATCGCCCTGCACCTGTACGGCGAGGCGGTCGCGGCCGGCGTCGGCGGCGGCGTCCAGCTCGAGCTCGCCGGGTTCTCCTTCGCGCCGTCCGCGGGCGGCGGGGACAACCCCGTGGCCAACGGGATCATGAACGACGCGGGGGAGCAGGCCTCCCCGGCCAACCGCCCGGCGTTCTCCCCGGCGTTCTCGATCCAGCAGCACCCGACCGACGCCCGTCCGCGGATCAGCGTGCGGGCCGGCCAGCCGCCCGGGCCCTGGTGGCTGCTCGTCCAGCGCCAGCTCGGACCGCTCTACCTCGAGCGGGTCGGGTTCGACAGCCGCGAGAACGAGGGCCGGGTCGTCAAGATCAGCCTGCTCTTCGACGGCCGGGTCGAGATCTTCGGGCTCACCGCGGCGGTCGAGCAGCTCTCGATCAGCTGGCTGGGTGGCGACGTCCTCGAGGCGAGCTCGTGGTCGGTCGACCTCCTGGGCCTGGCGATCTCCGCCGACATGGGCGGCGTCGTGCTCGCGGGCGGCCTGCTGAAGACCGAGGTCGAGGGCAACCCGGGCTACGTCGGCATGCTGCTCGGCCGGTTCGGCATCTACGGGCTCAGCGTCTTCGGCGGCTACACCGCGCTCGGCAACGACCCGTCGTTCTTCGTGTTCGGCGCCGTCAACGGCCCCATCGGCGGACCGCCTGCGTTCTTCATCACCGGCCTCGGCGGCGGCCTCGGGATCAACCGCAAGCTCGTCGTACCGGACGACCCGTCGGGCTTCCCGCAGTACCCGTTCATCATGGCGCTGGACCCGTACGCCGACATCGGCAACCCGATGGACCGGCTGCGGGAGCTCAACCTCTACTTCCCGCCCGAGCTCGGCACCTTCTGGTTCGCCGGCGGCATCAGCTTCACCTGCTTCTCGCTGGTCGACGGCATCGCAGTCCTGGCCGTGTCCTTCGGCAACGCCGGACTCGACATCAACCTGCTCGGCCTGGCGCGGATGGCGCTGCCCAACCCGGCCGCGCCGCTGGTCTCGATCGAGCTCGGCCTGCTGATCCGGTTCTCCACCAGCGAGGGCGTCTTCATGATGCGGGCGGCCCTCACCGACAACTCGTGGCTGCTCTACGAGGACGTCCGGCTGACCGGCGGCTTCGCGCTGTGCTTCTGGTGGAAGGGTCCGCTGTCCGGGCAGTTCGTCCTCAGCCTGGGCGGCTACCACCCGGACTTCCACCGCGACGGCTACCCGGTCGTGCCGCGGCTCGGCCTGGTCTGGCAGGTCTCCGACGACATCGTCATCAAGGGGGAGTCGTTCTTCGCGCTCACCTCCGAGGCGCTGATGGCCGGCGTCAGCGTCACCGCGATCGCCGACTTCGGCTGGGCCTGGGCACGGGCCACGTTCGGCGCCCAGGGGTTGGTCTACTTCGACCCGTTCTGGTTCACCGCCGAGGCCTGGGCGCAGGTCTCCGCCGGCATCGAGATCGACACCTGGCTCTTCGGCACGATCAGCATCAGCATCACGATCGGTGCCCGGGTGCAGGTCGAGGGACCGGAGTTCTCCGGCAAGGCGAGCGTCGAGGTCGGGCCGTGCACCGTCACCATCCCGTTCGGCAGCCAGCGCGACAAGCCGACGCCGGTCCTCGGGTGGACCGAGTTCGTCACCAAGTACCTCGAGGAGGCGTCCCCCGGGCGGGCCCGCGCGATCACCGCGATCACCGGACGCGGCTCGCTGCCCCCGGCGACCGGCGGGAGCGCCTCGACGCCGACGCCCGACGGCACCGCCGAGCACCCGTACGAGGTGTACGCCGAGTTCGAGATCACCATCACGACCACGGTGCCGACGGCGACCTTCGACATCGGCGGGCCGTCGCCGGCGACCGTGTCGGTCAAGCGGTCGGACAACGCACCGGCGACACTCGGGCTCAAGCCGATGAACGCCGGCAGCCTGAGCTCCACGCTGCGGCTGCGGCTCTCGTTCTTCGACCAGGACCGGGGCGTGTGGGTCGACGACCCCGACGACCTCCGCGAGCTGGCCGCGCACTCGGCGCTGGCGTTCGGCTCCTTCCCCATGGGGGTGTGGGCCTCGCCAGACCGGCCGGTCACCGCGCAGCCCGCGCTGCCCACCGGCGACGTCGTCAACGCCGGCAACCAGGTCACCCTCACGGCCGTCGCCAGCCAGCTCCACCCTGGCCCGATGATCAACTACTACACGGTCGAGGCGGGGCGCCGGCCGCTGCCGCTGCGGCAGCCGACCGGCACCGACCGGACCGGGCTGCTGGCGCGCGCCGACGACGTACCCCTGCCGACGGTCGGCACGGTGCAGGACGCGCTCGACTTCGCGGCTGCCCGGCTGTTCGCGCCGCCTCCGGCCACCGTCGCCGGCGGCCCGCTGCCCAACGGCTCGCGCAGCAACGTCGCGCGCGCCGGCTACCGCCGCGACGTGGCCGCACCGCCGCTGCTCGGCAAGCTCACCGACGGGCTGGCGATCACGAACGCCGACGACGCGGCCTTCAGCGAGCAGGATCCGCCGGCCGAGCCCGCGGTCCCGGCGGCCCGCGCACCGCGCGTGGTCGGCTATCTCACCGGCGGCACCCGGGTCGCCAGCCGGCTCGGCGGCACCACGGTCAGCGACCGGGAGCGCAAGCGGCGTACGGCGCCGTCGATCGCGTCGGTGCACACCCGGCTGGGCCGGTCGCTGCCGGTGCGGATCGCCGTCGACGCGCTGCCGGCCGACAAGGTCGGCTCGACCTTCACGCCCCGATCGCTGCCGTTCACCGCGGCACCGGGGAGCGCCCGATCGTTCGGCCTCGGCGAGGGCCCGGCCGCTACCCGCGTCGCCGGCCTCAGCGGGCTCGGCGGCGCCGCCCCGAAGGGCGCGAAGGCCGCCCGCCTGGCCGGGATCAAAGCCGCGAGCGAGACCGGAGCCCCTGCCCTGGTGTCCGGCGACGTGGTCGCCCTGCACGCCCCGGACCACGGCGCCGACGTCGCCGCGCGCCGGCCGGTGCTGGACCTGGGCGGCACCGCCCGGCTGACCTGCCTGGGCGGCGACGGCTCCGTGCTGCACGACGAGGTCGTCAGCGGCGCGCAGGAGGTGCCCGCCGGCAGCGAGCTGGTCGTGGTCCAGGCCGACGGCACGCTCGACGACCTCGACGGGCTCGCCGGCTGGCACTCCCGCGCCCGCGTCGCCGGCGTCGGCTCCGGCACCGGGATCGCGGCGGGCTGCGTGCTCGACGTCGAGGCGCCGCACCCCACCCCCGGAGTCACCTGGACGACCGCCGGCGACCTGGTCCGCGACGCCGACGCGGTGACGACCCGGTTCGCGCGGCCGGTGACCTGCGTGGCACTGGTCGTGGAGGCCGACGACCCGGACCGGGTCGGCGAGCTCGGGCTGGAGCTGCACGGCGCCACTCGTGCCACCGGTGCCGGGGGCACGCCCGTCGAGCCGTCGCTCATCGCCAACGGCACGCAGTCGATCGCGGTCTACCCGGTGGTGCCGGACCCGGACGGCGCCGGGGTGTCGGTGCGCTTCGTCGCCGGCACCGGCTGGCGGGTCACCGGCGTGCTCGGCTCGACCGAGACCCCGGACGCGGTCGTCGCCGGGCTGCGGCGGTACGGCGTCGCGGCCTCGACCGGGCGGCTGCTCGCCGTCGCCGGGGCCGGGTGCCGCCCGGCGTGGCAGGCCACGAGGAGGACACGATGACGGTCGGCAGCGGGCAGTTCCGGCTCTTCTCGCGGATCGAGCCGCCGCTCAAGGCGGGGGACTACCGGTTCCGCTCCGAGCAGCGCCTCGCGGCCACCGGGCACCCCGAGGGCGCGCTGCCGGTCGACGGGCTGGACACGCACGTGCGGGTGCGGTCGCCGCAGTACGTGCTCCCGCCCGACCAGGTGCTCTCGACGTTCCCGCCCGCCGGCCGGGAGGGCTCCTTCGGCGCGCGGCTGCCGCAGATCGTGATCCGCCGCAGGACCCTGCCCTGGGAGCGCCGGGTCGTCGCCGGCCGCGACGACCTGCCCTGGCTCGCGCTGGTGGTCATCGCCGAGGGCGAGGCCGACCTGCTGATGAACCAGGACGTCGCGAAGTGCGTCACCCCCGGCGTCGAGCTCGACACGCCCGCCGACGTCGAGAAGGGCAACTGCCTGCAGATCCGCCGATCGATGGTGCACCGGATCTTCCCGACCCAGGAGGAGGTCGGGCTCCTCGCCCACGCCCGCGAGGTGGACCTCAACGACACCGAGCTGATGATGGGCGACGACGACGGCTTCCTCGCGGTGGTCATCGCGAACCGGCTGCCGGTACCCGGCCGGGACGCCGAGGGCCGGGACACCCCGGTCAAGTACCTCGCCTGCCTGGTGAACCTCTGCGAGCAGTTCCCGAAGCTGCTCGAGAAGGCGCCGGACCCGCGGAAGTTCACGATCCGGCCCGAGATGGCGGTCGAGATCGCGACCGTCGGCATGGCCCAGGGCGACCACATGGTGATGGGCAGCGTCAGCCACACGGCCCAGGTGCTCGGCAAGGGGGTCGACGCGAAGGCACTAGATGGCAAGGCGCTGGGCTCGACGGCGTTCCAGAAGGTGTCGGTCGACCCGGTCGTGGCCGCGCCGTACGAGAACGTCGCCGGCTGGGCGACGGCCAGCAAGGTCCGCGGCACCGCCGACGTGTACGCCGAGATGGCCCGCGACTTCCAGATCGGCGGCATCGTGGGCGAGCTCCTCGACCCGGTCCTGACCTTCCCGGTACTCATCCACTGGAGCTTCACCACGGTGGGCGACGAGACCTTCGAGTCCCTGATGAAGGGGCTCAACTCCGGGCTGCTCGGCACCACCGGCGAGACCGACCCCGGCGACGACCCCCAGGCCCGCAAGCCCACCGTGGGGCGGCTCCCGCTCGAGGTCGTCGAGACCGGCCACGTGGGCCTCCCGCACCGGCTGCGTCGCGGCGACGAGGTGCGGTCGTGGTACCGCGGCCCGCTGCTCCCGCACCCGCCCGACGTCGACGCCGACCGGCTGCCGCTGGCCCACGCCGCCGACCAGATCCGGGTCGTGGTGCCCGACGGCCGCGAGGACGTCTCGCTGGCCGCGGCCTTCGAGATCGGCCGGCTGCTCGGGCTGTCGCGGACCTCGATGATCGCGGCGCTGATGCGCTGGCGCCAGGAGGGCTTCCAGGCCGCCCGCCGCACGGGCACCGTCGGCTCGAGCATCTTCTCCGGCGTCGAGGACATGGTGCTGGACCGGTCCCTCGGCGGCATGCTCGGCGCCCTCGTCGGCACCGCGATCGTCGCCTCACCCGAGGCCGTGCTCGGCAACCCGAGCCCCCTGGTCTCGGCCGGGAGACCGGTCCTCGAGGACGCCGCCGCGAACCAGGTGCTGGCGACGGGGCTCGGGATCTCCGCGAAGGCCTTCGAGGGCGACCGCGGGGAGGTGCTGGGGCGGATCGTGGAGGCCTCACCGCGGCTGCCACGCGGAGACGTCCTCGGGACCGGGGTGGTCCGCGACGTCCTGGCACAGCGCCTGGACACCGACTTCGCGCGCGTGGCGGTGCAGTCCCTCGCGGACGAGGTGGTGCGCGGGGCGCCCGAGATCGGTGCGATCCGCGGCCTCCCGCTCGACCTGCTGCCCGGGCTCGCCGGCCTCGCGGTGAGCGGCTTCGACCCGGCGATCGTGACGCCTCACGCCAAGGGCGGGGATGCCCTCGACCGGCTGGTCGAGGACCTGGCCGGGCGCGACGAGGACGAGGAGGAGCTCTGATGGCCAAGCTCAGGTACGACGTCAGCGAGGCGATCCTCGCCAGCGAGCTCGAGCTGATGACCGCACCGGTCGACCCTCCCGTCGTACGCGACGAGGACGTCGACGGCGTGATCCCCGCCGAGCTGCGGCGCTGGCTGGTCCGGCTGCGGCTCCTGGAGGCGGTCCCGTTCGCCTACCTCGTCGCGGACACCGAGCTGCTGCCCGAGGAGTCGATCCGGTGGTTCTACGTCGACCGCCGCTGGACGGACGCGCTGGTCCAGGGCGTGCTGAGCGTGGGCACGGTCAACAGCGACGACCGGACCCACCTCACCGCGCAGTACCCCGCGATCCGCGACGAGCTCGACACGGAGGAGCGCAACCTGCGGCGGGTGCCCGGGCAGCCCCGGCTAGAGGGCGACGGCGGCCCGATCAGCGGCTTCCTGCTCCGGTCGAAGGCGGTCTCCGGCTGGCCGGCGCTGCACGTCCGCGCGTTCAGCGGCGAGCCGCCGGGGCGCGACGACGAGAAGCCGCCGGACACCATGGAGGTGCGGCTGCTCCGCCTCGAGCGGCTCGCCCCGGCCGTGCTCCTCTGCCTCTTCGACGGCATCCCGGCCACGGTCCACATCGAGGAGCCGCGCCAGGGCGTGCAGTTCGGGTTCCGCGTGCGCAACCAGGCCAACGGCCGGCAGCAGGCCGAGGTCAAGCCGCGCAACGCCGACACGTTCGAGTTCCTGCCCGGCGACCCGGAGGTGGTGCCGTTCCGCGCCGACGGCGCCGGCGGCGTCGTCGACATCAAGCGGCTCGAGCGACAGCTCGAGGACCGCGCCGGCAGCCTCGGCGCGGACGGCGTCATGGACAGCTCGGAGTACGCCCTCCAGCTCGTGCAGTTCCCGTGGCGCCAGGTCTGGGGCGACATGGCCCACGCCGACACCCCGTCGGTGCCGAAGGCGCTCGTCTTCAAGCCGACCATCACGTACGCCGTGATGGTCGACCAGATCTTCTCGGTGGTGCGGTGATGGACGACTTCCGCATCTCTCCGGAGCTCGCCGAGAAGGCGTTCAGCTCGCCGCGGTTCGAGGTGCTCGGCAAGCTGGACGTCGACGTCGCGACGATCGGCACCTGGGACCCGACGATGTCGCGGCGTACCCGCATCCTGGTGCCCGTCGACGTGCAGGCGTACGTCGTGCCGGAGGGCGGCGTCGAGGAGACCGTCGCCGTCACCGGTGACCGGGACACCGACCCGGCGCCGTTCGCGGTCGGCGCGCCGAAGGCGCCCGGGGTCCACCTCCACTGGGCGATGCCGGACGCCCTGCTCGTCGCCGACCACGACGAGGAGACCCGCACGCCGCGGCTGCCGCACCTGCCGGACCAGTGGGTGGTCGTGCGCACGCTGCAGCCCGTGGGGCAGCGGCAGGCGCTGGCGACCGGCTGGGTGATCGACGCCCGCACCCAGGTGGTCACTCCGCTGGCGTCCTTCACCGGCGTCGCGGGCGACCTGCCGCCCGAGGCACCACCCGGGATCACCGGCTTCACGTTCGGCGTCGAGTGGACGTCGTCGTACGCCGGGTCGGAGCGCCGCCTCACCTTCCACGACTCGCTCGAGGACCTGCCGAAGCTGGCCTCGGCCGCGCAGACCGGCTTCCATGGCGACCAGGCGGTCTACACGGTCGCCGGCTGGTGGAGCGACGAGTCCCTCGACCCGCTGACCGGCGCGCGCGGGCCCGCCGCCCTCGACAGCGTGCTCGCCGGGCTGGGCTGGCGGGTCGACCACGACGCCGACGACGCCGCGCACGCGTCGTCCGACGGTCGCGAGCGCCGGATGATGAAGCAGTCGGGCCTGGCCAGCAAGGAGGAGATCCCGAAGTCCCGCATCGTCGGGAGCGACGGCCGCACGGTGTCGTCGGGCCTCGTCGGCGTGGACCTCGAGGTCGCGACGCCGGTGTCCGACATCGGGGCCTTCTGGGTGGGGGAGACGCTGCCGCGCTACCACGCGCTGCTCCACGGCAGCGTGCTCGGCGTACCGGTCGGCGAGGTGCTCCCCGCCGCCGACGACCGTCCGGACCCGGCCGGTCTCACCGTCGCCCTCGGCTCCGACGTCGACGACGTCGTGGCCGCGCTGGGTGCCGACGGCATCGGCCTGGGCGAGCCCGACCGGCGGGCTGCCGAGGACCTGATGGCGGCGTTCAGCAACGGCCTCATCGCCGAGATGGGCAGCCCGGACGGCATCGACGCGCTCGGCTCCCGCGAGCACGAGAACGGCTTCTGGTCCCTGCCCGGCACGCCGCTGCCCGGGGCGGTCCCGGACCGGCTGCGGCGGGAGGACAGCCTGACCGCCAACCCGATGACGGTCGGCCGGAAGGGCCGGTCGGCCGCGGGACCCGACGCCGAGGCGTCGCCGATCCTGGCCTGGCGCGCCAAGACCGACCTGATCGCCAAGTCCCGGGGCCGGACCAACCCCAAGGCCGGAAGGGTGGCCCCCGAGAGCAAGCCCGCCCCGACGCCGCGGTCGGTCACCCGGCCGGCGCCGAGGTTCTTCCGCCCGGCCCCGCTGGTGCTCGCGGTCCGCGAGGCGCACCCGTCGCACCGCCACCACGGCGACGGCCTGTACGACGACCAGGGCCGGCTGCTGTGCCGCTACCCGGCGGCCGCCGTACCCCGCCTCGAGGGGTTGGTCACCGGCCAGCAGGTGCTGCCCACGCTCGGCTCCGGGGCGATCCCGCCCGAGGTCGTCACCGTGGTCCGCGAGGCAGTGCTGCTGAACCCCTACGGCATCGACTGGCTGGTCGCCGGCTACCAGCCCGGCCCCGACCTGGGGCGCGTGGTCGGCAACCGTCTGAAGGCGGAGATGGTCCGCCTCTACGGCGTCGACGGCGCCTACGACGGGCGCAGCCACATCGCCTTCGCCGCGCCCAAGGGGCCGAAGGCCCGGTCCGAGCGCTGGGACGCCGAGGCGCTGGAGACGATCGACCTCGAGCACAAGATCACCGCGGCCATGGCGGAGCTCGCGATCGTCGTCGGTCAGCAGCCCAGCCCCGTGGCGTTCACCACCTGGCGCCAGCCGTGGGTGCCGGTCTGGGTCGAGTGGCGCGTCACCCTGACCGGCGCCGGCACCCTGCGTGGCTGGCGGCTCGACGGCTACGACCTCGAGCCCGACCCGGACGCCGCCGTCGCACCGGACGTCGCCACCACGCTCACCGGCCGCAGCCTGCTCGGCCAGGGCGTCGGCGAGACGATCCGCGCGGCCGTGCGCTCCTGGGTCGGGAGCGAGCAGCAGCGCCAGGTCACAGCGGGCCGGACGTCCTTCGGCGACGGCACCGTCGTGCAGAAGCTGGCCGACTTCGACCGGCCCCTCGACCTCGTCAGCGCGTCGCTCGACGGCATCCGCGAGCAGCTGCTCGGCATCGACTACCTCGGCTCCGTGCGCCGGGTGGACGGCAAGCCGGTCGCGAACGGTGCCGCGACGCCGCTCTTCGGCGGGCGGCTGCGGCTCGACGACCTGCGCCTGGTCGACGCCTTCGGTCGCGTGGTCGCGGTGCCCGAGGAGGTCCTCGACGAGACCCGCAGCACCCTGGAGCTGGAGGTGGACGACGACCCGCGCACGGTGCTGCTGCGGCCGCGCCTCCAGAACGCCGCGCGCTGGCTCTTCCGGCTGGTCGACCCGGGCCAGGACCCCGCAACACCGGCCGCCGAGGTGAGGGAGGCGTACGTCGACCAGGTCAGCCCGGACGACGCGGTCAACCCGGTCGCCGGCTTCCTGCTGCCCGACCACATCGACGAGGGGCTCGAGGCGTTCACCGCCGCCGGCACGCCGCTCGGCCAGGTCGCGCACGACGTCATCAGCGCCGCGGTCACGTGGGAGTGCGCGCCGGGCCGGCCGCTGCCTCCGGACGCGGGGCCGCTGGCCGGGCTCGGGGCGCAGGAGCGCCTGGTCGGCGAGGTCGTGGCCGGCATGGTGCGGGCGGACGCCGCGGCGCGAGCCCTGCCTGAGCCGCCGGCGAGCAGCGCGCTGGTGACGTTCCTGCGCGCCGTCGACACCACCCTCTGGGCCGTCGACACGTTCGCCAGCCTGGGCACCAACACGCTGGCCGGGCTGGTCGGCCGGCCGATCGCCGTCGTCCGCGCACTCCTCACCCTGGACGCCCCCGACGACGTCGCCGAGGTGACGATCACCGACGCCGGCGGCGCGGCGGCCCGGCTGGCGCGGTTCGGCGCGCTGGTCGAGGAGGAGGTCGAGGTCCAGGTCGGCACGCTCACCCGCGGTGACGACACCGTGCTGGGGTTCTTCGTCGACGACGACTACGAGCGGCTGTTCCTGGTCGACCGGGTGGTCGCCGAGCACGCCCGCGTGACGGGACCGCAGGTCGGCCACCTCGGGCTGCTCGGCACGGTCGCACCGACGGCCATCGAGGCGCTCGACCACCCCTACCTGAGCACGTCGAGCCGGATCCGGCTGCGCCCCGGGCAGACGCGACGCCTGACCCTGCTCATGCTCCCGGGCGGGCGGGCGCACCTCACCTCCGGCGTCCTGCCGCGCAAGGAGCTGGCCCTGGCGGACTCGTGGTTCACGCCCGGGCTGGCGAAGCTGATGCCGTCGGTGCGGGTCGGTCCTCTGCTGATCGACCCCGGCGAGGTGCGGCTGCCGCTGGTCGCGGTCCTGGGGGAGCGGCAGACCTTCACCCGGCGAACCGGTGACCTGGCCTGGAAGGACGACGCGATCCTCGCCGCTACCCAGACCGCCTACCTGCCGCGGATGCCGCACGAGATCCAGGAGGGCTGGATCCGGGTGACGCCCGACGAGGGCGGGACGACGCCATGAGCCGGCCGGGCAAGGAGGTCAAGCGCGGCCGGGCCCTCGAGCGCGAGGCGTTCGTCGCCCGCCGTCGCGGCGACTTCGACCATGCGGCCGTCGAGGCCGCGGCCGCGGCGTACCGCCATGCCGCAGCGGTGGTGCCCAAGGGCGTGCTGCCGAAGGGGTTCCCGACCGGCGACGCCCAGCGCTGGGTGCCGATCGGGCCGTCGGTGGTGCGCCGCGGCCAGGCCAACGACCGCCCACGCGTGGCCGGCCGGATCCGCGACCTCGCCGTGCACACCAACGGCCGGCGCGCGTACGCCGCCAGTGGCCAGGGCGGCGTCTGGTACACCGAGGACGGCGGCGCCACTTGGGACCCGGTCGGCGGATGGTCGGAGTTCACTGCGGCGACGGGTGGCGACAACAACGCCCAGTCCTGC
This sequence comes from Nocardioides sp. GCM10030259, assembly GCF_042666375.1. Classification (NCBI taxonomy): domain Bacteria; kingdom Bacillati; phylum Actinomycetota; class Actinomycetes; order Propionibacteriales; family Nocardioidaceae; genus Nocardioides; species Nocardioides sp. GCM10030259. The sequence continues at coordinate 235,336 of NZ_JBHTDF010000023.1, read as the reverse complement.
GGCGCGATCCTCGTCGACTTCCGGGACGACGACCCCGCCCACGACTTCGTCATGGTCGGCACCGGCGAGAACACGCCGTTCCGGCGGATCACCGGGCACGGCAGGTACGGCGGTCTCGGCGTGCTGTCCGCGCTGGGGCCGGTGCCGAAGGGCGTCGGCGCCAACCCGTGGGAGCCGCTCAAGGCCGCGGACCTGACGCTCTTCGAGGGGCTCGGGATGTTCGCGTTCGCGCGGCGCCCCGGCCGGGTCGCGGGGGCCACCACGGCCGGCTCGCCGGACCAGGTGCTGGCCGCCACCAGCGGTGGGCTCTTCCTCGGCACCCGACAGGTCGCGCCGCCCACGGGGGAGTTCACGTGGGCCAAGCTGCCCGGCATCGACACGCTGGTCGGCGGCCCGCCGACCCCGGCGGTCACGGACGTGCTGTGGATCGGCGGGCGGATCGTGGTCGCCATCGACCAGCAGGGGGTCGCCTTCAGCGACGACACCGGCACGACCTTCAACTGGCTCAACGGGTGCAGCCCGCCCGGGACCAACATCCAGGGGTTCAGCAGCCTGTCGCTGGTCCCCGGGACCAACACGCTCTACATCCTCACCGCCACGCCGCCTCCGCCGCCGCCACCGCCCCCGGCCGCCGCTGCCTCCGACACGCCGGCGCTCTTCCAGGTCGCCGACATCACGGTGGCGGCCCCGGCCGCCGTCAACGTCAACGGCGTACCGGCCGACCTCTGGGGTACCCAGCGCGACTACGACCAGGCGATCGCGACCGAGCGCGTCGGCGGCGTCGACCGGGTCTACCTCGGCGGCTCCACGGTGTGGGGCGGGGAGGAGTTCGTGGCCAGCCTGTACTGCTTCGACGTCGGTGCCGGCCCGGCGCTCGGGCCCGCCACCGGCATCTCCCGGACCGGAGCACCCGCACCACCGCCGCCCCCGGCGCCACCCGCGGGTGCCGGCGACGGGGCCGACACGGCCGGGTTGATCGGCAACAACGTGCACGCCGACGTGCACACGATCCGGCTGGCCGGTGTCGCCGGCAGCCGGCACGTGTGGGTCGGCTGCGACGGCGGCGTCTACGTCTCGACCCAGAACGGCCGGGTCAACTCGTTCGCGCCACGGGTCACCGGCCTCGCGGTGCTGCAGCCGGGCTTCGTGGCGTGCCACCCGACCTCGAGCCACTTCGTCGCGGCCGGCTTCCAGGACAACGGGACCCAGGTCCGCAGCGGCGACACGATGTGGGAGTCCGTCCTGACCGGCGACGGCGGTGGCACCGCCTTCCACCCGGGCCGGCCGCAGTTCATCGTCTCCCAGGCCACCCGCGCCGCCTGGCGGTCGGCGCCGGCGACCGGCTACGTCCGGCCGACCACGCGCACCGGCACCAACCAGGCGCACGGCGCGGACCGCGAGAACCGCGCCGGCAACGCGCTCTTCTACTCCGGCTCCACGGCGGTGGCTACCCCCGGCGAGGACCGCATCGCGCTGGGCACGGCCCGGGTCTGGATGACCGACAACCTCGGGGCCGTCGCGCCCAACCGCTGGCGCGTGCTGCCGTGGTCGGTAGCGCCCGCCACGGCCGCCGCCACCGACCCGCGCCAGAACGGCAACGACCTCGCGGCGCAGCAGACCGTCGGCGTACCCACCTTCGTCGCCGGAGACGTCGCCCCCAGCGGCGTCGGGCCGCTCGGCCAGGTGGTGACGGTGAAGTGGGTGACCGCGACCAGCGTGCTCGTGCTGTTCGAGTTCGGCGTGGTCCGCTGGGACGAGGCCCCGGCCGGTCAGTGGGCGGCGACGACGCTCCTCGTGACCGGAACCGAGCCGGCCACGTCCGCCCAGGGCGGGCTCACCTTCCTCACCGACATCGCACCGGTGCCGGGGTCGCAGGACTTCTACGTGACCACGACGGGCGACCCGGCCAACAACGCCCTCGACACGCTCTACCGCTTCGACTCCGCGGCGGGCGCGATGGTCGCCCTCAACCTGCGCAACGCGCTGGTGCCGCCCGGCTCGCCGGCCGGGACGGTCGGTGCGCTGGAGCCGGCGTACTCCGTCGTCGTGGACCAGCCACCCGGCGGTGCACCCATGCAGGTGTACGTCGGGGCCGTGACGGGTGCCTGGCGGCGCCAGCACCTGGCCCCGGCCGCGACGCTGTGGACGCGCTTCGTCAACGGGCTGCCGCAGGCGTCGGTGCAGGACCTGACGATCTGGGTCGACCCGGCGGGTGGGCCGCGCCTGCTGCGCGCCGCGGTCCAGGCCCGTGGGGTCTGGGAGGTCGACCTGGCGGCGGCGAACGAGCCGCAGCGCACCTACCTGCGGGTGCACCCCCGCGACGACCGGCGCCGGCTGCCGACGCCGCTCGCGAACCCCCGGCGCGCGCCGGGCGCCGCGGCCGAGCTCGTCTTCGAGAGCCCGGACGTGGTCGTCCGGCCGCGCGCCGGCGCCGGCATCTCGCCGCGGTGGATCCTCGGCGGCGCCACGATCAACGCGGGCAACGTGCACAACTACCAGCTGTGGACCTTCCAGACCGCGTTCCGGTGGATCTTCCCGTCGGTGATCGCGGACGGCCGGTGGACGGACGCGTTCGGCGACCTCGTCGAGCAGCATCGCGCCACGCTCCGCCCGACGCTGGGCGCGCCGCTGCTGCCGCTCGGCCGGTTCGTCGACCGACGGCTCTGGGACGCCGTCGTCGGCGGGACCCGCGTCGATCCCGTCACCGGACAGCCGTCGGGCAACGCGGCCCACCCGTTGGCGGTCTACCGCCAGCCGTGGCAGACCGCCAGCGCGCTGACCGCGCCGGCCACCGAGGTCGACCTCCTCGAGAGCGTGCAGCCGCGCGAGGTGCTCGGCGGGATGTGGCGCGTGCACAGCGAGCTGAGCACGGTCGACGTGCTGCTGCACCACCGCGACACCCGGCCGGTGCCGCGGGACCAGGCGTTCGCGATCCTGCTGTGGAGGTTCGCTCCCGGCTCCGCCGCGCTCCTCGGCGCCCCGGCCGGCGACATCGTCGCGTTCGCCCGGGACATCGCGCAGGGCAACGCGCACGCGGTCCCGGACGGCTGGACGCACCAGACCGGTCCCGCCCCCGGGAACGCGCCGCGCCACTCCCTGCCGGTGGCGCTCGACGCCCGGCTGCCACGGGCCGTGTCGATCGACGTCAACCTCTCGACGGTGCCGACCGGCAACCGGGTCCTCTTCCTCGCCATCGCCGGGTCCTCGGCCGACCGGTGCAGCGCCGCCGCGGTCGGGCTGCCGGCCAACCCGACCGTGAGTGACCTGGCACGGTGCTGGCCGCACGCGGCGCTGCGGATGGTGCAGGTGAACCCGCGGCCCTAGTGGTCCTCGGGCTGCACCTCGATCTCGTCGACCACGAACGTCTGCCAGCCCTGGGTGCCCACCACCCGGACCCGCCGGCCCGCCAGCGCGACGAGCTCGGCCTCCGCGTCGAGCGCGGTCGACTCCCGCCGGCGCAGGGGTACGCCGTCCGCCGACGGGTCGTCGGGCACCAGCACGACCGCGGGCATCTCCGACTTCGAGCCGACGCCGACGGTGCGCACCTCGAGCCGGCCGACCAGCTCGGTCACTTGCGCCAGACCGTGCTCGTGCGGCGGGCCCCGTCGTACTCGTCGACCACCACGAGGCCCTCCCGCTCGCCGGACCGGACCGGGAGCACGTGGAAGCTGAACCCGCCGCGCGGACCACCGGCGTGCTCGCCGTACGTCGTGACGTCGCCGGCGACCTGGCCCCGCCGCAGCCCGGCCTCCTGGACGAGCTCCTCGGCGCCGACGTCGGAGCGTCGCGGTCGCCCCGCCCGCGGGACCGAGCTGCCCAGGGCCCGGCCCGTGGCGGCCAGCACCGCCCGCCGCTGGGTCAGGGTGGGGGAGGGGACCGCCTTGGCGGCGACTCCCTTGGGCGCCGCCCCGTCCGGCAGGGTGACCGGCACCAGGCTCGGATCGCCGAGCAGGTCGAACTGCGCGAGCGTCTTGAGGTCGACGGGGTTGAGCGCGCCGGTCTCGCGGACGTAGCGCTGCCGCGCGTCGAGCAGCGCCCGCCCGGTCGACGCACCGGCCAGCACGCCCTCGAGCGCGAACCGGCAGAGCAGGTCGGCCTGCCCGTTGCCGCTCGCGGGGCCGTAGGACGTGGTCGACGACCCGTAGCCGGCGTACCCGCCGCTGCGCAGGTAGGCCCAGATCAGCGGCACCCGCCCGTCGATGTCGGCCGGGTCGAGGTGCATGGCGCCGTAGCAGCACTCGGCGGCGACCACGGTGCCCGCGGCGATGCGGCCGTCGACGTCCTCGGGCCGCAGGGCGACGGTGTCGATCGCGCCGCCCGGCGCCTGGCCGAACCAGTCCGGCGTGGTGTCGCCGCCGTGGCAGTTGACGAAGTGCGTGAGGCCGGCCAGCTCCCGCTTGGTCCAACCGGCGTCCTCGGGTGGAGAGAGGTGCGTGGTCGGTGCGGGGCCGGGCAGCAGGTCGACGCTCTGCACGGTCGACGCCTTCCACGCGCTCGCGGTCAGCGAGAACACCTTCTGGTAGGAGCGCGCGGTCCGCTGGGTGTAGCGCGCGGCCGTCTCCAGCGCCGCGAGCAGCATGGCGGGGTCGCTCGCCCCGGCCACGTCGGGGATCCGGCCCACGACCCGGGTCACCGCCAGCAGGTCCGCGGCCCGCAGCCGTCGGCCGGTCGGTCCGGTCCAGGTGTCGGGCAGGTCGCAGGCGAAGGGCAGGTCGCTGGGGACCCACGGGTCGGGGTCGCCGGCGACCGGGTTGTCGATCCGCGCCTGCGGCACCACGTCGGTCGCGCCGACGAGGGCGAGGTACGCCGGGGTGTAGCGGGTCGTCGCCAGGTCGACCGCCTTGAGCGTGGCCACCCAGTCGCCGTCGGCGACCTTCTTCGCCTTGATCGCGGCCATGCTCTGCGTGTTGTCGAGCAGCAGCACCCGGCTGCGCAGGCCGCGCGCCCGGTCCGCGACGACGAGCCGGTCGAGCGCGTCCCGGACCGCGGCGGCCCCGGCGGCGCCGTACTTGCGGCGGAGCGCAGCGCCGTGGGTGACCAGCAGCTTGTCGTAGGTGCTCGCCGCCATGTCGCGCCCGCCCGCTCAGGGCCGCCCGGCCGCGGGGTCGGCGGTGAGGCGCGCGTGCTGCCGTCGCGCCAGCCACGCGAAGAGCACGGTCCCCGCGAGCCAGACCAGCGCGAGCAGCCGCTCGGCCGAGCCCGAGCCGTTGTCGGGCGACGCCTCGAAGAGCGACTCGATCCACGTGGGCCAGATCAGCGCGGCGACCGTCAGGCCGGCACACACGATGGCGAGGACGATCTCGACGAACATCACGATCCTGCGGTTCACACCGGCTCCCGAGGGGGTGGGACGCTTCGTGCCCCGAGTCTTCCGTTGGCCTCCGGGTGCGGCAATAGCCCCACGGGGCCATGTCATCGCCTTCGCCACGCCCCGGCGAAGGCCACACCCAGGGCCCACAGGGTGATGCCGGTCCCGCCGACCGCGAAGAGCCCGTCGAGCGCGTCCGTGAACGGGATCGTGAGTGCCGCGGAGGCGAAGCTGACGCCCCCGACCGCGCCCAGGACGGCGGTCACGCGGTTGCCCAGGTCGCCGGTCCTGCCCGCGACGAGCGCGAGCAGCGCAATCCCGAGCGCCCACGGAGCGTTGGCGAGCGTCTCGTCGATCGTCATGAAGACGCTCAGCGCGTTCGACTCCCCGTCCGCGATCGAGTCGGCGCCCAGCGGCGCGAGCAGGTGGGGGACCATCAGGGCCGTCGTCAGGGCGGAGAGCACGGTCATCACCCGGACGGTGCGCAGGGTGACCGGCGTCAGGTCGAGCCGGCCGCGCAGCCGCAGGAAGGCCACGGTGAAGAGGCCGAAGGAGGCCAGCAGGCCCAGGTGCGACGGGTACCACGTGCTGTCGAGCAGCATGTCGTGGAGCTGGGCGACCTTGTTGCCGGAGCCGTTGTCGTTGGGATGCAGGGCGCCACCCAGGTTGAACGCCACCGCTGCGCCCACGAGGGCGGCGATGGTTCCGACGTCGAGGGCGACGCGGCGGGAGCGGGCGGAGGAGTCGAGCGCGGTGGTCACGGTGGGCTTCCTTTCGTCGGAGGAGTCCACGCTGGGCCGCCGGCGCGTCCGCAGGTACGGGGTTTCCCCTGCATCCGGGAAGTGCAGGGTCAACCCTGGGGCCGATGTGCGGTCGCTGTGCCACGATCAGAGGCGTGGCGAGGTCGGCCCGGAGCGAGATGCTCTCCCTGGTCGCGGCGAGCACAGCCTGCGTCCTGGTGGCGGTCGGCCTCACCCGCGGAGTCTGGTGGAGCAACATCCACAACGGCATCCTCGGCGTGACGCTCTCCCTGGTCGGTGCCTGGCTCGCGGCCGAGCGGCCCCGCAGCCGGGAGAGCTCCCTCTTCCTTGCCGCCGGGCTGGTCGAGGCCGTCATGTTCACCGGTCGGCAGGTCGGGCACACGGCGACCGGGACCGCCGCGTCCTGGCTGGGCTGGCTCGGCGTCTGGCCGATCGTCGTCGGCATGCTGATGACGACACTCGCGGTGGTCTGCTTCCCGGACGGTCATCTGCCGTCGCGCCAGTGGCGACCGGCCGTCCTCGTCGGCTGCGTGATCGCCGCGGTCTGTGCCACGCTCTCCGCGCTGTGGCCGGTCGAGTGGGAGTCGGCCGGGCTCACGATCGCGCCGCCCTTCAGCCTTCCGGGGTTCGCGACGGCCGACGCGGTCTGGCAGGTCCTGGCGCACCCGTTCTACGTCGTGCTCCAGCTCTCGTGGGTCGTCGCGGTCGCGGTGCGCTGGCGGGCCGGCCGGAGCCGCGCTCCGCTCCTGGGCCTCCTGCTCGGGGTCGGCGCCGCGTTCGTCGTACTCGTGATCGGGCAGGTCGTGGTCGGCTCGACGAAGCCCGGGCTGGTCATGGTGTCGCTCGTCCCCCTGGTCGCCGGCTGGTCAGCTCTCCACGGCCACCTCCTCACCCGCTACCGCGCCCTGTCGTGGCTCACGGCTGCGGGCCAGGAGCAGGTCGGGCTGCCCACGGCGCTCGCCCGGACGGCGGCGGAGGCACTGGACGCGCCCGGGGCGACCGTGTGGATGGGTGACGAGGCGGCGCTGCACGTCGTCGGCGTCTGGCCCGACACCGACGTCGACTCGGCGCCGAGCTCCCTGGACGACCTTCCGGAGCGGTCGTGGCCGGTGCGCTCGGGCGGCGAGGTCGTGGGTGCGCTCGTCGTGCCGGGCATCACGACCATGACCCGCAGCGAGGAGCGGATGATGCAGGACCTCATCGCCCACGCGGGTCTGGTCCTGGATCGGCTCACGCTGGCGGCCGTGGTGCAGCGGGAGCGGAGCGCCGGCCATCTCGGGCACCTGACGCCGCGCGAGCTGGAGGTCCTTGAGCTGATGGCGCACGGGCTCACGAACGCGGCGATCTGCCAGGAGCTGCACCTGAGCGTGAAGACGGTCGAGCCGCTCATCAGCACCGTCTTCGGCAAGCTCGGCCTGCACGCCGACCCGACGGTCAACCGCCGGGTGCTCGCCGCTCTGGAGTACCACCGCGGCTGATCACCGGCCGGCGTACCCCTGCAGGAACAGCGCCTCGGCCAGGGCCAGCCGCTGGATCTCGGAGGGGTCGACGCTCTCGTTGGGGGCGTGGATGAGCGCGAGGGGCTCCTCGACGCCCATCAGGATCAGCTCCGCGTCGGGATAGGTGTCGGCGAAGACGTTGCACAGCGGGATGGATCCGCCCTGGCCGAGCAGGACGGGCTCGGCGCCGTACGCCTCGCGCATCGCCGCACGCATCGCGCCGTACGCCGGGCCCTCGGTCGCCGCCCGGAAGGGGGCGCCGGTCGCCTCGGTCTCGACCTTGACGGTCGCGCCCCACGGCACGGCGGCCTGGAGATGGGCGGTGAGCGCGGCCAGCGCGTCGTCGGGCTCGGTGCCCGGCGGGATCCGCAGGTTCAGCCGGGCGCTCGCCCGGGGGACGATGGCGGCCGTCGAGCCGACCACCGGCGGGCAGTCGATGCCGAGGATGGTGATCGCCGGGCGTGCCCAGAGCATGTCCGAGACCGTCCCGGAGCCCAGCAGCGACTCGTCCGCGCCGATCTGGGCGTCGGAGCGGAAGGTTGCGGGGTCGTACGGCGCGCCGGTCCACGTCTGGGTGTTGTCGAGCCCCTGGACGGTCGTGTTGCCGTCGGCGTCGCGCAGGGAGGCGAGGACGGCCACGAGCGCCGCGAGCGCGTCGGGGGTTGGGCCGCCGAACATGCCCGAATGCAGCTCGGAGGGCAGGGCGTCGACGTGCACGACGACGTTGACCATCCCGCGCAGGCTCACCGTCACGGCGGGTTGCCCGACGGCGGCGTTGCCGGTGTCGCAGACCAGGATCGCGTCGGCCCGCAGCAGGTCGGCGTTCTTCGGGACGAAGTCCTCGAGGCCGCCGGTGCCCTGCTCCTCGGAGCCCTCGACCACCAGCCTGAGGTTGACCGGCACGTCGTCGCCGAGCGCGCGCAGGGCGGTGAGGTGCATGAGGATGTTGCCCTTGCAGTCCGCCGCGCCGCGGCCGAACCAGCGTCCGTCGACCTCCGTGAGCTCGAAGGGCGATGTCCGCCACGCGTCGTCGTCGAGCGGTGGCTGCACGTCGTAGTGCGCGTAGAGGAGGACGGTCGGGGCGTCGGGGTCCGGCCCCGGGCGCGAGCCGACCACGGCCTTGCTGCCGTCGGCCGTGTCGTGCAGGCCGATGTCGGCGAAGCCGAGCTCGCGGAACGCGTCGACGACCCAGTCCGCGGCCCGGGCGCACTCCTCGGGAGGGAACTGCCGGGGGTCGGCGACCGAGGGGATGGCGACGAGGTCGGCGAGCTCCGTCCGCACGCGGGGCATCAACGCGGCGACGCGGTCGGCGAGGCCGCTCATCCCCGGATCACGTCCTCGAAGTCCAGGTCGTCGATCTTGTCCTGGAAGTCCTCGAGCTTGTCGGGGCAGTAGATCTCGATCACGAGCAGCTCGCCCTGGACGACCCGCCGGTCGACGATCACGGGCCGCTGGCCCGGACCGGCGGCGCCGTTCATCATCTGGGCGAAGAGCGTGGCCCGGCGCAGGGCGTTCCCCGGGTCGTCGCAGACGGGGCCGCCGTCGTCGCCGAGCACGCGCACGATCTGGTCCTGGGAGGGTGCCCGGGCGCCGGCGTCCTCGAGGGCGGCGATGAGCTGGTCGGCCTTGTCCTGTGCCTCCGCGTTGGAGCGCGCGGCGCTGAAGGTGAAGAGCGCGACGACGGCCATCACCACGAGCAGGCCGAGTGCCACCCAGTAGATCCATGTGCGGTGGCGGTCGGGAACCTCGTACTCGCTCATGCCGACACCTCCTCGGCCTCGGGCTGCTTCCAGGACGGCTTGCGGAATCGGTAGAAGAGGAACGGCACCAGCAGGCCCAGGCCGAGCGCTCCGCCGCCGACGATCAGCACGTACGTCGCGGGGCTGCCGCCGCCGAACTGCGACGGCGGGACGAACCCGATCAGCAGGGCCGCCAGGGAGGCGGCGAAGCCGACGCCGCACAGGCCGACGAGCATCGGGGCGCGATAGCCGCGCGGGTGGTCGGGCTGGTTCTTGCGCAGCCTGACCGCGGCGACGAACATCAGCAGGTAGACGATCAGGTACACCTGCGTCGTGATCACCGAGAAGATCCAGTAGGCGCTGGACACGTCGGGGATCAGCGCGTAGCCGAGCGCGATGATCGTGGTGACGACGCCCTGGGTGACCAGGATGTTCTGCTGGACGCCGTGCTTGTTGAGCTTCTGGAGGAACGGCGGGAGGTAGCCCTCCTGGCGGGAGATCAGCAGGAGGCCCTTCGACGGACCGGCCAGCCAGGTGAGCATGCCGCCGAGCGACGCCGCCACCAGCATGATGCCGAAGATCGGCGTCAGCCACTGGGTGCCGAACTCCGCGAAGACCGCGTCGAAGGCCTGCATCACGCCGGCCGTGAGGGAGAGCTGCTCCGCCGGGACGATCCATGCGATCGCCAGCGCCGGCAGGATGAAGATCACCAGCACCAGGCCCATCGAGAGGAACATCGCCTTCGGGAACTCCTTGGCCGGGTCCTTGAGCGAGCCGACGTGCACAGCGTTCATCTCCATGCCGGAGTACGACAGGAAGTTGTTGACGATCAGCACCAGGCTCGCCAGGCCGGCCCACGCCGGCAACAGGTGGTCGGCGTTCATCGGGGCGGCCGACTCGTTGCCCTGGCCGAGGAACACCATGCCGAGGATGACGAGCACCGCGCCCGGGATCAGGGTGCCGATGATGAGGCCGCCGCTGGCCAGGCCGGCCACGCCCTGGGTGCCTCGCGAGGAGACCCAGACGCCCGCCCAGTAGACGATCACGATGACGCACGCCGTCCACACGCCGCTGGACGCGAGGTCGGGGTTGATGACGTACGCGAGCGTGCTGGCGACGAAGCCGAGCAGGCTCGGGTAGTAGAAGATCGTCATCGCGAACTGGCACCAGACGGCCAGGAAGCCCATCGGCTTCGAGATGCCCTCGGAGACCCAGTTGTAGACGCCGCCCTTCCAGCCGGAGGCGAGCTCGGCCGAGACCAGCGAGGTCGGCAGCAGGAACACGATGGCCGGCACGATGTAGAGGAAGACGCAGGCGAGGCCGTAGACGGCCATCGTCGGCGCCGCCCGCAGGCTCGCGACCGAGCTGGTCGTCATCAGAGCAAGCGCGATCCACGAGATCCAGTGCACTGCGGGTACGGCGGCTCGGGTCCTCGCCTCCGCGACCGGCTTGTCAGCCGGCACGTCCATGGCACTCATCTGCCCTCCCTGGGGGGTATGTCGTTCGATCAGCGTGGGTTGCGGAGAGGTAGCGCCGCCTCACCCGTCGCGGGGTGGTTACCCCACGACCTGGAGGTGGCGATCGGTGTTGTTGAGCCGGCGTCCGCCGTCCTCGGTGACGGTGACGATGTCCTCGATGCGGACGCCGAACCTGCCGGTCAGGTAGACCCCGGGCTCGACCGAGAAGCACATGCCGGGCGTCAGCGGCTGCTCCTCGCCCTCGATCATGTACGGCGGCTCGTGGGTCGTGACGCCGATGCCGTGCCCGGTGCGGTGGATGAACCGCTCGCCGTAGCCGGCCTCGGTGATGATCCTTCGTGCGGCCCGATCGACCTCCTGGCAGGCGACGCCGGGCCGGACGGCCTCGACGCCGGCCTGCTGGGCGAGCCGGACGATCTCGTGCACCTCGCGGACCTCGGCGCTCGGCTCACCGACGCAGACGGTGCGGCTGGTGTCGGAGCCGTAGCCGTACATCAGCCCCCCGAAGTCGAGCACGACGCAGTCGCCCGCCTCGATCACCCGGTCGCCGGCCTCGTGGTGCGGGTTGGCGCCGTTCGGCCCGGACCCGACCACCGTGAAGTCGACCTGCTCGTGGCCGTGCTCGCGCAGCAGCCGGGCCAGGTCGGCCGCGACGTCGGTCTCCCGGCGGCCGGCGAACCGCACCTGCTGGATCTCGACGTACGTCGCGTCGGCGGCGGCGCCGGCCGCGGCCAGGCGGGCCAGCTCGTTCTCGTCCTTGACCGCGCGGAGCATGGGCATCCGCTGGGTCAGCGAGTGGTAGCCGGTGCCGGGCAGGGCGGCCTGGAGACCGAGCAGGTGCATCGCCCAAGCGTTGTCGGAGACGCCGTACCGGCCGCCGGGCCGGAGCAGCACGCTCGCGGCGGCGTAGGGGTCGGCGCCGTCGGTCCAGTCGGTGATCGTGGTGGCGGCCGCGCCCTCGGCTCCCTCGGCGTCCGGCCGCTCGAGGACGGGCACGAGCAGCGTGGGCGCGCGGTCCCCGGTCAGGAACAGCATCGTCAGCCGCTCGGTGATCGCGGTGGGCTGGTAGCCCGTCAGCCACACGAGGTCGGGACCGGGTGTCACGAGCACACCGTCCAGCCCGGCGGCGCGGGCGTCGGCGACCACCCGCTCCATCCGGTGGGCGTAGTCGTCACGGGTGAACGGGACCGCGGTCACCGACATGGCGTCTCCCTCCCGAGCGGCGATCGAGCGTAGATCCGGGCGCTCCCTCCGCTCCTCACCTGAATCGGGCGATGGGCGCCCACTACTGCTCCTCGGCGGGTCGCCGGTGCCCGCCGCGCCGGATCCGCGGGCCGACGAGCCGTGGCCGGGCGATCCGCGACCCGAGCCGTCGGGCCTCCTGCCGCATGGGCTGGGCCAGGTAGTGGCCGAGGATGACGCCGGAGGCCAGCGCCACGGCCGTCATCGCGGCCGTGGCCAGCTCGCTCACGCCGTCCTTGCCCTCCGCCAGCAGCGCGAGGCCGCGGTAGATCGCCAGACCCGGGAGCAGGGGCGCGATCGAGGGGACCACGACGGCCAGCGGCGGCACTCGCACCCGGCCGGAGACCAGGTAGGAGGCGAGGCCGATGGCGGTGGCGGCCACGGCGGCTCCCCAAGGTGCACCGAGGTCGCCGCCGGAGAACACCGTGGCCAGGGCCTTGGCCACCGCGGCCACGCCGGCGACCACCGCGACGGCCCGCATCGGCGCGTAGCAGGAGTAGGCGTACGCCGCCGCCGCCAGTCCGGCGCCGGCGACCGCCGTCGCGTTGTCGGCGAAGCCGACCGCTCCCGGCTTGTAGTTGACGAGGTCGACGTTCAGCAACCCGCTCAGGGCGAGCCCACCCGCGACGCCGGCGATGATGCCGACCGTGGCGAGCACGGCGTCGACCAGCCGGGCGCTCGCCGTGACCGGGAAGGACATGATCGCGTCCTGCATGGCGCCCACCAGCCCGACCCCGGCCAGCAGCACCACGATGCCGGCGGTGACGACGCGCGACGGGTTGACGTCGAGCGGGGTGGCGGAGGCCGCCACGGCGATCCCGGAGGCGATCAACCCGCCGGCGACCTGCTGGTAGAACGGCGGCAGGGCCTCCCCGGCGAGCCGGACCTTGGTGCGGTCGATGGCGCAGGCAGCGAGGAACGCCAACGCGCACACGACGATGTCGCCGCCGAAGGTCAGCGCCACGCCGGCGCCCATGACCCCCAGTCCCAGGGTGGCGGCCCAGCGCGGCCGATAGCGGCCACCGGACACGATGCGGGCCATCCGCGCCCTGGCCTCGGCGACGTCGACGCGTTCGTCGACCAGGTCCTGCATCAGCTCCTCCACCCGGGTGAGCTGGTGGTAGTCGACCGGTCGGCGGATCACCCGGCGCACCTGAGTCGCGGCCGGCTGGTCGGCACTCGGCTGGTGGTGCAGGCTCAGGTCCACGAACGTCACGTCGGCGGAGACGCGCCGTACCCCGCACGCGCGCGTCACGTCGAGCATCGCGCCGGCCACGTCGGAGGCGCCCGCGCCGGAGTTGAGCAGGACCTCGCCGACCCGCAGCGCCAGGTCGAGGCTCGGGTAGACATCAGCCGGGTCCGCGGCCACGGCGCTCAGCGTAGGGAGGGGTGGCTGCCCGTGCGCAGGCCCGAATCGGGTGATGCCGGGGTGCCCGGGCATGCCCGAGCATCGCGCTCGTGGACGGCTTCGACGTCGTGGTGCGCGTCGCGCGACTCGCCCTTGCCTCGAGCGCGGAGGGGGTCGGCATGCTCGAGGACTACGTACGGCGCGCCGCGGCGCCGTACCGGCTCGACGTCGCCCTGGTCGTCCTGCCCGAGCAGATGGTGATCCAGGAGGTCGCCACGGAGCGGTCGCGATCGACGGTGGTGCGCGCGGCCCCGGGCATCTTCCGTCTCGACCAGGTCGCCGACCTCAAGCGCACGCTGGTCGAGATCGAGGCCGGGCTGGACGCCGGGCCGGCCTGCCAGCGTCTTGACGCGATCGCGGCGCGGCGGCCCCGGTGGCCGGCGTGGGCACGGGTCGTCGGCGTCGCGCTCTTCGCCGCCGGGTTCGCACCCAGCGTCGTGGCCTCCTGGGGTGAGGTCGGCGCGGCCGCCATCCTCGGCGTGCTCATGGGCGTCCTGGTCGTCGCCGCCGGCGGCACCCGGATGGAGGGGATCGTGCCGTTCGTCGGCGCGTTCGGGGTCACGGTGGTCGGCCTGACGCTGCTCTCCGACCTCGCGTCCACCACCGGCGTGACGCTGATGGTGCTCCCTGCGCTCTTCATCGCCGTCCCCGGCGACACGCTGTCCGCGGCGGCGGGAGAGCTGCTCAGCGGACGGCTGACCGCCGGGGCCGTCCGTCTCGTCCTCGGTCTGTTCGTCCTCGGCCTGATCGTGATCGGGATCGTCGCCGGCGCCAACGTCACCGGTCACGCGGACCTGTTGTCGGAGACCGTGCCCGACCCCGACCTGTCCGTCCTCGTGGTCCTCGCGGGGTGGGTGGTGTTCAGTGCCGGGCTCGTCCTCGCCTTCAACGCCGAGCGCTCGGTGTTCCTGTGGCTGGTGCCGAGCGTGCTCGCGACCTATCTCCTCCAGCAGGGCACCACCCGGCTCGCCGGGGCCGTGCTCGGCACGCTGGTGGCCGGCGCCGCCCTCGGCGCGTTCGCGAACCTCCTCGACGCCCATCCCCGGCGCCCGCCCCGCCTCCTGCTCGTCCTCGGCGGCTTCTTCGTCCTGACCGTCGGCGGGGTGGGGGTGCGCGGCGCGACCGCCGTCTTCGGCGACGATCCGGTCTCGAGCATCGACGACCTCGCCTCCTTCGGCCTGCAGGTCCCCACCGTCGCGCTCGCGATCGCGATCGGCGTCCTCCTCAGCGCGCGGTGGCGGCCGCACTTCGCCCGGTGAACCGCGCCGCGTGCGCTCGCCGGGCGTAGCCTCTGCGGCGGGAGGGCCCGGACCAGGTGGCTGGATGGCGGAGGGGATTGCTGGCGACGATCGCGGTCGCCCTGACAACGAGCGGGCTCGCTGTTCGCTCCGAGGCAGTCCCACCGACGGCGACCGCCCCGGACGGACGCTCGTGGCCGGTCGCCGAACGAACAGGGCGAGCCGCCGTCGTCCGGTCGGAGCACGCGCTCCGCAGGGCGTGGGCGGATCCGACTCGCACCCGGATCGACCTGGGCGCCGACATCGCGTTGCGGGACTGCCACCAGGGTGACCCGATCAGGGAGTCGCCGTACCCGTTGGTCCTGGACGGGCACGGGCACACCATCCGGCAGACCTGCTTCGAGAAGCGGGTGCTGCGCCAGGACGGGACCGGCTGGCTGGACCTCCGCCGCATCACGCTCACCCGCGGTGGCTCCGACGGTCCGGGAGCGGCGCTGACCTCGCGTGGCGAGATCATGCTGTCGGACTGCGTGATCAAGCAGAACCTCGCCGAGGAGCCGGGCGGCGGGGTCTTCTCGATGCGGCGGGTCACCGCGCACCGATGCCGGATCAACGGCAATCTCGCCAACGACGACGGCGGCGCGATCTACGCACGGCGCGGTGGGGTGCAGGTCTACGACTCGGTGCTCAGCACCAACCTCGTCGACGGGTCCGGCGGCGCCATCGCCTCGACAGGCGACATCCTCGTCGTGAACTCCTATGTGGACGGGAACACCACCGACGGCGACGGAGGCGCCCTCTATGCCGACGAGGACGGGGACATCACCGTCCTCGGGTCCCTCATCGACGGCAGCGACGCCGACGGGCCCGGCGGGGCCATCTTCACCCTCGACGGCGACGTCGCGGTCTTCGACTCGACCCTGGTCGGCAACCGCGCGGACGACCGCGGGGGCGCCATCTCCGGCGAGGCCGATGTCCTGGTCGTCAACTCGACGGTGGCTCGCAACCTGGCCGTGGCCCACGCGGGTGGCGGCATCTGGGCCCGCGGCAACCTCACCCTCGTCAACGCAACCGTGACCGACAACTACGCCGAGGGCGACGGCGGCGGGGTGCTCGCCGCCGGCCGGACGCACATCGTGTCCTCGACGGTCGTGCGCAACATCGCCTCGGTGGGTGGCAACGTCGGATCCGCGGGCGCGCTCACGAGCTTCGCCTCGGTGCTCGGTCCGCCCGCCTTCGACGGCGTGACCGGTGACACGATCCCCACCCGTCGGGCCTGCCGGGTGTACGACGGAATCTCGCTAGGACACAACTTCGTCACCGACGCCAGCTGCGACATGGTCAGCTCTACCGATGTCCTCGACGCTGATCCGCGGCTGATGCGGCTCGAGGAAGATCCGCACGGGTTCGTGCTCGTCCCGATGCCCGACAGTCTCTTGCGCGGACGGATCCCGGCGGCTGAGTGCGTGGGCAAGCTGCCTGATCCACTGCCGGCGGGCCAGCTCCTGGAGGGCGTCGTCGACTGGGAGCAGGTGCTCACCCATGACGCGATCGGCACGTCGCGCGTGGACCGCGGCGGCTGCGACATCGGCGCGGCCCAGTCGACAAGTGCCCCGGTCGCCGTCCGCGCGACGACGAGCCCGCCCGTGCCGGCCGACCCGGCGGATGCGCCACCGGCGCTCGCGGGTGCCGACGAGGTCGAACCGGTCCGAGCGATCGATCGCGCGCGCCGGGAGAGCCTACGGGCCACACTGGCGCGCCTCGATCGTCGGCTCGATCGGATGGGTCGGGTGGTACGACGATTCGACGTACTGCTCGGCTGCGTGTCCGGCGTGGGGGTCGACCGGGCCGGGGACCAGCGGCACCGCTGGGGATTCCGCTACGACGAGCGTGATGGCACCGGCGAGGACATGCGTCCCGCCCTGGTGCGTCACGAGCCGCGTCGCTCCACTGAGCGGCCGGCGTGGGTCGTGCTGCGGCTCTCCACGCGTGCGCGGTGCCTCAGCGCGCCTGCCGACCCCAACGGCACCGGCGAGGACGCCCGCCAGACAGTGTTCCCTCGGTCGGTTCGTGCCTGGGTGAACTGGCTGGAGCGGAGACGGGACCGTGTCGAGCAGCGTACGGAGCGCTTCGACGCCTGGGAGTCCTGCCTGTCGTGGCTGCCGGTGACCGAGGCCGGCGATGCCGCGCAGCGGCTCGGCTATCTCGCCGACGTGAAGGGCCGGCGGGCTTACCGGCCGGCGATCGACATCGACCAGACCGAGTGGGACGACCCCGACTACCAACTGCTCGCCTTCCGCGGTCGCGACCACCCGTTCGCCGAGGGGGAGTGCGGCACCGACCCGGGCGAGAGCGCGGACCGGCGCGGCGTGCACGCCGATGAGTCCGCGAAAGACCTGCGCGGCGACATCCAGGATCTCCGCGAGGACGTCGCTGACCTCGGCGAACCCGTGTCCGAGATCTCCGCCTTCGACGAGTGCCTGTACACCGTGGGGGTGCGAGAGAACCCCGGCTACTTCTACCGGGATGGCAGGCACAGGTCACAACGGCGCTCCGCCCTGTCCTTCGACATGCGCGGCGCCCGGCTCCCGCGGATGAGCCTGCTCGCGTTCCCCGGCGAGGAACCACCCCAGATCGAGTGCAACGAGGACGCGGGTGGCGTAGCGACCGATGAATGACTCACTCGCCCCGCACCCGCTTCGGCCGCGCCTCACGTCGTGTCGTCCGCACTTCCGGGCCACCCACGACCTACGCTCGGGACGTGGCTGACCTGACGGAGCCGTGTCCGAACTGCGGCACGATGATGCGGTGGGAGACCTCCCACGAGCGCTGCGACGGATGCGGCTACATCCACCCGTGCTGCGAGGGCGCCCCCTGCCACTGACGAGAGCCGACACGGCACCGGACGAGGGTGTGCGTCGGAGTGTCGGCACGCTTTGCAATGCTTGCGCCCCGCCACACGGGGCGTGATCAGGGGAGACAAGATTGAGTGAGGTCGCGGGCGAGCTCGCCCGGGTCAAGGGTGCCTTCGGGCAACCCACGCTGACGCTGCTCCACCAGCGGCAGGCGCCGGTGGTCATCACGATCTTCCGCGCCGCCTTCGGCCGCAACAACCGGCCGATCGCGACGGCCCGCCTGCACACGCAGGTCGAGGAGCACGTCGCGGAGATCCGGCGCGCGGGGGAACAGGACGTGCCGGTCGGCAGCGGCCGCGAGATCTGCCAGCGCTGGATGCGCGGCCAGTGGCTGGTGCGGTCCCTGGACGAGGCGGGGCACGAGGTGTACGCGCTCACGTCCCACGCCCAGCAGGCGCTGGAGCTCGTGAAGAACCTCGCGCGCGACCGGGCCACGCTCAGCGAGCACCGCATCGCGACCATCCTCGGCACGGTCCGCCGGTTCAACTCCGAGGCCAACCCCGACCGATCCGCGCGGGTCACGATCCTCAACGCGGAGATCGCCAGGCTGCAGGCGGAGCGCGACCGACTGGTCGACGGCGCCGACTTGGTGAGCGCGACCGAGGACTACATGCTCGAGGGCTTCACCGAGCTGCTCTCGCTCATCTCGGCGCTGCCCAGCGACTTCGCCCGGGTCGAGGAGCGGTTCGCGACGATCCGGACGGAGATCCTGTCGGCGTTCCGGGCCGAGGACCGCCCGGCCGGGGAGGTGATCGACGACTACCTGGCCCGCGCGGACGCGCTGATGACCGCGACCCACGAGGGGCGTGCGTTCGAGGGGGCGTTCGCGCTGCTGCGCGACGACGCCCTGGTCACCCAGCTGCGCGAGGACCTGACGGCACTGCTCGAGCACCCGCTCTCCGACGGGATCCTCAGCGATGCCGAGCGCGCCGAGCTGCGGGGCACGGTGCGCCTGGTGCGCGACGGCCTGGACCGGGTGCTGGCCCAGCGGTCGCGGGTGACCGCGACGCTCAAGGAGTACATCGTCTCCCACGACGCGGCCCGGGACCGCGAGCTCGAGCAGACCCTGCGGCAGGTCGAGTCCGAGCTCATGACCTGGATGGCGAACACCGGGCCGCGCGCCGCGCACGACGTACCCCTCCTGCCGGCGCGCGCGAGCGTCGAGCACCTCCGCGAGCGGTTCTACGACCCCGCCGACGACGTGCTGCCGGAGCGCATCGGCACCCCGGTGCCGGACGACGCCCCGCCGCTCTCGCTCGCCGACCTCGTGGCGCAGGGCGGCCCGAAGCTCGCGTCGCTGCGCCAACGCCTCGACGCAGCCGTGGCGTCGCTCGTCCCTGCGGCGTCGCTGGGCGAGCTGTTCGACGAGCTCGAGCCCTCGCTGCGCCGGCCGGTCGAGATCTTCGGCCTGCTGCACCTCGCCGCCGACCGTGACTGGCGGGCCGAGGACGCCGTCGAGTCCTATGCCGCCGTCCGACCCGACGGGACCCGGCGCACCTTCGCCGTGCCGCGCACCCCGCTGCCCGACCCCGACCTGGAGAACCCCGCATGAGCGTCGAGACCCACGCCGAGATCGACGTCGAGGACGAGTACGTCGACGAGGCCTCCGTCTCCCTGTTCGAGGGCGACGAGGGCGGCCTCGAGTACGCCCAGCGGCACGCGCTCGTGACCCTCCTGAAGCAGCGCTTCATCAGCGCCCGCACGCACCCGCGCGACTGGCGGGTGCTGGTGGAGCACGAGCGGCTCCTGCGCTCGCGGCTCAACGACCTCTTCCTCGACCTGCAGATCGACCGCGCCCGCGAGGTCGCGTGGAAGCGGCAGGCGATCGGGGAGGCGGGCGAGCGCTTCCCGACGCTGCTCTACGACGCCGCGTGGTCCCGCGAGGAGACGCTGGTGCTGGTCCACCTGCGCGACCGGCTGCGGGCCGGCCTGGCGAGCGGCGACGCGCGGGTCTTCATCGACCGCGAGGACGTCGTCGACTACGTCGCGAGCTTCCGGCCGCCGCACGCCACCGACGTCGCGGGCGACGAGCGGCGCGCGCGCAACGCCGTGGCGAGCATCGTGAAGGCGGGCCTGCTCATCGGCTCCGGCGTGGACGAGCGCTTCGAGATCAGCGAGGCCGTCGAGCCGCTGATCCCGCTCGACCTGCTCCAGGACCTGCTGGAGGCGCTCCAGCGCGCGAACAGCGGCGACGTACCGCCCGAGCCCGACGACCCCGCCGATCTCTTCGACGACGACCCGGAGACCGGCGACACGGCAGGAGACGAGTGAGCATGTCCATCGACGAGCTCGAGCAGGCACCGTCCGAGGGCCTCTTCGACCACCAGGACGTCGCCACGCCCGCCGACGACACGGTGCAGTGGCGCGCGGCCCTGCTCCAGCTGGTCAACTGGGGTGGCTTCGGCGGTCTGACCACGGTCCCGCTGCGCGGCGACGCCACGATGATCTCCGGCGCCTCGGGCGTCGGGAAGAGCACCATCCTCGACGCCTACACCGCGCTGATGATGCCGTCGGACACCAAGTTCAACGGCGCCTCGAACGACGCCGTCGCCGGCCGCGCCCGCGGCGTCGGCCAGCGCAACCCTGCTGTCCTACCTCCGGGGTGCCGTCGACGTGGTCGACGACCCGCGCACCGGGCGCCCGGTCGAGAAGCTCCTGCGGGGCAAGGGCTCCGACACCTGGGGCGCGATCGCGATGACCTTCGTCAACGACCACGGTGGCCGCTTCACCGCGCTGCGCACCTACTACGTGCCACGGCGCGCGGCCCGGTCGAGCGACGTCCAGATGCAGCTGGCGACCCACGAGGGCGCGCTTGCCCTCGACGCGCTCGAGGTCGCGGTGCCCGACCGGTTCCACGCCAACACGCTCAAGAAGCTGTTCCCGGGCCTCCGGGTGCACCGCACGTACGCCGAGTTCACTGCCGTCCTGCACGCGCGCCTCGGCATCGGCGCCAACGGCGACGGGGCGAAGGCGCTGCGGCTGCTGGCCCGGATCCAGGCCGGCAACCAGGTGCGCAGCGTCGACGAGCTCTACAAGGACATGGTGCTCGAGCGGCCCGCGACGTACGCCGCGGCCGACCGCGCGATCGAGCACTTCGACGATCTCGACACGGCGCACTCGGCGATGCGCACCGAGGAGCAGAAGCTCGAGCTGCTCGAGCCGATCGGCGTGCTCCACGAGCGCGGGGCGACGGCGTCGCGGCGGCTCGCCGAGCTCGACTCCTACGGCGTCACGCTGGCCGGCGACACGCCCCTGCGGCTGTGGCTGCTGCGCACCCACCTCCGTCTCATCGAGACCGCGGTCGCCGGCAACCGCCACGATCGTGCCGCCGCCGCGGACGAGCTCACCGCGACGACCGCCGCGGAGCGCGCACTCCTGACGGACCTCGAGGCGGCGAAGGAGTCGCACCGGGCGGCCGGCGGCTCGACGCTCCAGGCGCTCGCACTGTCGCTGGAGCAGGAGCAGGTGGTCCGCGAGGACCGGCTCGGGCGGCGCGAGGTGCTGCAGGAGCGGATGCTGCCGCTGATCGACGCCGCCGACGCCCAGGCGCCCGACGTCGACGCCGCGCTGCTGTCCGCCGAGGCGTTCCTGGTGCTCCAGCTGCACGCCCGGCAGTGGCTCGCCGGGTGGCAGCGCGACCAGGAGCGGGTCAAGCGCGACCGCGACGCGACACTGCGCCGACAGTTCCCGCTCAGCGACCGCCAGGCCGAGCTCCGCCGCGAGCGCGCCTCGCTCGAGAGCCGCGCCGGGCGGGTGCCCGCCCGCATGCACGACCTGCGGGCCGAGGTCGCCCAGGCGAGCGGGCTCGACGTCGACGAGCTGCCGTTCATCGCCGAGCTGATCGACGTCGCGCCGGACGAGGCGCGGTGGCGGTCCGCGATCGAGACCGTGCTCGGCGCCAGCGCCCGCACGATGCTCGTGCCCCTCGACCGGCTCGACGAGTTCTCCGCCGCGATCGACGGGCTGCGGCTGCGCGGTCGGCTCACCTTCGAGGGCGCCGAGCTCGACCTGCCCGACCTCGGTCCGGCCGACCCCGAGCGCGTCGCCGGCAAGCTGGTCTTCCAGGACTCGCCGTTCAGCGGCTGGGTGCAGGCCCACCTCGACGAGCCGGTCCGCAACGCGCTGTGCGTCGAGTCCGCCGACGGCCTGCAGGGCCCGGGCTTCCGGGTCACCCTCGCCGGGCAGACCCGCAACGGCCGTCGCGGTGCCCACGGCCGCAACGACGCGCGCAACATCATCGGCTTCTCCAACGCCGACGCGATCGCCGAGGTCGACGCCGAGCTCGCGAGCCTGGAGGAGCAGCTCGAGGCGATCACCGCCGAGGTGACCGAGCTCGACCGGCAGTCGCGGGTCCTGGAGCAGCAGAAGACCTCGTACGACGCCGTCGCGAACGCGCGCTACGACGACCTCGACGTCGACGGCAGCGACCGCCGCATCGCCGACCTCGAGCGTCGCCGGGCCGAGATCCTCGGCTCCGACGATCAGCTCCAGGCGCTGGAGGCGCAGATCGACGACCTCGGCGCGCGGCTGGAGGAGACCCGCCGCGCGAGGTTCGGGATCGAGCAGCGGCAGCGCGACCTGAACGTCGAGCACGCGGAGCTCGTCGACTCCGAGGACCACGTCACCGACCGCCTCCAGGCGATGGAGACCCACGGCAGGGTCGCGGTCACCGACGAGCAGGACGCCGCACTCGTGGCCGACTTCGCGGCGGCCGCGGCGCCCGCCGACCCGGACGACCTCGACCGGTTCGGCGAGACCTCGCACCGGCTCGCCGAGCGGCTCCGCGACGCGGTCGCCGACGCCGAGGCCGAGATCGCGCGGGTCGACGAGGACCTCGCCCAGATCTTCCGGGTCTACAAGTTCCAGTGGGACTCGCCGAACCTCGGCGCGACCGCGGACTCCTACCCCGACTACGCCCGCATCCTCGACGACATCCGCGGCAAGGGGCTCGCCGAGCGGCGAGCGGAGTGGCGTCGCCGGCTGACCGAGTGGAGCGGGCAGGACCTGGTGCCCCTGGTCGGCGCGATGGCCGCGTCGATCGAGGAGATCGAGGACCGGCTCGAGCCGATCAACGCGATCCTGCGGCGCCTCGAGTTCGGGGCGTCCGGCGACCGGCTCCGGATCCGGCTGCGCCGGCTCGCACCGGCCCACGTCCAGGCGTTCATGAAGGACCTCCGCGCGCTCTCGTCGGGCTCCACCACCGACCTCGGCGAGGAGGCGCTCGCGAAGCGCTTCGCCGAGCTGAGCCGGTTCATGCAGCAGCTGCGCAAGCCCAGCCAGCTCGGCGACGCCGCGGTCGCGGTGACCGACCGCGACCGCCTGCTCGACGTACGCCGTCACGTGGAGATCAGCGCCGAGCGCTACGACCACGCGACGGGCGAGCTGCGCGCGACGTACCGGACGCTGGGGGAGAAGAGCGGCGGCGAGAGCCAGGAGCTCGTCGCGTTCATCGTCGGCTCGGCGCTCCGGTTCCGGCTCGGCGACGAGATGCGGTCGCGGCCGCGGTTCGCGCCGGTCTTCCTCGACGAGGGCTTCGTGAAGGCCGACTCCGAGTTCGCGGGTCGCGCCGTGCAGGCCTGGCGGGGCCTGGGCTTCCAGCTCATCGTCGGCGTCCCGCTGGACAAGGTGACCGGCCTCGAGCCGCACATGGACGAGCTGCTCGCGATCACCAAGAACAGCGCGACCCACCAGTCGTGGATCACGGCCATCACCGACGCCGAGTCAAAGGGTGGTGCCTGACCGCTCCCTGTCCGTCAGTTGAGGGTGTCCGGGTGGGGCCCCGTGCGCAGGTCGCGGTCCAGCGTTGCGATCGCCGCCATCTCGTCAGCTGTGAGCTCGAAGTCGAGGACGTCGAGGTTCTCGCGGATCCTGGTCGGGGTGACCGACTTCGGGATGACGATGTTGCCGAGCTGGAGGTGCCAGCGCAGCACCACCTGGGCGGGCGTCCTGCCGTGGCGCTGCGCGATCCCGGCGAGGGTCGGGTCGTCGAGGACGGCACCCTGGGCCAGCGGGCTCCACGCCTGGGTGGCGATGCCGTGGTCCGCGTGGAAGGCGCGCAGCTCGGCCTGCTGGAGCCGCGGGTGCAGCTCGATCTGGTTGACGACCGGCATCAGGTCGCTGGTGTCGAGCAGCCGCTGCAGGTGGCTCGGCTGGAAGTTGGAGACGCCGGCGGCGCGGATGCGCCCGTCGGCTGCGAGCCTCGTGATCGCGCGCCACGACTCCGGGTAGAGGTCGTGCGCCGGCGCCGGCCAGTGGATGAGGTAGAGGTCGACGACGTCGAGGCCGAGCCGGCCGAGGCTCTGGTCGAAGGCGCGCAGGGTGGCGTCGTACCCCTGGTCGGCGTTCCACAGCTTGGTCGTCACGAAGACGTCGTCGCGCGGCAGCCCGCTCTCGGCCAGGGCGCGGCCGACGCCCGCCTCGTTGCCGTAGACGGCGGCCGTGTCGATGGCGCGGTAGCCGGCGTCGAGGGCGTGCCGGACGGCGGTCGTGGTCTCGTCGTCCGGCACCTGGAAGACGCCGAAGCCGACCTGGGGGATGGTGACGCCGTTGTTGAGCGTGATCGACGGGATCGTGGTCGTGGTCATGGGTGCTGCTCCTTGTGACGGTGGGGTGATGGTGGGGTGGAGGTCAGTGGTCGGCGAGCGCCGGGGTCGCCGAGCGGGGGTACGCCGCCTCGTGGCCGGCGCGGCGCTCGAGGGCTGCGGAGAGCACCGCGATCGCCAGGGCCGAGGCCGCCAGCAGCGCGCCGACCCAGTTCGGCGCGGTGTAGCCGAGGCCGGCCGCGATCACCAGGCCGCCCAGCCACGCCGCGAGCGCGTTGCCGAGGTTGAAGGCGCCGATGTTGACTGCCGACGCCAACGTCGGTGCGCCCGCCGCCTGGTCGAGGACCCGCTTCTGGAGCGGCGGAACGGTCGCGAAGCCGAGGCCGCCGATGAGCGTGATGGTCACGGCGGCGAGGACCCGGTGGTGCGCGGTGACCGTGAACAGCGCGAGCACCAGGGCCAGGCCGCCGAGGGTCACGTAGAGCATCGGCATCAGCGCCCGGTCGGCGTACCTGCCGCCGACCAGGTTGCCGAGGAACATGCCGATGCCGAAGAGCACCAGCAGCCAGGTGACCGAGCCGTCGGCGTAGCCCGCGACGCTCGTCATCATCGGCGCGATGTAGGTGATCGCGGCGAAGACGCCACCGAAGCCGAGGACCGTCATCGCCATCGCGAGGATGACCTGGATGTTGCCGAAGGCGGACACCTCACTGCGCAGGCGTGCGCCGGCGGGGCGGGGGAGTGGGGGCACCAGGGCGGCGATGCCGACCAGGCCGACGACCCCGAGCAGGGCTACGACACCGAACGTGATGCGCCAGCCGCCCGCCTGGCCGACGTACGTGCCGAGGGGCACGCCCACGATGTTGGCGATCGTGAGGCCGGTGAACATCGTGGCGATCGCGCCGGCGCGCTTGTGCGGGGCGACCAGCTCGGCCGCGACGACGGCGCCGATGCCGAAGAACGACCCGTGGGCGAGCGAGGTGACGAGGCGTCCGGCGAGCATGACCTCGAAGCTCGGCGCCAGTGCGGAGAGCAGGTTGCCGGCGACGAAGAGGCCCATGAGCAGGAGCAGCATCGTCTTGCGACCGAGGCGCGTGCCCAGCACCGCCGTCACCGGGGCACCCACGACCACGCCGAGCGCGTAGCCGCTGACGAGCCACCCCGCGGTGGGGATCGAGACGTCGTACTCGCCCGCGATCTCCGGGAGCAGTCCCATGATCACGAACTCGGTGGTGCCGATGCCGAAGGCCCCGATCGCCAGGGCGAGGAGCGCGAGCGGCATGGCGCCGCCGGTGCGGGTGACGGGTGCGAAGTTCATGCAGGCGACAGTAGTTGCAGACGCGGGCAATATGCAAAAGCGCTGAATCGGCGAACGCGGGTATAGTGTAGGTCGACGGTGCCGGACGCGGCACCGAGGCAGGAGGAGCGATGACCGCCAGGAACGCAGGTGCGATCGGACTGGCCGACGGCTGGTACGCGCTGTCCCTCCTGCACGGACGGATCGAGGCGCAGGTCGAGCGCGCGCTCCAGGCCGGGCACGACCTGAGCGTCCGTGAGTTCTCGCTGCTCGACGTGCTGAGCCGACAGCACTCGGGCGAGGGCGGCCACCTGCGGATGAACCAGGTGGCCGATGCCGTCGTGCTCAGCCAGAGCGCGACGACGCGCCTCGTCACCAGGCTCGAGGACCGCGGGCTGCTGTCCCGCTACCTCTGCGCGACCGACCGGCGCGGTATCTACACCGACGTCACGCCGGCCGGGCTGGAGCTGCTCTCCGAGGCGCGCCCCACCCACGACGAGGCCCTGGGTGCGGCGCTCGAGCAGGCCGCCGACGACCCGCGCCTGGCCCGTCTCGTCGGCACCGTCCGGGACCTCAGCGCCGTCTGAGCCGTCGGGTCATTGCAGGCTGACGGCGCGGTCGACCCGGTCGTGGTAGTGGCGCCCGATCACGCCGCCGAGCGCCGCGGCCAGCAGGGTGCCGACCACGAGCGAGACCGCGGTGATCGCGGCGCCCCAGCCCAGCTGCTCGGTCGTCACCGAGAGCCCGTCGAGGTCGACACGGTCGACGAGGTCGTACTGCGCACCGACGATCGCGCCCGCACCGACGGCGAGGACGGTCACGATGAGCCCGATGGCCCACACACCGACGCCCTGCCGACCGCCGTCGAAGCGGGACATCCGCCCGCCGACGTACCCGCCGGCGTAGTAGCCGATGAGGAGCACGACGAGCAGCGTGGCGCCGGCGGCGATCCCGACGGTGCCGGCGCGCTGCTCGGCGTCGCTCTGGGCGAACTCCATCCGGGTCCCCACTGCGGTCAGCGCCCCGCCCACGAGGCTCACGAGCAGCACCGCCGAGGCGATCGCCACCAGCCATCCGAAGAAGCAGGCGCCGAGGTTCATCCCGCCGAACCGCTCCCGCGCCCCGGGGCCGTCGGGGGTGCGGTCCGTCCGGTCGACGCCCTCCTCAGCGGGAACGTCCTGCCGTGCGAAGACCTCGTCCAGCGCCGTCGCGCCGGTGCCGGGGTCGAGTCTCATGTGCCGAGCCATCCAGAGCCTCCTCGTCGGGTCGAAGCACCCTATCGGCTGCTCTGGCGACGCCGCGGTGGGCGGGGGACGAACATGCTGGTGCGTGCGGCGTACTCGGCCCAGCCGGGGCGGTCGGCCATGTGCTGCTCCAGGAGCCGGGCCCCGGTGGCGAAGACCAGGAAGTAGGTCATCGCGATCGGGGCGACGACGGTGAGGAGCGACCAGCCGGTCGTGAGGGAGACCAGCCAGATGCCCCACCACACACAGGCGTCGCCGAAGTAGTTCGGGTGCCGGGTCCAGGACCACAGCCCGCGGTCCATGATCTTGCCGCGGTTGGCCGGGTCGGCCTTGAACCGGGCGAGCTGGGCGTCCCCGACGGCCTCGAAGGCGACGCCCAGCAGCCAGATGGCCACGCCGAGAGGAACCCAGGGCAGCCAGCCGCCCGTGGTCACCGAGGCGACGGTGGCCGGCAGGCCCACGAGCAGGACCGCCGCACCCTGCGTCACCCAGACCTTCAGCGCCCGCTGCGCCGGGCTGGTGCCCTCGAGCATGGCGGCGTACCGCGGGTCCTCGCCGTGGCCGGCGTTGCGACGGTGCATGTGCCACGACAGCCGCCCGCCCCAGATGGCGACGAGCGCGACCAGCAGCCAGGACCGCCACGGCTGACCGGTGTCGAGGACTCCACCCGCCACCGCTGCCACGACGGCGACGGCGGCGAGGGCGAGCCCCCAGGTCGTGTCCACGACGGAGTAGCGCCCCGCGCGACGGGCGGCGTACGCCGTCACGGCCATCGCCGCGGCGACCACCGCGGCCTCGACGGCCAGCACGAACACCAGGTCCCTCATGGGGTCACCAGCTCCGCTCATGCCGGAGAGTGTGGGGCCTGCCGGGTCGGACGGCCAGGACCTGGTCGACTCCCATGCGCCCGTCGTGGAAGGCCATCCGGCCGCCCACGAGGTAGAGGTCCCAGACCCGCATGGCCTCCTCGCCGACGAGCTCGCGGAGCCGGGCGTGGTGCGCGGTGAAGTTCTCCATCCACGCATCGACGGTCCACACGTAGTGCTCGCGCAGGGCATGCACGTCGCGCACCTCGAGCCCGGCGTCCTCGATCAGCCCGACCGTCCGGCCCACCGGACGCATGTGCATGTCGGGCGCGATGAACGACTCGATGAACGGCCCGCCGCCGGGGTGCCTGCCCCGCCGCGACATCTGCTGGACCAGGACGCGGCCGCCGGGGCGTACCGAACGGGCGAGGACCCGGGCGTAGTCGGGGTAGTTCGCCTCGCCGACGTGCTCGCCCATCTCGATCGACGCGACGGCGTCCCAGCTCCCGTCGACGTCGCGGTAGTCCTGGAGGCGGATGGTCACCCGGTCCTGCAGGCCGCGACGGCGGACCTGCTCGTCGATGTGGGCCTTCTGCTCCGCCGAGATCGTCACGCCCGTCACCCGGGCACCGTGCTCCTCGGCGGCGTGGAGGGACAGGGAGCCCCAGCCGCAGCCGACGTCGAGCAGGCTCATGCCCGGCGCGAGACCGAGCTTCCGGCAGACCAGCGACAGCTTGTCGCGCTGGGCGTCGGCCAGCGTGTATCCGTCCGTGCCCGGCGGCTTGCGCCAGTACGCGCACGAGTAGGCCATGGTCTCGTCGAGGATCAGCCCGTAGAACTCGTTGGACAGGTCGTAGTGGTGGCTGATCGCAGACCGGTCGCGCCGCTTGCTGTGCATGCGTCCGCGGACCCGGGCCTGGGTCGCCGGCGGTCCCGGCGGCCGGCCGACCGCGCCCATGCGCAGGGCCGTGCCGACCGCGGTCGCGAGGGCCGCAGGGTGCGGGCGGCCGCCGAGGTCGCGTCGCTCGATGACCTCGCGGACCTGGGCCAGCGCCGAGCCCAGGTCGCCGTGGACCTCGATCTCGCCCGCCACGTAGGCTTGGGCGGCGCCGAGCTCGCCGGGTCGCCACAGCAGGCGCCGCAGGGCGTCGGGAGTGCGGACCTCGACGAGAGGTGCGTCGAGCGGACCCGCCTCGGACCCGTCCCACGCCCGCAGGCGCACCGGCAGGTCGCCGCCGACGAAGGGGCGCAGCCCGCGGGCCAGCTCGCCGGCGACGCCCGGCGCGTGGGTGGTGGTCATCGGGGCTCCTTCACGAAGGTCATCTGCTGGACGTCGATGTAGCCCGCGGCGAACCCGCCCTGGGAGTAGGCCAGGTAGAAGTGCCACATCCGGATGAACGTGGGGTCGAAGCCGAGTGCCCACACCTGCTCCTCGGCGCCGCAGAAGCTCTGGTCCCACAGCCGCAGCGTCTCTGCGTAGTGGGCACCCATCGCGAGCCGATCGTTCAGCCGCAGCGCGGTCTCCCGCGCGGCGACCTGCTCGATCGCCTCGACGGACGGCAGCAGGCCCCCGGGGAAGATGTACTTCTTGATCCAGGTGAAGTCGTCCCGGGTGGCGAGCATCCGGTGGTGCGGCATGGTGATCGCCTGCAGCGCGAACCGCCCGCCCGGGACGAGCAGGTCGTCGACCGCGCGGAAGTACGTCGACCAGTACTCGTCGCCGACCGCCTCGATCATCTCGACCGAGACGACCGCGTCGTACTCGCCCTCGACCAGCCGGTAGTCGAGCAGCTCGATGCTCACCCGGTCTGCGAGGCCCGAGGCGGCGACGCGCTCGCGGGCAAGCTCCCGCTGCTGCTGGGAGAGCGTGACCGTGCGGACCGTCGCGCCGCGGGCCGCTGCCCGCAACGCGAGCTCACCCCAGCCGGTGCCGATCTCGAGCACGCGGGTGCCGGGACCCACACCGGCCCGGTCGAGCAGCCGGTCGATCTTCCGCTCCTGGGCGGTGGCCAGCACGTGGCGGGCGTCGCCGGGCTCGACCGGTGCCGGGGCGTGGGCGACGAGGTGGTCCCCGCGGCGTACGACCTCGGTGTCGAAGAGCGCCGACGAGTAGCTCAGCGTCGGGTCGAGGAACAGCGCGAAGAGGTCGTTGGACAGGTCATAGTGGTGCGAGACGTTCGACCGGCTCCGGTCGACGGTGTTGTGGTGGCGGCGCGGCTCCCGGCGGACGTGCAGGCGCCGGAGGCGCTGCATCCACAGGGGCACGAGCCGGTCGACGCCGGAAGCCAGCACGGTGGCCAGCCTGGCGATGTCGGGTGAGTCCCAGGCACCGGTCAGGTACGCCTCGCCGAACCCGATCAGTCCGTCCGCGCCGACGCGGAGCAGGAACTCCTCCTCGTCGTGGACGACGATCGCGGGCCGATCGGGCCGGAGCTCGGCATCCGGGCCCACCAGCTGGATGTCGAGCCGCCGGCACGCCGCTCGCACCAGGCCTCCGGCGACGCGTGCGGAGACGCGGGCCCGAAGCCCGCCGGGCACCGCGGCGAGGTCCGGCCAGAGCTCGGGATCGGGACACGGTCGCCGGACGACGGCCCGGGCTGCGGAGACGGTCATCGGGTTCCCTCCTGGGGGTCGTGGTGCGGCCGGGGCTGGACCGGCACGAGGCGCAGCCAGAGGACGAGTCCCTGCCACTGGATCCGCACTCGCCCGAGGAGCGCCGGCCACGGCGTGCGGAGCAGGGTGTCGAGCGCGGCGCGCCGACCCGGCGGCAGCGCGGTGCCGGACAGCGAGGCGGCGAACCCGTGCGGCTGCAGGGTGATGCCGATCGCGACCCGGTCGTCCGGGCGCGGCACGCTGACCCGGTACTCGCCCGACACGTCGTGGAACGGCGACACGTACATCTGCTTCGGCACCGTCGCCCGCCCGTGCTCGTCGGGGTGTACGACGTACGCATGGCGGTCGCCGTAGGTGTTGTGCACCTCGATCAGCACGCAGGCCTGCTCTCCGGTCGAGCGGTGGCACCAGAAGACGGTGATCGGGTTGAAGCAGTGCCCGAAGGCGCGTGGGTGGGCGAGCATCAGGATCGTGCCGTCCACCGCGATCCCGCGGCGGGCCAGGAAGTCGACGACGTTCTCGCGGATCGACCGCGACGGGTCGCCGAGGTGGTCCGCGGCCCGGAACTCACGGTGGATCCGGGCCGGTGGCAGGTCGTCCAGGTCGACCAGCCACGTCCGCGAGCGATAGGTGAAGGTACGCCGCGGCGAGCGTCGGCCGTGCCGGATCGTGGTCGAGTACACCCGACCACCTCGTGGCAGTGCGGCCGGCGCGTCCCAGGCGAAGCCGAGCCGCGCCGCGGCGTGGGCACCCGAGCGCGCGCCGTCCTCGTGGAACCCCCAGCCGTGGTAGGCGCCGGCGAGGACGACCCGACCGGTGTCGCACTCGGGGAGCCGGCGCTGGGCGGCGACCGACTCCGGTGTGTACAGCGGGTGCTCGTACTCCCGCGTCGCGATCACCGAGGCAGGGTCGACGAGGTCCGTGCCGCCCAGCGTCACCAGGTACGCCGTGTCCGTGGGCAGCCGCTGGAGCCGGGTCAGGTCGTAGGTGACGGTGACGTGGCCGCTCGCGTCCCGGCGGCGCCGGAAGTTCCACGACGCGTGGGCCCGGGACGCCTGTGGCAGCAGGGAGCTGTCGGTGTGCAGCTGCGCGGTGTTGGGGGAGTACCCGATCGCGCGGAGCACCTCGGACTGAGCCGGTGTCGGGTCGGCGAGCATGGCCAGCGCCTGGTGCGGATGGGTCGCCACGACCACCGCGTCGAAGAGATCGGCCCGGCCGTTGCCGTCGGTGACCTCGACGCCGCCGGGCAGCTCCCGCAGCGAGGTCACCTTCGTCCCGGTCCGCACGTCGTGGAGGCGCGACGCCACGCGTGCGACGTACGCGCCCGACCCGCCGGTCACCGTCCGCCACTGCGGCGACCCCCGGACCGCCAGCATCCCGTGGTGCTGGAGGAACGCGAAGAGGTAGCGAGCGGGGTAGGCCAGCGCCGTGTCCGGGTCGCAGGACCAGACCGCAGCGACCATCGGCTCCATGAAGTGGCGGCGGAAGTACGCCGAGAAGCGGTGCCGCTCGAGGAACGCCGCCAGCGTCTCGTCGTCGGACCCGCCGTCGGCGAGCAGGCTGCGCGCGGCCCGGTGGAAGCGCGGGATCTCGACCAGCATCCGCAGGTACGCCGCCCGGCCAAGGTTCGCGCGGGTCGGGAAGAGCCCGCCGACGCCGAGCGCCCCGGCGTACTCGAGCCCGGTCACGTCGTCGCGCACCGACATCGACATCTCGGACGGCTGCGTCTCCACGCCGAGCTCCCGGAACAGGCGGAGCAGGGTCGGGTAGGTGCGCTCGTTGTGCACGATGAAGCCGGTGTCGATCGCGAGCTCGCGACCGTCGGCCGTCGTGACGCGGTGTGTGTCCGCGTGACCGCCGAGGCGCTCGTCGGCCTCGAAGAGCGTGACCTCCGCGGACTTCGCGATGACGTGCGCCGCGGTCAGCCCGGCCACGCCCGAGCCGATGACTGCCACGCGGCGTGGCGCCTCCCTCGATGGTGGGGTGCCGGGCATCACGCTCCCTTTCGGTCGGTCGGGCCGATCGGTGGGGGTTCGGAGCGGGGCCGCGGTCGGATTGGTCGATCAGCGGATCGATCTCACGCGCCGGTCGCGCGGGACCTCGCTTGCAGCCGGAACCAGCCTCGGCTGTGCAGCGGGCAGAGCCCGGGTTGACGCGCTGATGCCGCGAGGGCCCCGCCGGTGAGCACCCGGGAGATCCAGCGCAGCCGCCGCCGGCCGATGGCGAGGAGGAGCAGGCCGATCCCGGCGACCTTGACCCACTGGGGATGTGGCCCGAAGTCCTCGGGCTGCGAATACCCGCCGTCCTCGAGCACGGCGGCGCGTTCGAAGTGGTTGCGAGACCCGGGGTAGAACGCCTCGTCCACGGAGTACAGGACGGGCATCGCCAGCGGGCCCCCGATCAGGTCGAGCGTCGCCCACTGGGTGACGTGGCGCGACTCATGGCTGGCCAGTGCCTTCCACCTGCCGTTCTCCCGCATCCCGGACTCGTCGCCCGTCAGGACGACGCTGCCCACGGCGAAGTTGGTGTCCGAGGCGGCAGACGGCATGAACGCCAGGGTCATGGAGTCTCCCTCGCAGAGCCCGCCGCCGGTGTCGTGCACGTAGTGGCGGGCCGGGCCGGACACGGGCGCCGTCAGGACCTCTCGGGTCTGTCGCCACACGCCCCCCGCCTTCGCCTTGATGGCGTCGTCGAGCTGAGCCGTCGTCCGCGTGGGCGTCTCCGGGCCGCAGGACGGCAGGCCGGGGCCGGTCATGAGCTGGTGCACGGCCATCCCGGATCCCACCAGGACGAGTCCGGCCAGCGCGGACGCGCCGGCAACCGTGATGTCCCGTCGACGTCGGCAGCTCCGGCACGCCGCGTGGGCCGATCCTCGTCCTCGGGTCAGGTGCCAGAGCCCGGCCAGGAGGCCGAGCAGACCGAAGGCGAGCAGGAAGACGAGGGATGCGGCGAGCAGGCCAACCCAGCGAGCTCTCGCTCGGGACCCCTGTCGGACGTCTCCTGCGGCGTACGCCGGCGTCGCAGTGTGCTCCGGCGCCTTCTCGGCGGTCAGCAAGTCGTGCTCCTTCATCGTCAGCGGTATCGCGTGCTGGACGATGAACACGGCCCGCACCAACGTCGTGGGTCGAACCTTGGGGTACCCGCGTTATCGAATCGTAATCACGCCGAGACCGGAACGAGACGCGGCGCACAGGCGGCGCTCGGGGTCGGCGCGCCGTGCAATCCCCACGTGATGGTGAGTCCTTCGGCCCGGTGCGCGAGGGCGTCCATGAGCTGCCGGCCGACGCCCCGGTCGCGGTGCGAGGCGCGGACGTAGAGGTCGTCGAGGGCGATCGCGTCGTGTCCGGACCACAGGTGCGGTCGACGTACCGCGGAGACGTACCCGACCGGATGACTGTCCTCCTCGGCGAGCAGGACCGTGACCTCGGACCTGGCGAGCGCGGAGTGCCAGTCGGCGGCCTGGGCGGTGACGTGGTCGGACTGGTGCTGGTGCGCCGCGATCTCACCGACGAGCATGAGCACCGTCTCGGCGTCGGCCGGCGCGGCCCCACGGATCGTGATGTCCGGGCCGGTCATCGGGTCTTCCCGGGGAGCAGCACGGCGGCGAGCGCTGCGGAGGCGGCGGCGACGGCGGCCGCGACCAGGTAGCCGCGCTGGAATCCGGTCCCGTTGCCGGCGACGAGGCTGGCGGCGACGACCCCGGAGACCACGGCGGCTCCGAGCGACGAGCCGAGCTCGTGGCTGGTGCTCAGCACTCCGGAGGTGATGCCGGCCTCCTCTGGAGCGACCTGGCCGAGGGCGGTGGCCGCGGCCACCACGAACAGGACCCCCAGGCCGGCGGAGCCGAGGCTCACCGCTGTCACGGTCGTGACGGTGCCCAGGGCCAGCGCCGGCACCGACAGCCCGGCGGCGGCGACCAGCAGCCCGGCCACACCCAGGGCGCGTCCTCCGGTGCGGCCGATGAGCCGGCCGCCGGCCTGCGCGCCGGCCATGGTGGCCAGGGCGACCGGGAGGAACAGCAGCCCGGTGACGAGCGGGCCGTGACCCTGGGCCTGCTGGAGGTAGAACGTGCCGAGGAAGAAGACCGCCACCATGAGCCCGGTCGCGACGAAGAGCACGAACGTGCCGGCCAGCACCGGGCGGCGGGTGAGCAGGCCCGGGTCGACCAGCGGCGCCTTGGAACGGGTCAGGTGGACGGCGAGGACGCCGTACGTCGCCGCTCCGGCGGCGACGAGGCCGAGCGTGAGGCCACTGCCCCAGCCACGCTCGCCCGCGCCGATGAAGCCGTAGATCACCAACAGGGTCGCCGTGGTGACCAGGATCGCGCCGAGCACGTCCAGTCGCGCTCCGGCCGCCCACGGCGGCATCGGCGGCATGAGCCGGCGCAGCCCGAGGATCAGGACGACGCCGATCGGGACGTTGACGAAGAACACCCATTCCCACCCGGGCCCCGCGGTCAGCAGGCCGCCGACCAGGACGCCGGCGGCGGCGCCCACGCCACCCAGCGAGGACCAGATGCCGAGCGCCTTGTTGCGCTCCTCGCCGTCGAAGAGCCGCACCACGACCGACAGCGCGGCCGGGGACAGCAGGGCGGCCCCGACCCCCTGCGCGACGCGGGCGGCGATGACCACCTCGCCGGACGGAGCCAGGCCGACGACGAGCGAGGCGAGCGTGAACACCCCGAGACCGGCCAGGACCAGGGGGCGGGGCCCGAGCACGTCGGCCGCCCGGCCGGCCAGCAGCATCAGCCCGCCGAAGGCCAGCGTGTAGGCGCTCATGACCCAGGTGAGGGCCTCTCGCTCCATCCCGAGGTCGGCCCCGAGGTCGGGCATCGCCACCGTGACGACGGTGATGTCGAGGATCAGCATGAGCTGGGCGACGGCCAGCAGGCCGAGGACCCGCCACCGGCGCGGATCGGCCGTGGCGGCTGGGTTGTGCTCGTCGTGGGTCGACGTCGTACTCATGATGGCTCCCGGGATTAACTCGAACGGTGATGTTCGAGTTGTAGCACAACTCGAACACAGGTGTACAGTCTCTGCGTGAGCTCCACGACCGGCACCGCCAAGAGGGCCGACGCCCGCAAGAACATCGCCGCGATCCTGGACGCCGCCACGGAGTGCCTGGCCCTCGACCCGGAGGCGAGCATCAACGACATCGCCGCCGCCGCCGGCGTCGGAAGGGTCACCCTCTACGGACACTTCCCCAACAGAGCCGCCCTCGTCGCGCAGGTGGTGGACCGGGCGGTGCAGAGCTCCGACGCCGAGCTCGACGCGGTCGACCTGGAGGGCGACGCCCACGACGCGCTCGGCAGGCTGCTGGAGGCCAGCTGGCACGTCACCCACCGCTACGGCGGCCTGGTGGTCGCAGCCCAGGCGGCGTTGCCCGAAGGTGACTTCCGCCGGGCGCACGACAAGCCCGCGCAGCGGATGCGCACGCTGCTGCGCCGCGGGCGACGCGAGGGCAGCCTCCGCAAGGACATGCCCCTGGAGTGGCAGCTGACGACCATCCAGGGCGTCCTCCACGCCGCCTCGGCTGCCGTTCATCGAGGCGAGCTCCCCGCCGAGCAAGCGCCACGGCTGGTCCGCACCACACTGCTCTCAGCGTTTGCCTCCGACCACCCCTAGCACCGCCTAGGGTGTGGGCGATGATCAAGGTGCTCGGGCCGCTCGAGGTCCACGGCGAGGGGGCGGCCGAGCCGGTCGACGTCGGCTCGCCGCGGCATCGCGAGGTGTTGGCCGCTTTGGTGCTCGACGCCGGGCGGGTCGTGTCGACGGACGCGCTGCTGGACCGGGTCTGGGGCGACGCGTCGCGGGGCGGCACGACCGCCAACCTGCACGCGGTGATCTCACGGCTGCGCGGGCGCCTGCGTGATGGGCGGGCCGGGGTCGAGGTCGCGACGGTGCCGCCGGGCTACCGGCTCGACGTACCCGCCGGCGGCATCGACGCGGTCGTCTTCGTCGACCTGCTGGCGTCGGCCCGCACGAGCCGCGCGGCGGGTGACTGCGAGACTGCGCGCCGGCAGGTGGGCGAGGCATTGCAGCTCTGGCGAGGTCCGGCGTACGCCGACA
Organism: Nocardioides sp. GCM10030259; assembly: GCF_042666375.1. NCBI lineage: Bacteria > Bacillati > Actinomycetota > Actinomycetes > Propionibacteriales > Nocardioidaceae > Nocardioides > Nocardioides sp. GCM10030259. The sequence goes on along the minus strand of NZ_JBHTDF010000023.1, from coordinate 199,178 downwards.
TCCCGCACCCGTTCGCGGAGGCCGAGGCCGCCCGCCTCGACGGCCTCCGGCTGGCTGCGGTCGAGCTCGCCGCCGAGCTCGACCTGGCCACCGGCCGCCACGCGGAGGTCGTCCACCGGCTGCCCGCGGTGGTGGAGGAGCACCCGCTGCGGGAGTCGCTGCGCGGCCTGCTGATGCTCGCGCTCTACCGCAGCGGCCGGCAGAGCGATGCGCTGGGGGAGTACGACGAGGTGCGACGGCTGCTGGCCGACGAGCTCGGGCTCGACCCGGGCCCGCAGCTGCAGCAGCTCCACCAGCGGGTGCTCCAGCAGGACGGCGGTCTCATGGTGGAGCCGGCGGCTCCGACGCCGACACCCGCGCCGCCCGTGCCGGCCGGACTGCGCTCGGACGTCGTCCCACCGAGCAACCCGCTGCTCGGCCGCGACCGCGAGATCGCCTACGTCCGATCGCTGCTCGAGGAGTCGACGCAGCGCCTCGTCACCCTCACCGGGCTCGGCGGGGTCGGCAAGACCCGCTTGGCGTTCGCCGTCGCGCTCGCGAGCCAGGACCGCTACCGCGACGGCGTCGTCGTCCTCTCGCTGGCCGCCACCAGCGACCCGGAGACCGTCATGTCCGAGGTCGCCCGCGCGCTGGCGCTGTCCGGCGCCGATGGCGTCGACCCGGCCGCGGCGGTGGCCGAGCACCTGCGCTCGCGCCAGCTGCTCCTGGTCCTGGACAACATGGAGCACCTGCTCGCCGCAGCCGCGCCGGTTAGCCGGCTCGTCGCCTCCTGTCCCGAGCTCGCGGTGCTGGTCACCAGCCGCACCGTGCTGCGCGTCCGCGGCGAGGTCCAGTTCCAGGTGCAGCCGCTGCTGCTGCCCGAGGCCGAGGAGTCCGACGCGGCGGTGCTGGCGCGGTCGGCCGCGGTCGCCCTGTTCGTCGAGCGCGCCGCCACGACCTCCCCGGGGTTCGCGCTGGCGTCGCTCGGCGCGACGAACGCCGCGGCGGTCGGCGCGATCTGCCGCCGGCTCGCCGGCCTGCCGCTGGCGATCGAGCTGGCCGCGGCCCGGGTCCGCCTGATGCCGCCGGCGACGATGCTCGCGCGCCTCGACGAGGTGATGGCGGCAGGCGGCGCCCGGGACCTGCCGCCGCGACAGCGCACGATGGCGGCGGCGATCGATTGGAGCCACGACCTGCTCGACCCGGAGCAGCGACAGCTCTTCCGGCGGCTCTCGGTCTTCTCCGGCGGCTTCACCCTCGAGGCGGTCGAGGCCGTCGCGGGTGACCTGCCGGTGCTCGTCGCGCTCGAGGCGCTCGTCGAGCACTCCCTGGTGCTGCCCGACGGGGACCACCCCGAGGTCGCGCGATACCGGATGCTCGAGCCGATCGCGCAGTACGCCGACGGGCGGCTCACCGGCGACGAACGGGCCGAGGCGCGCGCCGCCCATCGAGCGCACTTCCGCGCCCTGGCCGCGGAGCTCGAGCCGGCGTACCGCGGTCCCGGCACGATCCCGTCGCTCGCGGTGACCGAGCGCGAGCACGCCAACATGCTCGCCGCCATCGACTCCGCGCTCGCCGACGGCGACCCCGACCTCGCCGGGTGGCTGACCTGGGACCTGTGGCTCTTCTGGTGGCTGCGCGGTGCGCTGGTCGAGGGCCGCCGGATCACAACGGCCGTGCTCGCCGCCGACACCGACGACGAGGTGCGGGTGCGTGCGTTCGGTGTCCACGCCGCGATGGCGTTCGCGCAGGGTGACCTGCCGACGGCCGCGGCGTCGTGGGAGGCAGGCGACGAGCTGGGCGCGCGGACCGGCGACGGCGTCGGGCAGTCGCACAGCCGGGCCGGCCGGGGGCTCGCCGCGCTGGCCGAGGGGGACCTGGACGCCGCCGTCGCACACTTCGAGGCGGCCATCGTGCTGTGCGAGGAGTCCGGCCTGCGCGGGCAGTGGATGTGGACGCTGGCCCACGTCTGGCTGGGCACGGTCTCCCTGCTGCGCGGTGACACCGCCGGCGCCACCGCCCAGGTCGACCTGGCGCTCGCCGCGGCGCGGGAGCGCCAGGACCCGCTGGCGCTCTACATCACGCTCTTCACCGCCGCCCAGGTCGCGCTGACCGTGGGCGACCCGGCGACGGCTCGCCAGCAGGTCGAGGAGGGCATCCGGCTCAGCATCGACACCGGCGACATGGCCAACCTCGCGTACTTCCTGGAGACCCTCGCCGTCGTGGACTCCCTGGCCGCCGAGCACCGGCGCGTGGCCGTGCTGCGCGGGGCAGCCCGCCGGCTCCGGGAGACGGTCGGCGCCAACGTCTACGGCTACTACAAGCCGGACCCCGCGTTGCTGGCCGCGGCGCTGGACCAGGCACGGTCCCACCTGGGCGACGACGGCTTCGAGGATGCGCTCGCCACCGGTCACGGGCTCGCCGTGGACGAGGTCGTCGACCTCGCGCTGGCCGACGACTGAACCGCGACTGACAGGCGGACCGCAAGCACGGCCAAGCAGGCAGCAAGGGTTCCGCAAGGGCCGCGGTCGACGGTGGTGCCATGGACGACACCACCACGACCTGGCTGCCCGAGGGCTGGGCCCACCCGATCCGCGTCGAGCTGCCCAGCGGCCTGCACCTGCGGCCGATCCGCGCCGACGACGTGGACCTCGACATGCCCGCGGTCATGGGCTCCCGCGAGCGGCTCTGGTCGATCTACGGCGCCGCCTGGGGGTGGCCGCCCGTCGGCATGACCCGCGAGGCCGATCGCGAGGACCTGGCCCGGCACGAGGCGGAGATCGAGGCCCACGAGTCCTTCAACTACGCGCTCTTCGACGCCGACGAGACCGCTCTGCTCGGCTGCGTCTACATCGACCCGCCTGAGCGCCTCGGCGCCGACGCCGAGATCTCCTGGTGGGTCGTCGACGCTCTGGTCGGCACTGCCTTCGAGGGTGAGCTCGACACGTTCGTGCCGCGCTGGATCGCCGAGCACTGGCCGCTGTCACGGCCGCGGTACGTCGGGCGCGACCTCACCTGGGACGCGTGGCTCGCCCTGCCCGAGGTGCCCTGATGACCGCCCTGGTCCGGCGTGGCACGCTGCTGCTGACCGCGGTCGCCGGCCTGCTGGCCGGGCTGCTCGTCGTACCTCCCGCGGCGGAGGCCGGCCAGGTCGGCGTCACCATCGGCATCGCCGGCGCCGGCGCCGTGCAGGTCGTCGAGGGGAGCCTGGAGGACGGCGGCTCGACCCGCTGCGCCAGCGACAACCAGGACCACAACGTCACCACCTGGTGCGCCCGGGTGCGCGACAGCGAGGCGTTCGAGGCGTGGGTCTGGCTGCGTGCCACCCCGTCGCCGTCGCCCGTCGGCCACTGGCGGTTCGACCGCTGGGACGGCTGCGACCAGACCCGCCAGCGCGAGGGCTTCACCGAGTGCGCCGTGCACTCGGGCGCCTTCAGCAGCGACGAGCGGTCGCCGGTCGCGGTGTTCCGCGACACCGTGGCGCCGACGACGACACTGTCGGGCAAGTGGAGCGGCACGGTCCCCGGCCACTACACCGCGACGTTCTCGACCTCCGAGGGCCGCACCGAGTGCAGCGTCGACGGCTCGTCCTTCGCAGCGTGCACGTCCCCGATCGCCAACGTCTATGCGGAGGGCGACCACGTCTTCACCGTCCGCAGCGTCGACCCGTCGGGCAACATCGGCGCCGCGCGCCAGGTGGCGTTCGTCGTCGTCGACACCGTCGTCACCGGCTACCCGGCCTACCACTCCAGCACCAACCGGGTGGAGTTCACCGCCACCACGGGCAACGGCACCGAGTTCCTCTGCGCGCTCGACGGCGCCGAGTGGTCGCAGTGCGCGACCGGGTCGTCGGCCACGTTCGTCCTCGAGGGGTTGTCGGACGGGCCGCACTCGTTCGCGATCGCGGCCCGCAAGAACGGCTGGTACATGGACCAGTTCCCGCCCGCGTACGCCTTCCGGGTCGACACCGTCGCCCCGGCGATCGCGATCCGGACCAGGGAGGTCCTGGGCCGCTCCGCCCGCTTCACCTTCGACGAGCCCACGGGGGAGTCGATGACCTGCCGCCTCAGCGGCGCCTCCGCGGGGGCGTGGGAGCCGTGCGGCAGCCCGATGATGTACACCGATCTCGCGCCGGGCTCCCACCGATTCGAGGTGCGGGGTACCGACCTGGCCGGCAACGTGCAGGCGGTCCCGGCCTCGCACACCTGGGTCATCGAGCCGCTGGAGGACCCGAAGGACCCCGACCCGGTCACGCCGGCTCCCCGCGACACCACGGCGCCGGAGACGACGCTCACCGGCGGTCCGGCGCAGGACTCCTGGTCCCTCACCCGCACGGCGACGTTCGAGGTGGCTTCGACCGAGGCCGGGGGAGCGACCTGCACGCTCGACAGCGCGCCCCGCTCCTGCGCTCCCGGCCAGCTCCGGCTCGACGGCCTCTCGGCCGGCACCCACGTGCTGACGGTGGCGGCCACCGACGCCGCCGGCAACGCCGACGCCAGCCCGGCCACGCGCACCTGGAGCGTGCCGCGCACCGCCGCCGAGATCCCCCGCGCGAGGAAGTGGCGGCTGCGCACGAGCCCGTCGGCGTACGGCGGGGCGGTGCTCGAGACCCGCACCAGGCGCGCCGAGCTCCGGCTGCGGGTCACCGACGCCCGTCGCGTCGCCCTGGTCGTGAGCGGCGCCCGCAAGCACGGCACGGTCGCGGTCTACGCCGGCAGGCGCAAGGTCGCGACGGTCCGGCTCGCCGGCCGCAAGGCGGTCAGCCAGCGGCTGGTCGCGCTGCCGGCCCTGCCCACCGCGTTCACCGGCGACCTGCGGGTCGTCGTCACCACCCGAGGACGCCCGGTCCGCATCGAGGGACTCGGGGCCACCACCCGATGAAAGGCACCGCCATGAGGAAGTCACCGATGAAGAAGCTCAAGCTCGGGCTGCTCGCGACGTTCGTCGCGCTGGGCACCCTGCTCGTGCCCGCGAGCGCCCACGCCGCCGGCGAGTGGCAGGACGGCAAGTCCGACTCCGACACGATCTACGACTGCGTGCTGAAACGGCTCAACACCGGCGTCTCCGCGAACGTCGGCTGGTGGTCGCCCACCGGGCAGGTGCCGAAGGTGGGGGAGACGTTCTACCTGCGCATGTACGCCGGCCTCGTCGGCATGCCGTGCAGCTCCGGCGTCACGCTCATCCCGAAGGTGGTGCTGCCGACGGGCCTGGAGTTCGCGAACGGCGAGTACAAGTGGGACGTCTGGAGGTCGGGCGTGGACACGCCGGACATCCGGTCCCGGGCGTTCACCTACGACGAGCTCGCCGACGGCAGCACGCTGCTCGGCGACGAGGCCGGCTCGGCGTTCGAGCTGGCGCGCGGGGACATGTTCGAGTTCCAGATCCCGGTCAAGTCGACCCGCGAGATGAAGGGCCCGGCCACCCGCGCGCCCGAGTGCCAGACGCGCATCGACGGAGACGGGCCCTGCCCGGTCGCCGAGTCCGGTGACCACTTCCAGGTCGGCTTCACCGTCGACGGCCACGGCGGCGACAAGTGGTACGTCACGCCGTACGTGCCGCTCTTCGTGGCCACCGTCGGCACCGGTGGCGGTGGCGGCGTTCCGGTGACGCCGGGCCCGACCCCCGTGACCCCGACGCCGACCACGCCCACCCCGGTCGTGAAGGCGACCTCGAAGACCAGTGCCACGTTCAAGGTCACCCGCGGCAAGGCCGGCAAGGCCACCGTGACGGTGTCGAGCTCGGTCGCCGTCAGCGGCCGCGTGAACGTGCTCGACAAGGGCAGGACCATCGCCCGCGGCACGGTCGCCGGTGGCAGGGCGACGGTGAAGCTGCCCAAGCTCAAGAAGGGCAAGCACCAGCTGTCCGTGCGCTACCTGGGGTCGGCCGGCGTCCAGCCGTCCACCTCGCCGACTCGCACCATCCGGGTGCGCTGAGGACACCGCGACCGGCGGCCGTTGATCGGTCGGCCGCCGGTCCCGGTCCACCTCAGCCGAGGGCGTCGGACGAGCGCAGGTCGTTCGCCGAGCGCAGGACCGGGGCTCGGACGAGGTCGGCCGGGTCGATGTCCGCGGTCGTGCGCACGCGCAGGACCTCCGACGTCCCCGCGGGCAGCGTGCAGAGTGACGCGTCGACGGTGGCGTCCGCCGCCACGCGGTCGGGGTGCAGCGTGACGTCGGCCGCGAACGAGCGGGCCGTGATCGTGACGTCGTAGCCGCCGGCGACGCGGGTGGCGACCGCCTCCACGGCGTCCGGCCGCAGGTCGAGGTCGACGTCCTCGGCGAAGGTCCCGCACGTCCGCACAATGCCGGCGACGGCCACGATCACCTCGGCCGCCGGCGCCGCGGCACGGCAGACGTCCTCGTCCAGCGGGACGATCTGTACGGCGCGGGCCGGCACCTGGAGGGCCGCGGACGCTCGTGCCAACGGGACACCGGCGAACGTCTCGCGGCGTACGTCGAGACCGTCCGTCCAGGGCTCCTCGGTGTCGTTCACCGCCGCGATCGCCGGCCCACCGTCCCGCTCCACGATCGCGAGGATGCGGGGCGCGTTGGCCTGCTGGAGCGCGAACCAGAGCGGCTTGGGCCGCTCCTCCGAGTCGATCGCGGCCCAGGACGTCACCGGCCAGCAGTCGTTGAGCTGCCACACCACGGAGCCCGTGGTCCGGGGCCACCAGGACCGGTGGTGCTCGACGGCGTACCGCACCGCGCGGGCCTGCTGCAGCTGGGTCGCCCAGTGCCAGTCCGTGAACGAGTCGGGCGCACCCAGGTGCGGCGCCATGCCGCGAGCGAGCTTCTCGTTGCCGTCGGCGGCCTTCTGGTGCAGGAGGAAGACCGGGTCCTCGATCGGGTCGGCCGCGTCCTCGAGCGGTCCGCCGCCGTCGGCGTGCACCCAGTCCCGGAGGGTGCGCCAGGCGGGAGGCGCCTGGTAGCCGAACTCCGAGCAGAACCGCGGGACCTCGTCGCGGTACGCGCGGTAGTCGATGCGGTTCCACACCTCCCACTGGTGGTGGGTTCCGTGGTCGGGGTCGTTGGGGTGGACGTCGTCCGCGGCGCGGCCCGGTGTGTACGGGCTGTTGTCGCAGTACGGGCGGGTGGGGTCGAGTTCGGCGACGACGTCAGGCAGCAGCTCGGTGGCGTAGCGGCCACCCCACGACGCCGACCCGAGCTCGTCCTTCCAGCCCCAGTCCTCGTGTCCCCAGAGGTTCTCGTTGCCGCCGTTCCAGAGCACGAGCGAGGGGTGTGGCATCAGGCGGACCACGTTGTCGCGGGCCTCCGCGACGATCTCGGACCGCAGCGGCTCCTCCTCGGCGTACGCCGCGCAGGCGAGCAGGAAGTCCTGCCAGACCAGTAGACCCCGCTCGTCGCACGCCTCGTAGAAGTCGTCGGACTCGTAGATCCCGCCGCCCCAGACCCTCAGCAGGTTGAGGTTCGCGCCGACCGCCTGGTCGAGGCGGCGGGCGATCCGGTCCGGGGTGATCCGGGTGACGAAGTGGTCGTCGGGGATCCAGTTCGCTCCCCGCACCGCCACCGGCCGGCCGTTGACCACCAGCACGAACGGCGTCCCGTGCTCGTCCGGGGTGGTGTCGAGCGCGACGGCGCGGAACCCGATCCGCCGGGACCACGCGTCCAGCTCCTCGTCCACGTCGTCCATCAGAGCCACGTCGAGGTCGACCAGCGGCTGCTCGCCGTACCCGATCGGCCACCACACGGGCGCGTCCGGGACCTCGAGCCGGAGCACGGCAGACCCGGCTCCCGGCGCGATCGCGACCTCGACCGAGGCACCGTGGACACTGGCGCGCACCCGCAGCCCGCTGTCCGGGTCGAGCCCCGAACGCTCCACGTCGACGTGCAGGTCGACCGTGCCCGTGCCGTCCGCGGCGAGGCCCACCAGCGGACGCACTCGGGCGAGCCGCGCCGTGTGCCACCGCTCGACACGCACGGGCCGCCAGAGTCCGGCGGTGCGCAGGTCGGGGCCCCAGTCCCAGCCGAACGAGCAGGCCATCTTGCGCACGAAGTTGAAGGGCGAGTCCGGGTAGGCGCTCGGGCGCGCTCCGAGGCGCTCCCGGAGCTCCTGCGCGTAGGCGGTCGCCGAGCGGAGGTCCACCACGAGAGACCGCGCCTCGCCGTCGATGTGCGGGCGCAGGTCGAAGCGGTACGTCCGGTGCATGTTCGCGGTCGCGCCGAGCTCCGCCTCACCCCAGGCCACGTGGGCGACCGTGTCGACGCCATCGAGGACCAGGTCGACCCGCTCGCCGTCGGCCGGTGGATCCAGGGCGAGCTCGCGCGCGTAGCGCCAGTCGACGTCGTGCATCCACCGGACCGCGAGCTCACCGTCGTCGAGGTACGGGTCGGGGATCGCCCCGATCACGAGCAGGTCCGTGTGGACACACCCGGGCACGCTCGCCTCGAAGGACTCCGCGATGTCGGCCGGCACCGCGCCCGCAGTGGGGGAGACGGTCCAGCCGTCGTACAAGGTCAGGGTGCGCACGGGACCTCTCCTTCCGGGTGGCTGCTCACCGGAACCGTACGACGTGCGAAATGGCGACGGCCCGATCAGTACGGCTACGTCAGTACGTTCACGGCACGCGCGACCACGAGCCCGAGCACGGTCAGCGAGATGAGCGACTCCACCGACATCGCCAGCTTGACCCAGCCCGCGAGGGGCATTGCGTCCGTCGGGCTGAACGCCGTCGCCGACGTCAGCCCGAGGTAGAGGTAGTCGTGGAACTGCGGGCGCCAGCCCGGCGGAGCGAGCTCGGGGTTGAGCTGCTGGGGGAAGGCGATGTCGGGGGTGGCAGGCAGGCCGTGGGCTCGGGCGGCCGAGCCGCCGCTGTCGAGCTCCCAGTAGAGCAGCGCGAACGCGACGATGTTGGAGACCCACACCACGACCCCGGCGGTCAGCAGGTCCTCGGCGGAGTTGGTCAGCCGTCCACCTTCGACGAGCTCGACGACCAGCTTCCCGGTGGCCAGCAGGGCGTCCAGGACGAGCAGGCCGACCGCGCCGATGGACACCAGTCGCAGGGCGCGGGACCGACGGTCGATCCGGCCGGGGTCGCGCACCACCAGGACGACCAGCAGGACCAGCTCGACCGACGGCAGCACCCAGGCCGGCGCCATCCGTAGATCGTCGGGTCGTGCGAGGGTGAGCGCCGAGGCACCGAGCACTGCCATGGCCATCGGCCACCGCGGCTCGCCGCGGACGGGCGCGCCGTCGCCGGCCATCGGGTCCTCGTCCACGGGTGCGCCTCCCGCCTTGTCGGTCGCCGCCTACGTCCGTAGTGTCGTGGAGATGCCGGCAAGGGCCGGCGACTCGGGCACCGCCAATTCTGGTACCGATTCGTACGCCGCGGCAGTCGATCTGCGGACGGCGGATCGTCGTGTCGCCGTGCCGCACTCCCGATCGGGGATCGTCGAACGGCGAGAGCTCGTGGACTCGCTGCTCAGGACCCCGGCGTCCGTGGTCGCGGTCGTGGCGCCACCCGGCTACGGCAAGACCACGGTGCTGGCGCAATGGGCGGGGCGCGTCGGGTCGCGGGCGTGCTGGATCACGTGCGAGGACGCCGACAACGACCCGACGACCCTGTGGGCGGCGATCATGGCCGCGCTGCAGCCCGCCGCGCCGCCCGGCTGGACCGGCCCGCGGCTGCTCGCGCAGGTGGGCGGCGGGCTCTCCGCCGTACCGGCCCTGGTGTCGTCCATGCGACGGATCGAGGGGCCGGTGACCCTGCTCGTCGACCAGGCCGAGACGGTCCGGAGCCGCGAGTCGTGGGCGGCGCTGGCCGAGTTCTCCCTGCGGCTCCCCGTCGACTGGCGGCTCGCCTTCGCGTCGCGCGAAGCCCTGCCGCTGCCGGTCTCGCGCCTGCGGATGCAGGGTCGGCTGCACGAGGTCGGCGCCGTGGAGCTCGCGATGAGCGCGACCGAGGCGGCCGCTCTGTTCGCGGGCGCGGGCGTGATCGTGACCGACGCCGAGGCACGCGAGCTGGTCCGTCAGACCGAGGGCTGGCCCGCCGGGCTCTACCTCGCGTCCCTGGCGGTCAGGTCGGGTGCCACGGCGAGCGGAGTCACGTTCACCGGGGACGACCGCCTGATGCGCGACTACCTCCGGTCGGAGCTGCTCACGCAGGTCTCGCCCGGGCAACGGGACTTCCTGGTCCGCACCTCGATCCTGGAGCAGATGACGGGGCCGCTCTGCGATGCCGTGCTGGGGCGCACCGCCTCCGCCGCCGACCTGGAGGAGCTCGAGGCACGCAACCTCCTCGTGGTCCCGCTGGACCGGCGCGGCGGGTGGTACCGCTACCACCACCTGTTGCGCGACCTCCTCCGGAGCGAGCTGCTCAACCTCGACCCCGACGAGGTCCGCGAGCAGCACCGTCGGGCCGCGGGGTGGTTCGGCGAGCACGGGTACGCCGACGCGGCGATCCACCATGCGCGGGAGGCCGGCGACGCGGACGCGGTGGCGCTCCTCGTCCTCCAGGAGATGCAGCCGGCCTGGGTCGCCGGCCGGGTGGAGACCGTGCGGCTATGGATGGACTGGGTGTCGGCGCACCCGCCGTCGAGGGTCTACACCGCGATCGCGGCACACGGTGCGCTGATCTTCGCCCTGCTCGGCAGGTCGGGCGCCGCGGAGCGCTGGGGCGCCGTCGCCGAGTCCGGCCCCGCCGACGGCGTCCTCCCGGACGGGAGCACCGAGGCCTCGACCGTCGCGTACATGCGAGCGATCTTCGCCCGCGGTGCCCCCGTCGCGTGGCGGGCCGACGCGCTGGCGGCCCTCGACGGGCTCGCGCCGCTCAGCCCCTACTGCGCGACCATGCACCACACGATCGGGCTGTCCCACCTGGTCGAGGGCGACCTGACCGCGGCCGAGGCAGCGTTCGCCGAGGCGGGGGAGCTCGCGGACGCCGTGGGCGCGATGCCGCTCGCCTCGCTCGTCCTGGCGGAGCGGCACCTCGTCGCCCTGGCCCGGGGCGACCGCGACGGTGCGGACCCTCTCCTGGTCGACGCCGTGAAGGTGGTGGACTCGGAGGGCTTGGACGGCTACTGGACGAGTGCGCTCGTCCTCGCCGCGGCCGCCCGGTCGAGCGCCGAGCACGGCCAGATGGACGCCGCTCGGCACTTCGTACGACGCGCGGCTCACCTGCGGCCGTTGCTCACCCACATGCTCCCGGTGGTCTCCGTGCAGGCGCTGCTGGAGCTCGCCCGGGCGTACCTCGAGCTGGTCGACCCCTCGGGCGCCCGGGCGGCGCTCCAGCAGGCCACGGCGATCCTGGTACGGCGTCCGGGGCTGGGGACCCTCGCGGACGAGGCGCAGCGGCTCGGGATGCGCCTCGACCAGGTGGCGGTCACGAGCCCGGTCGGGATGTCGTCGCTGACCGCCGCCGAGCTGCGCCTGCTGCCGCTGCTGCCCACCCACCTGTCCTTCCCGCAGATCGCCGAGCAGCTCTCCCTCTCGAGGCACACGGTCAAGACCCAGGTGTCCTCCCTCTACCGCAAGCTCGGGGTGAGCTCCCGGCGGGAAGCCGTGGAGCGGGTCTCCCGCCTCGACGTCGCCGGCTGAGCGCCGGATCATCCGCGCCGGATGATCCTCGCGACCGTCCGCGTACCTAACGTCGAGACGTTCGAGGACGTGCGGACGAAGGACACGGCGATGAGCTCATCCCCTGAGCGGCACCGCGTCGTCATCATCGGCGGCGGCTTCGGCGGACTGCCGGCGGCGAGGTTCCTGGGCCGCAGGGCCGTCGCGAAGCGCGGCGTCACGGTGACGATCGTCGACCGGCGCAACCACCACCTGTTCCAGCCGTTGCTCTACCAGGTGGCGACCGCCCTGATCCCGCCCGGCCAGATCGCGCCGGCGATCCGGCACGTCGTCCGCAAGCACGACAACATCCGGGTCGAGTGCGCCGAGGTGACCGACATCGACGTCGAGCGCCGCGTGGTCCACGCCAGCGTCCTGGGCCTCGAGGGGAGGGAGATCCCGTACGACAGCCTCATCGTCGCCGCGGGCGTCAACCAGTCGTACTTCGGGCACGACGAGTTCGCCCTCTACGCCCCCGGCATGAAGACGATCGACGACGCGCGCGAGCTGCGGCGGCGGATCTTCGGCGCGTTCGAGATGGCGGAGGTCACCGCGGAACGCGACGAGCAGGCGCGCTGGCTCACCATCGCGATCGTCGGGGCGGGGCCCACGGGCGTCGAGCTGGCGGGGCAGGTGCGCGAGCTCGCCGTACGCAGCCTGCGCGGGGAGTTCCGAACGTTCGATCCCCGCGCGATGCGCGTCGTGCTGCTCGACGGCGGCAACGCCCCGCTCGCGGTGTTCGGCGACAGGCTGGCGGCGAAGGCCGGCAAGGAGCTGGAGCGCCTCGGTGTCGAGCTGCGGCTGGGCGCCCGGGTCGTCGGGGTCGATGCCCGCGGGGTCGACTACACCGACAGCAGCGGCGTCACCCAGCGCCTCGACGCCTACACCACCGTCTGGGCAGCCGGGGTCGAGGCGTCCCCTCTGGGGGCGGTCGTCGCCAAGGCGACCGGAGCCGAGCTCGACCGCGCCGGCCGGGTCGCGGTCCGCTCGGACCTCAGCCTGCCCGGCCACCCGGAGGTGTACGTCGTCGGCGACATGATGGCGCTCGACAACCTCCCCGGAGTGGCCGAGGTCGCCATGCAGGGCGGCCTGCACGCCGCCAACTCGATCGTGCGTCGGCTGGACGGCGAGCCCGTGGTGCCGTTCCGGTACCGGGACCTGGGCAGCGCGGCGACGATCGGTCGGTTCCGCTCGGTCGTGGACTTCCGTGGCATCCGGCTCAGCGGCTTCCCCGGCTGGGTGGTCTGGGCGCTGGTCCACCTGACCTTCCTCACCGGCTTCGGCAACCGGATCAGCACCCTGCTGAAGTGGACGCGCTCGTTCATCGGGCGCGGCCGGGCGGAGCGCGAGTTCAGCGTGCTGCACACGGGCGGCGACCTGAGCCTGCCGGCGGACGTACGCGCGGTCGTCGAGCCGAACCCGCTCCCGCTCTACGACGAACGGGTCCGGGGCCCGGTGTCCAGGGACGGCTGAGCCGGCCCGGGTCAGCCGAGCCGGGAGATCAGGTGGTCGCCCACCCTGAGGGCGTTCGCCATCACGGTCAGGGCCGGGTTCACGGCGCCGATGCTCGGGAAGAACGAGGCGTCGACGACGTACAGGTTGTCGAGCTCGTGGGCCTTGCAGTCGGGGTCGAGGACGGAGCTCGCGGGGTCCACCCCGAACCGCACCGTGCCGGCCTGGTGGGCGCAGCCGGCGACCGGGACGTCGTTCTTCATGTAGATGTCGCGCGGTACGACGTGGTGCTTCAGACCGAGGTGATCGAGGTGCCTGGTCACCCGGTGGTAGAGCTGGTCGAGGGGCTCCCGGTTGTTGGGGGTGTAGCTCAGCCGGACGTTGCCGTCGTCGGCGAGGGTCACCCGGTTGTCGGGATCGGGGAGGTCCTCGGTGGAGAGCCAGAAGTCCACGGCGTGCCGGGCGACGTCGCTGAGGGCGAACATGGGCGCGAGCTCCGCGATCCGCTTCTCGCCGCGGTACATCGGCGCGGACGACTTGCCGACCATCTGCACGTTGCCCATCGGGAAGTCGAAGTCCTCGTCGCCGAAGTAGAAGTCGTTGAGGCCGAGGGTCTTCTGGAAGCGGGTGTCGTTGCGCTCCTTCGAGACCGCCAGGAAGGCGCGGCTGTTGTGGAAGACGTAGTTGCGGCCGACCTGGTCCGAGCCGTTCGCGAGGCCGGCCGGGTGTGGGTCGTTGGCGCTCGCCAGGAGCAGCTTGGCCGAGTTCGCGGCACCCGCCGCCACCGCGACGATGGAGCCGCTGAACCGATGCTCGACGCCGTCGACGTCGGCGACCACGGTCGTGACGGAGCGGCCGGACGCGTCGGTCTCCAGCCGGCGTACCTCGGCGTTGCGCACGAGCGTGACGTTGTCGTGCTCGAGCGCCGGCCGGACGGCGATGACGTCCGCGTCCGCCTTGGCGTGGACCAGGCACGGGAAGCCGTCGCAGGTCGCGCAGCGGATGCAGGTGCTGGACTCCGGGTGCGCCTCGTCGAGCATCACGCCGCACGGCGCGTGGAACGGGTGCAGCCCGACGGCCGCGAGTCCGTCGAACAGGTCCTGGATCCGGGGCTCGTGCGAGACGGGCGGGAACGGGTACGGCGCCGACGCGGGCGGCTCGGACGGGTCCTCGCCGCGCAGCCCGTGCACCTGGTACAGCTGCTCGGCCTGCGTGTAGTAGGGCTCGAGCACGTCGTAGCCGATCGGCCACGCCGGCGAGATCCCGCCGTGGTGCTTGAGCTCGGTGAAGTCGCGCTCCCGGAGACGGTAGAGCGCGGCGCCGTAGAACTTCGTGGCGCCCCCGACGAAGTAGTGGATCTGGGGCTGGAAGGCCTTGCCCTGATCGTCGTACCAGCTGTCGGCGGAGACGTAGCGGTTGTCGACGAACACCGCGGTGGCGTCCCAGTTCTCCGCCTCGCGGGGGAGCCAGTCGCCGCGCTCGAGGACCAGCACCCGCCGGCCGGTGGGTGCGAGCCGGTGTGCGAGCGTGCCACCACCCGCGCCTGATCCCACGATGATGACGTCGTACTCGTCGGGCATGGTCGCCTCCTCGGGACGGTGCTCGGCCAGCGTCGTCCGGCCGGCGGGTAGGCACATCGTCCCGACCGGATGACCTGGACCGGTGGGGAGAGGGATGGCGTCAGAGCAGGCCGAGCGACCGGGCCCGGCGCACCGCCTCGTTGCGGCGGGTGACCGCGAGCTTGTGCAGGATGTGGCGGACGTGGGTGCGGACCGTGTTCACCGAGATGAACATCGCCGACCCGATCTCCTGCGTGCTCAGCATCTGCTCGAGGTGCCGGAGGACCTCCAGCTCACGCTCGGTGAGCGCCACGTCGACGACCGGCTCCGCGCCGGGCCCGTTCGCGGGTGGCGGCTCGACGCGGTCGACGGGCGTCAGCCACGTGGCGCGCTCGGCGACCTGGGGGTCGGAGCGGATCACGGCGTGGACGGCCGACCCGGCGTGCACGAACGGTCGCCGCAGCCGCTCCGGCTCGGCCAGCCTCAGCGCCTCGAGCACCAGCGGTCGGCCGGCGGCGCCGCGCCCGCGGCCCCACTCGCGCTGCGCGGCGGCCAGGAGCGAGCGCACCCGCGCCGACGTCCCCGTCCGCGTCCTGCAGCGTCCGGCGCGGAGCCACTCCGGGCCCGACCCGTCCGTGGTGCGGCGCCGGCGCGTGGTCGTGCTCTCGCCGCGGTCACTCGTCGAGCGCGCCCGCAGCAGCGCCGCCACCGAGGCGAGCATCGGGTCCGCCCCCACCTGGTCGGCCCGGGACGCCTTGCCGAGCCAGTGGCGGGCGCGGGACAGCTCCTGCCGCTCGTTCGCCACCCAGGCCCGGGCGAGCAGCGCCGCCGGCGGCGTCGGCAGGTCGAGGTCGCGCGGCGAGGCGAGCTGCTCGACGGTCTCGGTGAGCTCGAGTGCGCGGGACAGCCGCCCTCGGCACGCCTCCACCAGGGCGAGCCTGGCCAGGCACTCGAGCCGTGGCTCGAGCAGGTCGTCGGCGGCGAGCAGGCCCAGGGCGTCGTCGAACAGCTCGCCGGCGGCGTCGAGGTCGCCGTCGGCCAGCCGGGCGGTCGCCTCGGCGATCTGGAGGACGGCGTACGCCGTGGGCGCGGCGGGTGAACCCTCGGGGAGGGCGTCGAGCTCGTGGCGCCCGGCGGCGACGGCGGCGAGGGCGGGGTCCACCTCGCCGCGCGCGGCGGCCAGCCGGGCCCGGACCAGCGCCGCCGAGAGCGCGAAGTCGTCCGGCACGTCGTCGCTGATGGTCGCGAGCCGCGCAGCGGCGTCGTCGTGATCGCCCCTCGCCAGCGCGACGGCGGCGTCGACGACGACCGTCGGCAGGTCGTCGAGACCTTCCTGGCCCCCGACGAGCCGCTCGGCCAGCCGGGACCCGGCCGGCGTGGGCAGCAGCACGTCGGCCATCGCGACCGAGCCCAGGAGGAGGTCGACGGCCTGCGGGTGGTCGCCCGCGCGCACCAGCTGGTCCACCACCGTGACCGCGTCGCCCGCCTTCGCCGACCACGTGGCGGCCCGCCGGTGCAGGTCGGCCGCCGCGCCCGGCCGGTCGTCGCGGAGCGACGCGTAGAGCATCCGCCTGGCGAGGGGATGAAGCCGGAACTCGTGCTCGTCCCGGCGCAGGAACGGCGCCCGGTGCGCGAGGTCGGTCAGGGAGGCGAGGTCCGCCCGACCGGTCAGCGCATCGGCGAGCGCCGGGCCGAACCCGTCCACGACGCTGAGCTGCCGCAGCACGTCCAGGTCGTCCACGGACAGCGCGCGGAGCACCTCGGCGCGCAGGTAGTCCGCGACCAGTGTCCCGGCCGGCTCCAGGCAGGCGTTGACGTCGCGCTCGGTGGGCTCCACGACACCGTGGTCCCGGAGGTCCAGGGCGACGAGCCGCACACCGGCGGCCCAGCCCTCGGTGCCGTCGGTGAGCGCGCGGACGGCACCCTCGGACGGGCGGAGGTCGTGCATCGCCAGCAGGGACGCGACCTCGGCGGCGCTCAGGCCGAGCGCCTCGGGACCGACCTCGGTCAGGCGGCCGTCGAGCCGGTACCGGTGGACCGGGAGGTCCGGCCGGGCCCGGGTCGTCACCACGAGACGCAGCCGGTTGCCGACGAGCTCGAGGAGCCGGTCCAGCTGCTCGAGGGCACCGGCATCCGTGAGCCTCTCGAACGCGTCGAGCACGATCGTCGTGGTCGCGGACGCGAGCCCCTCCAGCCCCAGGGCGAGGGAGTCGACGACCGCCGCGCCCGGGTCCTCGGGCCCCCGCGGCCACGCCTCGGGGCCCCAGTCCGGCAGCCGCGGTGACAGTGCGTCGAGAAGATGCCACCAGAAGACTCCTGGCCGTCCGTCGTCGTGAGCGAGGCTCAGCCAGGTGACGTCCTCCGTCGCCCTCGCCCACGTGGAGACGAGGACGGTCTTCCCCGCGCCCGCGGGCGCGCACACGAGGGTCACCTCGCTGGTCGCGGCCGCCGCCGCGAGCCGTGCGACGGCGGCCTCGCGGGCGACCAGGGGGAAGACCGGGACGGGTGGTCGCCGAGCCGCCTCCGGGACGATCGGCGGCCAGCGTGCCGCGCTCGCCCGCGACCGGTTCGGCGCCACCGCTCGCGCAGGCATGGTGTGCCTCCTCCCCGTCCGGACGGCGTCCGCCGACCGACTCTTCCGCTCCCGGGCTGGCCGGTCATCGCCCCGATGGTGTGAATCCGCGGCCCGCGCCAGCGGGCCGGAACTCATCCACGCGGGACGACGCGGGCCCGTCGCGCGGGCGCAATCGTGGAGCGACACCACGACTCATCCGCGACGAGAGGACCAGCGATGGCGAAGACCGACGCGGCGCGACCCGCCGATGTGCTCGTGATCTTCGGGATCACCGGTGACCTGGCCAAGGTGATGACCTTCCGGTCCCTCTACCGCCTCGAGGCGCGTGGCCTGCTCGACTGTCCGATCGTCGGGGTCGCCGTCGACGACTGGTCGGTTGAGCAGCTCGTGGAGCGCGCCCGCACCTCGATCGCCGGGACCGGTCAGGAGATCGACCCCGCCGTGTTCGACCGGTTCGCCGCGCGGCTCTCCTACGTGAGCGGAGACTTCAAGGACGGCGCGACGTACGCCCGGGTCGCGGACGCCATCAAGGGTGCCGCGAACCCCGTGTTCTACCTGGAGATCCCGCCGTTCCTCTTCGGCGAGGTGATCCGGATGCTGTCCGAGACCGGGCTCACCGAGTCCGCCCGCCTCGTGGTCGAGAAGCCGTTCGGCCACGACCGGACGTCGGCCACGGCGCTCGCCGAGGAGCTCCACGAGTACGTCGACGAGTCGCAGCTGTATCGGATCGACCACTACCTCGGGAAGATGGGCCTCGAGGAGATCCTGTACCTGCGCTTCGCGAACGCGATCCTGGAGCCGGTCTGGAGCCGCAACTACGTCGACTCCGTGCAGATCACGATGGCGGAGGACTTCGGCGTCGAGGACCGCGGTCACTTCTACGACCCGGTCGGCGCCCTCCGCGACGTGGTCGTCAACCACCTGATGCAGGTCGTGGCCGCGGTCGCGATGGAGCCGCCGTCGCGTGGTGACCCGCTCACCCTGAAGGAGGCGAACGTCGCGCTGCTCCGCGCCGTCGAGGAGGCCGACCCGGCCCACTACGTGCGCGGGCAGTACGACGGATACCGCGGCATCGACGGCGTGGCAGCGGACTCCGCGACCGAGACCTACGCCGCCCTGCGCCTGGACATCGAGAACTGGCGCTGGGCCGGTGTGCCGTTCTTCATCCGCACCGGGAAGCGCCTGCCGGCCACGCAGACCGAGGTCCGGCTGGTCTTCAAGCGCCCACCGCGTCTCGGCTTCGGGCCGCCCAGCCACCAGCCGGAGCCCAACCAGCTGACCATCCGGCTGGATCCCTCCACCGGCATCCGGCTCGAGGTCGACGCCCACCGCGCCGACGTCGCGCACGTCGGACCGGTCGAGATGCAGATGGAGTTCGCCTCCGCGGGCGGCGAGGGCCCCACGCCGTACGAGGTGCTGCTGCACGCCGCGATGCGGGGCGACAGCACCCGGTTCTCGCGGCAGGACGGCATCGAGGAGGCGTGGCGGGTGATGCAGCCGCTGCTCGACGCGCCGCCGCCGGTGCAGCCCTACGTCCCGGGCTCCTGGGGGCCCGAGGCGGCCGGTGCGGTGACCGCCGGGTTCGGCGGCTGGCGCGGGCCGTGGCTGGAAGGGCCCTAGGGGTCCGCGGGGGCCAGTCCCCAGCTGCCGGACCAGCCGACGCCCGGCGCGAGGTCGACCAGGTCGATGCCGGTCCGGAACGCGTCCGGGGGACAGGTCATCGGCTCGACGGCGACCGCCCGGCGCCGCCGGTCGGGCCGGCCGACCGCGTCGGCCGTGTAGACCATGAGGTAGCGGAAGGCCGCATCGACCCACAGCTCGACGCCGCGGCCGTCAGGCCCGGTCAGCCGGGCGCGGGCGCGGCCGTCGCCGTCGCGCCGGAGATCGCCGTACGCCGTGTCGAGCCGCGCGTCGCCGATCCGGCGTGGCAGTGAGAAGTCGTGGGGCGTCCCGTGGACGGGCAGCGGGGTCGGCCGGCCCGGGGCGTCGTCCAGGAAGCTGGCTGCGGGCACGTGCAGCGTCGTGTCGTCGACCGGCCCGCCACCCACGGCGAGGTACGGGTGGAAGCCCACCCCGAAGGGCGCGGGCTCCGTGTCGACGTCGACGGCGGAGAAGGTGACGGTCAGCCCGTCGTCGCCCAGCTCGTAGCGCACGCCCAGGTCGACCTGCCACTCGTAGCCCGGGCGGGGGTGCAGGGTGCAGGACAGCGAGACCGCCGCGTCGTCGTGCGCCACCAGGTCCCAGCCCAGCCACCGCACGAGGCCGTGGATGGCGTCGTGGCGGCCGGGCTCGTCGAGTGGGGCCTGGCACTCACGGTCGCCGTACCGGTACCGGCCGTCGGTGAGCCGGTTCGGCCACGGCGCCAGCACCTGGCCGCGCCCGTCGTGGGCCCGCTCGTGCGGGGCGAAGCCGTCGACGACGTCCCGGCCGTCGACCGAGTAGTGGCGCAGCGCGGCGCCGACCTGCGTGACCTCCGCTCGCGCCGGGCCGCGGATGATGACGTACTGCTCGCCGGACGGCCGGCGGTCGGTCACAGCGAGAGCTCCTCGCGGAGCTCGTCGAGGATGATGTGGCCGGCCGCCTGGATCAGCGCTAGGTGCGAGAACGCCTGGGGGAAGTTGCCGAGGTGCCGCGAGCGCTCGACCTCGAACTCCTCGGCGTACAGGCCCAGCGGCGACGCGATGCGCAGCAGCCGCTCCATCAGGCCGGTCGCCCGCGCCCGTTCGCCGATCGTGGCCAGGGCCGAGACCAGCCAGAACGAGCAGATCAGGAACGTGCCCTCCTTCCCGGAGAGTCCGTCGTCGGTCTCGTCGGTGCGGTAGCGCAGCACGAACCCGTGCTCGGTGAGCTCCTCGGCGATGGCCAGCACGGTGTTCCGGACCCGCTCGTCGGTGCCGGGCAGGAATCCGAAGAGCGGTGCGAGCAGGGTCGAGGCGTCGAGCGCGTCGGTGTCGTAGTGCTGGCGCAGCACGCCGCGGTCGCTGACGCCGCGGTCGAGGATGTCCGCCCTGATCTGGTCGGCGACCGAGCGCCACTCCTCGGACAGCGCCAAGTCGCTGCGGATCTCGGCGAGCTTCGCGGCGCGGTCGAGGGCGACCCAGCCCATCAGCTTGGACGAGACGTAGTGCTGCGGCTTGCCGCGTGCCTCCCAGATGCCCTGGTCCGGCTCCTGCCAGCTGGCGATCGCGCAGGACGCCTGGGTCTCGATCAGCGGCCACAGCCGGCGGGGGAGGTGCTGGCTCCGGCGCACGTGGAGGAGCAGCGAGTCGAGCACGGCGCCGTACACGTCGTTCTGCCGCTGGTCGAAGGCCCCGTTGCCGAGCCGGACCGGGCGGGCGCCCTCGTACCCGCTCAGCTCGTCGCGCGTCGACTCGGGCAGGTCCCGGCGCCCGTCGATGCCGTACATGATCTGGAGTGCGCCGTCGGCGTTCGGCTCCAGGTCGGCGACGAACTGCATGAACTCGTCGGCCTCCCAGTCCAGGTTCAGGTAGTGCAGCGCCTGCAGCGTGAACGTCGTGTCGCGGATCCACGTGTAGCGGTAGTCCCAGTTGCGCTCGCCGCCCGGGGTCTCGGGCAGGGAGGTCGTGAGAGCCGCCACCGTCGCCCCGGTCGGCATGTACGTGAGCCCCTTGATGGTCAGCGCCGACCGCTCGAGCGGGTGCCGCAGCGAGTGGTCGGGGATGCGGGCCCGCGCGAGCCACGAGCGCCAGAACCGGATGGTGGCGTCGATGCTCGCGACGGCCGCGGTCGCGTCCTCGGGCGCGACCAGGCCGTCCGCCCAGGAGAGCGCGCAGTACGCCGTCTCGCCCGTGGACAGCACGTGGCGAGCCCGCGCGGCGCCCGCCTCGATGCCGATCCGCATGTCGGTCGCCAGCCGGAACGACTGTCCCGCGCCGGTCGCGTCGGCCGCGTGGCCGTCCTCGTCGACCAGCTGCCACTTGGCCTGCTCGCGGCCGTAGTCGAACGCGGGCTCACAGACCAGCTCGATCTCGACCTCCCCGTCCAGGCACTCGACCGTGCGCACCAGCACGTGGTCGGCGTCGTCGTCCGCGGGCGGCCTGGTGTGGGGCGTCACCGTGTCCGGTCCGTGCCGAGGTCCCATGGTGAGCGCGTCGGTGACCCGCACCCAGCCGCGCGGCGTGTGCCAGGTGGTCGCGAGCACGTTCGTGCCGGGCACGTAGTTGCGCTGGGTCGGCACGTTGATGCCGTAGGGGCCGAACCGGAACGACCCGGCGCCGCGGTCGAGGATGTTGCCGAACACGCTCGCGGAGTCGAACGCCGGCAGGCACAGCCAGTCGACGGAGCCGTCGGGCGCGACGAGCGCGCCCGTGTGGCAGTTGGAGAGGAACGCGTAGTCGGCGATCGGGGGGAAGGGCGAGGTCTGCAGGCTCACGGTGCACACTCCTTGGTCGGGCCGCTCGTCCATGCTGGTCCGCCCTCGTGGACGGGGCATCACCCCTTCCAGATGACCCGCGGGACTCGTCCTCGGCGGATGATTGCGGGACGGGGCCCGCCGCCTAGGCTCGCCGCACCTCGAGGATGTGGTGCTGGTGAGCGACACCGTCGGAGCCCTGGTAGCCGTCGCGGCGGT
Organism: Nocardioides sp. GCM10030259; assembly: GCF_042666375.1. Taxonomy (NCBI): domain Bacteria; kingdom Bacillati; phylum Actinomycetota; class Actinomycetes; order Propionibacteriales; family Nocardioidaceae; genus Nocardioides; species Nocardioides sp. GCM10030259. Next base: position 177,451 of record NZ_JBHTDF010000023.1, on the reverse strand, counting down.
CGACCCCGTGCCCTGGGCGCGGGGTCAGATGGCCTTCACGCTGGCCGCCCACATCATCCTGGTGCCGCTCGGTGTCTCGTGGGCGTTCATGACCCTCGTCGCCAACTACCGCGGCCTCCGGCACCGCGACGCCGACGCGCTCCGGCTCGCGCAACGGTGGTCGAAGTACATGGCGGTCACCTTCGCGGTCGGGGCCGTGACGGGCACCGTGCTGAGCTTCGAGTTCGGCCTGCTGTGGCCGAAGTTCATGGGGCAGTGGGGCGAGGTGTTCGGGGTCGCGTTCGGCTTCGAGGGCCTGTTCTTCTTCACCGAGGCGATCTTCATCGCCATCTACATCTACGGATGGCGCCGGCTCCGCCCGTGGGCCCACTTCTGGACCGGGGTCCCGATCGTGCTGGCCGGGATCTTCGGGAGCATCTCGGTGGTCGCGGCGAACGCCTGGATGAACGCGCCGTCCGGCTTCACCCTCGACTCCAAGGGCAACGTCACGGACGTCGACCCGGTCAAGGTGATCTTCAACGACGCCATGCCGCTCCAGGCGGCGCACATGCTGGTCGCCGCCTACCTCGTCGGCGGATTCCTCGTGGCGTCGGTGTACGCCGCGGCCATGCTGCGCGGACGCCGCGACCACTACCACCGCACGGCGTTCCTGATCGCCTTCACCGTCGCGGCGGTCGCGACGCCGGTGCAGATGGGCGTGGGCGACGCGCTCGCGCGGTGGGTCTACAACGAGCAGCCGGTGAAGTTCGCGGCGATCGAGATGGTCCCGAAGACCGACAGCCACGTGCCCGAGACCCTGCTCGGTCACCTGAACGACGAGGGCGAGGTGACCGGCGGGATCCCGATCCCCGGCCTGGCCTCGTGGCTGTCCGACCCGGGCACCGGCACCTCGACCGTGGTCCAGGGCCTCGACTCGGTCCCGGCCGACGAGCGTCCGACCAACCGTCAGGTGAACATCGTCCACCTCAGCTGGGACATCATGGTCGGGCTCGGAACCCTGCTGTTCCTGCTCTCCGCGTGGTACGCCGCGAGCTGGCTCTTCCGTCACCACGAGCCGCGCAGCCGGTGGTTCCTGCGGGCCGCGGCGTCGTCCGGGGTGCTGGCCGTCGTGTGCATGGAGGCCGGCTGGATCGTCGCCGAGGTGGGCCGCCAGCCGTGGATCGTCTACGAGAGGATGCGGGTCGAGGACGCGGCCACCGAGAACAGCGGCGTGTGGATCACGTTCATCGCGGTGGTCCTGCTGTACGCCGCACTCGCCGTCACGACGATCCTGGTGCTGCGCTCGATGACCCGCCGCTTCCGCAGCGAGGCGGCGTTCTCCGACGAGGACGCACCCTACGGCCCGGGTCCGGCGGTGCTCGCCGGGACCGCGCGGGACGAGGAGCCGTGATGAGCACGACCATCGCCCTGGTCCTGCTGCTCGCCATCACGGCGTACGCCGTGTTCGGTGGCGCGGACTTCGGTGCCGGCTTCTGGGACCTGACCGCGGGCAACGCCGAGCGGGGGCGCCGCCCACGCGAGCTGATCGAGCACTCGATCGGCCCGGTCTGGGAGGCCAACCACGTCTGGCTCATCTTCGTCCTCGTCGTCACGTGGACCGCGTTCCCCGAGGCGTACCAGTCGATCTGGCTGACGCTCTTCGTGCCGCTGACCATCGCGGCCCTCGGCATCGTGCTGCGGGGTGCGAGCTTCGCGTTCCGCAAGTCGGTCGACGTGATCGGCGCGAAGCGCGCGTTCGGTGCCGGCTTCGCGGCATCGTCGGTCCTGGTGCCCTACTGCCTCGGCGCGGTCGCGGGCGGGATCGCGTCCGGGCGGGTGCCCGCCGGCGGCCAGGCGGGGGACCCGGTCGACAGCTGGGTCAACCCGACGTCGGTGGTGGCGGGGGTCCTCGCGGTAGCGCTGTGCGCCTACCTGGCCGCCGCGTTCCTCGTCTGGGACGCGCGCGGCACGGGCGCCGACGACCTGGCCGAGCACTTCCGTGCTCGCTGCGTCGCCAGCGCCGTGGTCGTCGCCGGGGCTCTCGGCGTCGGAGCACTGGTCGTCCGCGACGACGCGACGTACGTCTGGGACGGGCTCACCTCCCGGGCCCTGCCGGTGGTGATCGTCGGCGCGGTCTGCGGCTTCGGCGCGCTGGTGCTCCTCGTGCAGGGTGCCGCGCGGGGCGCCCGGCTGCTGGCCGCCCTGGCCGTCGCGGCCGTCATCGTGGCGTGGGGCGTCGCCCAGTGGGACTACCTGCTGCCGACGAGCCTGACCGTCTCGGACGCGGCAGCGCCGACCGGCACGTTGACCGCGCTGCTGGTCGCGGCCGGGCTGGCCGTGCTGCTGATCGTGCCGGGGTTCGTGCTGCTGTACGTGCTGGACCAGCGGCGGCTGCTGCCCGACGAGGGCGTGGAGGAGGTCACCGGTCACCGGGTGTGAGCCAGTGGTCGTTGTCATCCGCGGCGGGTGAGTCGCGCCTGCACACACCGTGGAACGCTGCGACGAGGACACCGCCCCGAGGGAGGGCCCATGGCGTCGAGCCCGTCGCGCACCGAGCCGGTCGAGGCCGGCACCGCTCCCGCGCGGGCTCCGCTCGTGCTCCTCACGCTGATCGTCGTGGCGGCGGTCGCGAACCTGAACCTCTCGGTGGCGAACGTCGCCCTGCCCTCGATCGGCGCCGCCTTCGACTCCTCGCAGACCGTCCTCAACCTCATCGCGGTCGCCTTCTCGCTCGGCCTCGCCGCCTCGGTGCTCTACCTCGGGGCGATCGGTGACCGCCACGGCCGCAAGCTGATGCTCGTCATCGGGCTCCTGCTGTCCATCCCGGCCAGCCTGCTGGCGGCCTACGCCTGGACCGACACCGTGCTCGTCGTCGCCCGGGTCATCGGCGGGTTGGCCGCCGGGATGGTCTACCCGACCACGCTCGCGCTCATCGCGGCGCTCTGGTCGGGGCCGCCGCGGACGAAGGCGATCGCGCTGTGGTCGGCGCTCGGTGGCGCGATCGCCGCCCTGGGACCGGTCGCCTCGGGGCTGCTGCTGGAGCACTTCTGGTGGGGCTCGGTCTTCCTGATCACCGTCCCGCTGGCGGTGGTCGCGCTCGCGCTGGCGTGGTTCCTGGTGCCGGCCCACGCGCAGGAGTCGACCGAGCCTGTGGACAACCTGGGCGGCGTGCTGTCGGTGGTCCTGGTGGCCAGCCTGGTCCTCGCGATCGACTTCGCGCCCGTGCCCGGGAAGGGCGCGCTCGTCCTCGGGCTCGGGGTCGTGGCGGTCGCCACGACGGTGGCGTTCGTGCTGCGCCAGCGGCGTGCGGCCAACCCGCTCTACGACCTGCACGTCGCCGGTCGGCGGATCTTCTGGGTCGCGGCCTGTGCCGGCATCATCGTCTTCGGATCCCTGATGGGCTCGATGTTCATCAGCCAGCAGTACCTGCAGAACGTGCTCGACTACAGCACGCTCGAGGCAGGCACGGCGTTCCTCCCGGCGATCGTGCTGATGGTGCTGGTCGCGCCCCGCTCCGCCAAGCTGGTCGAGTCGCACGGGTCGCGGACCACGCTGCTCGCGGGCTACGTGTTCCTGGGGGCGGCGTTCCTGTGGATGTTCTTCCTGTGGGGCGAGGGCAGCAGCTACTGGGAGATCGGCCTCGCCTACGCCTTCATCGGCATCGGCGTCGGCTTCGCCGGCACACCGGCGTCGCACTCGCTCACGGGAGCCGTGCCGGTCCACCGCGCCGGGATGGCCTCGGGGACCGCCGATCTCCAGCGCGACCTCGGCGGCGCGATCATGCAGTCGGTGTTCGGTGCGCTCCTGACCGCCGGCTATGCGAGCTCCTTCAGCGCCGCGATCGCCGCCGACCCGAAGGGTGACAAGGTCTCGACCGCGGTCCAGTCCGAGCTGACCAAGTCCTACGCCAGTGCCGAGCAGGTGGCCGAGCAGCACCCGTCGTACGCCGACCAGATCACGGCCGCGGCCAGGGAGGCGTTCCTCGACGGCGACGACCGCGCGTACGCCGCCGGTGCCATCGCGATCCTGGTCGGTGCCGTGCTCGTCTTCTTCTGGTTCCCGCGACACCGGCAAGAGCAGGAGCTGCTGGCGTCGTACCGCGACGCCGACGAGCCGCGCACGGTCGCGTGAGCCCCGGTCACGACGGGGCGGGGAGCTGCAGCCGCAGGGTCGTCCCGTCGGGCACGTCCACGAGGTCGAGCCGGCCCCGGTTGCGCTCGGCCAGGCCCCGGGCGATGGGGAGGCCGAGGCCGCTCCCGCCGCGGGACCGCGACGTCTCAGCGTGGTAGAACCGGTCGAAGATCCGCTCGCGGTCCGCGCGGTCGACACCCGGACCGTCGTCGTGCACGGTCAGCTCCGCCCACCGGTCCCCGGCGTCGACGCCGAGCGTCACGACCTCCCGGGCGTGGGCGACGGCGTTGTCGAGCACGTTCCGCACCACCCGGCGTACGTCGTCCGGGTTCGCGTACGCCGGGGCCGCGGACACACCGGACGTGTCGATGTCGACCCGGCCGTGTCCCCGGGCGCGGGCGGCCTCCTCGAGGACGAGGCTGTCGAGGTCGAGGAGAGCTGGGGCGCCGGCGACGTCGGCGTCCAGGGACGCGACGACCAGCAGGTCGCCGACGAGGTGCTCCATGTCGCTGGTGGCGGCGAGGACCTCGTGGCGGAGCTCGTCGGGGTCGATGCTCGCGGGGTGCGCGAGTGCCACCTCGAGGGCCACCCGCTGCGCCGCCAGCGGGCTCTGCAGGTCATGGGAGACGTCGGCGACGAACTCGCGCTGGCGCTGCGCCGCCGTGTCGAGGCGCTCGAGCATGGCGTTCATCGTCGCGGCGAGGCGGCCGACCTCGTCGGCGACGCCGTCGCCGGCGACCCGGGTGTGCAGGTTCTGCTCCGAGATCCGGTCGACCTCGGCCCGGATGCGGTCGAGCCGACCGAGGGCGCGGCCGAGGAGGAGCCAGAGGACGACGCCGAGGACGCCCACGACGACGGGCACCCCGACCCACAGCGCGCGACGGAGCGCGGCGGAGGCCTCGCTGACCGACTCGAGGCTGTTGCCGACGTACACGGTGACGGTGCCGTCGGGGCTCGGGCCGCCGGCGTACCAGAACCGGTACGTCTCGGTCTCGCTGTCGTCCGGCGCCTCGAACGTGCTCGTGCGTGGCTCCGGTCCGGCGGCCAGGTCGGCGACGGCGGGTTGCCCCGCGATGTTGGGGGAGGCGGCGACGACGCTCCCGTCCGGCCCGACCACCTGGGCGGCGCCGTCGTCGTCGACGTTGCGCAGGGTCCGGGGGAGGTCACCGGTGCGCGCGAGGGCGAGGAGGTCGTCGACGCGCGAGCGGGAGAGCTGGTCGGACGCATTCGTCAGCCGGCTCTCCAGGGTGGTGATCAGCAGGACGGCGCCGACGGTCAGGAGCACCGCGACGACGCAGGTCCCGAGCGCGGTGGCGCGGGTGCGCAGGCCGAGGCGCGGGCGAGTCACGTCGGATCCTGGTGCTGGTCGTCGACGAGCCGGTACCCCACCAGGCGCACGGTCCGCAGCGAGCTGCGGCCGAAGGGCTCGTCGATGCGTTGGCGCAGCTGCCGGACGTACACCTCGACGATGTTCGGGTGGCCGTCGTACGCGAAGTCCCAGACGTGCTCGAGGATGGCCGACTTCGGCAGCACCTCTCCGGGGTGCCGCATCAGGAACTCCAGGAGGGAGAACTGACGCGGCGTCAGCTCGACCGGGGTGTCGCCGCGCCAGAGGCGGTGCGCGGCGGGGTCGAGACGCAGGTCGCCGACCTCGAGCACCGCGGGACGCTCGTGCCCGCCGCGGCGCAGCAGCGCCCGCAGCCGGGCGGTGAGGACCATGAAGGAGAACGGCTTCGAGAGGAAGTCGTCGGCGCCGGCGTCGAGCGCCCGGGCCTCCTGCTCCGGACCCGAGCGAGCCGTCAGCATGAGGATCGGCGTCCAGTCGCCGGCGTCCCGGCGCCCGGCGCAGAGCGCGTCACCGGCCAGGCCGGGGAGCATGATGTCGACGACCATCGCGTCGTAGGAGTTCTCCGCGGCGAACCAGTCGCCGTCGGTGCCGGTGAGCGCGACGTCCACGGCGTACCCCTCCGCCTCGAGGCCGCGGCGCAACGCTGCTGCGAGCTGCTTGTCGTCCTCGACCACCAGGATCCGCACCCTCTCACGATCCCACCGCGTCGCTGAACCTCCGCTGAACCGCTCCTGAAGGCGTCGTTCAGGCTGCCTTCAGCGCGTCCCGTGCAGGCTGGTGACGACAGCACCACGAAGGAGATGAGTCCGATGCGCAAGCGAGTCGCGATTGCCGCAGCAGGCGCCGGGGCCGTCCTGGCGGTCACGGCCGGCGGCGTCGCCGTCGGCACCAGCGGTGACGACGGCCCGGTCAGCCACCAGTACACCCAGGAGCAGGCCGACGCCGCGTCCGAGGCCGCCCTCGAGGCCACCGGCGGCGGCACGGTGAACAGCGTCGAGACCGACGACGAGAACGGCGCGACCTACGAGGTCGAGGTCACCAGGCCGGACGGTACGACGGTGGACGTCCGGCTGGACGAGCACTTCGAGGTCGTCGTGATCGAGGGCGACAGCGAGGACTCCGACGGCAGCTGAGCGCGGCAGCCGTGCGAAACGGGGCCGTCCTACGTGGGACGGCCCCGTTTGCTCTCGACCGGTCGACATCCAAACTGCAACACGGAGGTTGCAGAACTCTCGAGGAAATGCAACTCTAGAGTTGCACTCCACGAGAGAGGATCCACCATGACCGACCGCAGCCGAACGGGGACCGGAACCTCGCGGGTGATGGCCGTGCTCTTCGCAGGCGCGTTCGTGATGGGCTCCGCGGAGGAGCTCGTCTACGGCATGCTCGACCTGGTGTCCGAGGGCCTGACCATCTCGATCCCGGCCGCCGGCAACCTCGTCACGGCCAACGCGCTGGGCCTGATGATCGGAGGACCGGTGCTCGCCTGGCTGACCGTGCGCCTGGACCGGCGCACCGTGATCGTGGCGTCGATGACGGCGTTCGTGGCGCTCAACCTGGTGCCCGTCCTGATCGACGCCTACCCGCTCATCATCGCCGCTCGCGCGCTGCTGGGCGCCGTACAAGGGGTGTTCATCGCCGCCGCCATCACCACGGCCACCTCCCTCGCGCGACCGGACCGTGCCGGTCGGGCCATGGCCCTGGTCATCTCGGGATTCGCCACCGCCAGCGCCCTGGGCCTGCCGGCGTTCACCTATCTCGGCCAGCAGCTCGGCTGGCGCAACTCGTTCCTGACCATCGCCCTGGTCGGGTCGCTCGTGCTGGCCGCGTCGGTGGCCCTGCTGCCCATGGTGCCGACCGCGCCGGAGAGCCTGGGCGCCGGCCAGGTTCGCCAGGCGTTCGCGCCTCGGGTGCTCGCCGTGCTGGTGCTCTGCGGACTGGTCTTCGCAGCCGTCCAGGCAGCCATGACCTACCTGGTGCCGTTCCTCGGCGAGGTGACCGACATCAGCGGCACGGCCGTGACCCTCTACCTGCTGCTGTACGGCGTCGCCGCGGTCGGCGGCTCGGTGGCGGGCGGGCGATTGGCCGACGCGAACGCCGGCCGAGCCCTGGTCGTCGGCACGCTCGCGCTGACCGCCTCCCTGCTCGCCATGGTCCTCCTCGGCCACCACCCCGTCTCGATGGCAGCGACGGTGCTGTGCGTCGGACTGTGCACCGGCACGGCGCCGTCCCTGCAGCACCGCGTCGAGACGCTGGCCGGGCCGGGAGCGCCGCTGGCCGCCTCGCTGCCGGCGTCGGCGGTCTACGCCGGGATCGCGGTCGGCGCCTGGGGCGGTGGCGCGGCGATCGACGCCGCTGGACCCCCGGCCGCCGTCCTCGTCGGTGCGGCCATCGCGGCGGCGGCCGTCATCACCGCCGTGGCCACCCGGCGCCTACAGCCGGCGTCGCCCGAGGTCGGCGCACCGCAGGCGCGGGAGCCGATCCCCGTCTGACGACCGCCGCCCGGCTCGTCGGGACCACCCACCCAGAAGGGACGCAGAAGACATGACCGTCAACCCCCCAGCCATCGCCGACCACGGCACCTTCACGGTGCGACGCACCATCTCCATCGCGGCGTCACCCGACAAGGTCTGGGCGGCGATCACCGAGCCCGAGCACGTCTCCCGCTGGTTCGGGCGGCTCACCCTGACCGGCAGCACGGTGGGTTCGGCCGGCAGCATCGCCTGGCCCGATCAGCCGCCGGTGCCGATCCGGATCGAGGCGATCGACCCGCCCCGCACCATCACCTACCGGTGGTGCAACGGCTCCGAACCACACCGAGAGCTCGACGAGGCGACGTCCACCGTCTTCACCTTCACACTCGTGCCGGCGGCCGGGGGAACCGAACTGACAGTGGAGGAGTCCGGCTTCGAGGCGGCCCTCGACCCGGGGGTCCAGCTCGAGGAGCATCGCCAGGGCTGGGACGGCGAGCTCGACAAGCTCGTGGCGCTCCTCGAAGGGCCCGACCGATGACCGACACGCTCGTGCCCGTGTTCGCAGCCCTGGGAGACGAGAGCCGCTGGGCCATCCTCCAGATCCTCGGTGAGGGCGACGCGTCCGCCTCCGCCCTCGCCGACCGCCTCCCCATCAGTCGACAGGCCATCGCCAGGCACCTGGGCGTCCTGCAGGAGGTCGGGCTCGTCACCCATCACCGCGTCGGTCGTGAGATCCGCTACCGGGTCCTCGGCGGCACGCTGAGCGCCACCGCGCATCGACTCGAGGACATCGGCACTGCCTGGGAGCAGCGCCTCGAGGCGATCAAGGACATCGCCGAGGGCCTGTGATCGACCAAATGACGATGGCCCCGGGGTGTCCCCGGGGCCATCGGCATCAGCTCACGACCTAGATGTCGTAGTAGAGCTCGAACTCGTGCGGGTGCGGACGCAGCTGCACGGGGGCGATCTCGTGGGTGCGCTTGTAGTCGATCCACGTCTCGATCAGGTCGGGCGTGAAGACGTTGCCGACGGTGAGGAAGTCGTGGTCGGCCTCGAGCGCGTCGAGGACGGCGCCGAGCGACGTCGGGACCTGGTCGATCTCGGCCATCTCGTCCGGCGGGAGCTCGTAGATGTCCTTGTCGATCGGGGCGGCGGGCTCGATCTTGTTCTTGATGCCGTCGACACCGGCGAGCATCAGCGCGGAGAACGCGAGGTAGGGGTTCGCCGACGGGTCGGGGAAGCGGGTCTCGATGCGCTTCGCCTTCGGGTTCGACCCGGTGATCGGGATGCGGACCGACGCGGAGCGGTTGCGCGACGAGTAGACGAGCGAGATCGGGGCCTCGAAGCCGGGCACCAGGCGGTGGTAGGAGTTCACCGTCGGGTTGGTGAACGCCAGCAGCGCCGGGGCGTGCTTGAGGATGCCGCCGATGTACCAGCGGGCGAGGTCGGAGAGGCCGCCGTACCCGGTCTCGTCGTAGAACAGCGGGTCGCCGTCCTTCCAGAGCGACTGGTGGACGTGCATGCCCGAGCCGTTGTCGCCGAAGATCGGCTTCGGCATGAACGTGACGGACTTGCCGTTCTCCCACGCCGTGTTCTTGATGAGGTACTTGAACTTCATCACGTCGTCGGCGGCCTTGAGCAGCGTGTCGAAGCGGTAGTTGATCTCCGCCTGGCCTGCGGTGCCGACCTCGTGGTGGGACCGCTCGACGAGGAGGCCGCAGGCCTCGAGGTTCTTCACCATCTCGTCGCGCAGGTCGCCGTAGTGGTCGTACGGCGCGACCGGGAAGTAGCCGCCCTTGAAGCGCGTCTTGTAGCCGCGGTTGTCGCCCTCCTTGCCCGAGTTCCACCAGCCCTCGACGGAGTCGATGTGGTAGAAGCCCTCGTTGGCGGAGGTGGAGTAGCGGACGTTGTCGAAGATGTAGAACTCCGCCTCGGGGGCGAAGAACGCCGTGTCGGCGATGCCCGTGGTCGTCAGGTAGGCCAGCGCCTTGCGCGCGATGTTGCGCGGGTCGCGGGAGTAGGCCTCACCGGTGATCGGGTCGTGGATGAAGAAGCTCAGGTTCAGCGTCTTCGCGGTCCGGAACGGGTCGACGTACGCCGTGGACGGGTCCGGGAACAGCGCCATGTCGGACTCGTTGATCGCCTGGAAGCCGCGGATCGACGATCCGTCGAAGGCCAGGCCGTCCTCGAAGACGGACGCGTCGAACGACGACACCGGGACGGTGAAGTGCTGCTCGATACCGGGCAGGTCGACGAAGCGCACGTCGACCATCTCGACGCCCTCGTCCTTGATGAACTTGAGCAGCTCGTCGCTGTTCTGGAACATTCGTCCTCCTTGGCTGCACGGATGGGCAGCCGGCGTGGTGCTTGTACGACGACCGCAGCGACGCTGCCACGGGCGGGATGTCCGCAACGTATGCACGGGCAGTTTCTCGACCGTATCTGGTTTGTTTCCGGCATGTAACAGATGCCCGGTGGGCGGTCGGCGTCCCGAGCGGCCTACGCTGACGCCCGTGCCAGCGCCCGACGTCCTGCCCTACGAGACCGCGTCCTGGGGGCGTCGCGTGATCGCGCTCCTGGTCGACTGGTTCGCCTGCGTCGCGGCGGTGAGCCTCTTCACGCCGGTCTTCGGTACGACGGGCGGCACGGGGTCGTTCTGGACGCTGCTGGTCTTCGTCGCGGAGTCGGCGGTGCTGACCACCACGGTCGGCGGATCCTTCGGCAAGATGCTCACCCGCCTGCGCACCGTCCGCGTCGACGGTGGCGCCCGCATCGACCCGCTCCGCTCGCTGGCCCGGGCGGTCCTCGTCGCCCTCGTGATCCCGCCGCTCGTCTTCAAGCCCGACCGCCGCGGCCTGCACGACCTCGCGGCCGGTACGGCGACCGTGACCCTCCAGGTCGCGGCGAGCCGTCCCGCGGGATAGCCCGCGGGTTTCCGCCGCTTGGAGCCGGGGGAGATGCTGGACCCACGACCCGCACCACGAAAGGCAACGCCGTGACCGTCTCGAACACCGCCCGACGTACCCTCGCCGCCGCGGCGCTCGCGCCGCTGCTGCTCACCGGCGTCGCCGCCTGCGGCGACGACTCCAGCGACTCCGGGAGCGACTCGAGCGGCAGCGCCGCCGGCTCGGCGGTCCTCGCCGACCTGTCGGAGGGCGAGGAGATCGCTCCCGACGAGTTCGTGGACACCGTGGCGGCCGGGCTCGAGGAGTCCACGACCGCCCACATGGAGATGACCGTCTCCATGGGCGACCAGGTGGCGACGGAGGCCGAGGGGGACATCGACTACACCTCGACCCCGCCCGCGATGGAGATGTCGATGGAGGTCTCCGGAGCGGGGGACATGGACATGACGATGGTCGACGGGGTCATCTACATGCGGTCCGAGGCGATGAGCGGTGACAAGTACTGGAAGATCGACCCGTCCGACCCCAACAGCCCGTGGGGGCAGATGGGCATGGACAAGCTGCTCGAGCAGTCCGACCCGATCAGCGGGCTGGAGGCCATGAAGGACGGCATCGACACCGTCACCTTCGAGGGCACCGAGGACGTCGACGGCCGCGAGCTGGACCACTACGTGCTCACGATCGACATGCAGGCCGCCATGGGCAACATCGGCACGGACCTGCCGGACGCGGCCAAGGAGGCCATGCCCGAGTCGGTCACCTACGACCTGTGGCTCGACGACCAGGACCGCTTCTCCGAGATGAAGATGGAGATCCCGATCATGGGCAAGTCCATGGACATGGAGATGTCCGTGGACGACTGGGGCAAGGACGTCTCGATCGAGGCCCCGCCCGCCGACCAGGTCACCGACATGCCGAGCATGGAGGATCTGATGGGCGGGATGTCGCGGGGTACGTCGAGCTGACGGGTCTCGACACGCCGGTCGCGGCTTCGTGCCTCAGCCGCGCGGCTTGCTCGACCACCATCAGCGGGTCCGCTGGCGCGTCCCCGCTCAGCGCCCGCGCATCTGCGAGCGCATGCCCTTCATGCTGGTCGGCATCGGGCCCTTGGGCAGCGGGATGTTGGACCGCGTGGCGTCGAGCGCCTTGAGCCGGTAGAGCACGTCGGTCATCTCGGCGGGCTTCACCTGGCGGCCGAGCTTCTGCACGTGGCGCGCGAGCTTCGGCAGCGGGACCTCGCCCTCGCCGTTGCCGCAGATGACCTCGTGGATCGGCACGTCGGAAGCGACCCGCTCGTGCTTGCGGCGCTCGCTGGCCATGAGCTGGCGCAGCCGGGACGCGTTGCCCTCGCCGACGAGCACGATCCCCGGAGGGCCGACGACGCGGTGCACGACGTCCTGCTGCCGGGTGAAGCCGATGGCCGGCTCGGTCTTCCAGGACCGTCCGCGCAGCATCCGCAGCGCGGCGGCCGCGGCTCCGGGCTGGCCCTCCATCTGGGCGTACGCCGCCTTCTGCGCGCGCCGGCCGAAGACGATCATCGCCAGCAGCGTGCCGAGCAGCAGCGAGCCGACGACGGTGATGACGATGCCGAGGTAGCCGTCGGTCGGCAGCAGCAGCCCGAAGACCGCGACGCCTACCGCGACGCCGAGCAGGAGCGAGCCCAGGATCCACAGGCCCAGACGCGGGTCGGACTTCCGCGCCATCCGGTAGGTCTCGACGAACTGCTTGCGCCGGCTCATCTTGTCCGGGTCGACCGGCTTCGGGTCCTTCGCCATCGTGTGGTGTGCCTCGTTCTGCGGTGTCGGATTCTTGGGTGGTCAGGCGGTGGCGGCGCCCGTGCGGGCGTCCATCGCCTGACGGTACAGCCGTCCGGCGCGGTACGACGAACGGACGAGCGGTCCGGAGAGCACGCCGGCGAAGCCGATCTGGTCGGCCTCGTCCTTGAGCTCCACGAACTCCTCGGGCTTGACCCAGCGCTCGACCGGGTGGTGCCGCACCGACGGGCGCAGGTACTGCGTGATCGTGACGAGCTCGCAGCCGGCGTCGTACAGGTCCTGCAGCGCCTGCGAGACCTCCTCGCGGGTCTCGCCCATGCCGAGGATCAGGTTGGACTTGGTGACCAGGCCGAACTCGCGCGCCTGGGTGAGCACGTCGAGCGAGCGCTCGTAGCGGAACGCCGGCCGGATCCGCTTGAAGATCCGCGGCACGGTCTCGACGTTGTGGGCGAGCACCTCGGGCCGGGACTCGAAGACCTCGCGCAGCAGGTCGGGCTTGCCGTTGAAGTCGGGAATCAGGTTCTCGACGCCGGTGTCGGGGTTGAGCCCGTGGATCGCGCGGACGGTCTCGGCGTACAACCAGGCGCCGCCGTCCTCGAGGTCATCGCGCGCGACGCCGGTGATGGTCGCGTAGCGCAGGCCCATCGTCTGGACGGACTCGGCGACCCGGCGCGGCTCGTCACGGTCGAGCGGCTGCGGCTTGCCGGTGTCGATCTGGCAGAAGTCGCAGCGTCGCGTGCACTGGTCGCCGCCGATGAGGAACGTCGCCTCCCGGTCCTCCCAGCACTCGAAGATGTTGGGACAGCCGGCCTCCTGACAGACCGTGTGCAGACCCTCGGCCTTCACGAGGTTCTGGAGATGCTTGTACTCCGGGCCCATCTTGGCTCGGGTCTTGATCCACTCCGGCTTGCGCTCGATCGGGGTCTCCGCGTTGCGCACCTCGAGCCGGAGCAGCTTGCGTCCTTCTGGGGCAACCTGCGTCACGTTGACCAACTGTACGCGGGAGGCGCGGCGGCCCCTAAGGCACGTCGCGGCGGTGGAACGAGAGCACCGACGCGCCGACGGTGACCGCCAGGGCGGTGCCGTAGTAGCCGAGCCCGTGCCCGATCGTGAGGTCGCGCTCGGGGTCGCACTCGGAGTCGTCGGCGGGCGCCTCCTGCTGCCCGACGTAGCACGAGTCCGGCACGTCGACGTAGTAGGTCGTCCCGTCCTTCACGATGGCCGCCACGTTCTTCTGCGGCTGCCACTGGTCGCCGATCCCCAGGACCGCGATCACGATGCCGCCGGCCACGGAGACGCCGAAGAGGACGCCGATCGTGGCCACGGTGCTGCGGAAGAGCATGGTGAGCGCGTAGCCGCCCAGCCCCGCCGCCGCGGCGAACCCGGCGCCGCGCAGACCGTAGAACAGCGAGTCGGCGAGCGAGCCGTCGAGCACGGTCAGGTCCCGGGCCTGCATCGTCGCCCACAGCGCCAGCCAGTACGCCGTGCTCACGACGGCCGCGAGGGCGAACGCGACGCCGGTGACCGCGAGCGCCTTCGCCGTCCAGAGGCGGCGGCGCCGCGGCTCGAACAGCAGCTGGTTGCTCATCGAGCCGCTGTTCCAGTCGTGGCCGACGAACGTGGTCCCGGCGAGCATCAGCAACGCGGTGAGCACGGCCACGACGCCCACGCCGGAGCCTCCGTTGCGCTCACTGGCGAGGCTGAGCGGTTGGCGCTGGAGCTGCCAGCCGACCGTGTTCTGCGTGCAGACGGCCCGGATGCGCTCGGGGTCCTTCGCGCGGATGCCCCACTGGCGCGGATGCTCGACGCACTCGGCGATCGAGTCGGCGGCGTCCTCCTTGATCTGCGCGAACTGCGACTCGGACATCGGGCGGGTGGACCACGCGCGGACGACGCCGATCACGGCGGGCACGACGATCGCGATCACCAGCAGTGTGATGACCGCGCGCCGCCAGCGCAGCCGGGTGAGCTCGACCAGGGCGAGGCGGATCATCGCGAGCCTCCCAGCTCGGTGCCGGCGGTGAGCTCGAGGAAGACCGCCTCGAGGTCGCGACGTACGGGCGTCAGCTCGCTCAGCCAGATGCCCGCGCCGCCGAGCGCGCGGGTGACGTCGGCCGGCCGGTCGGTCTCGACCACGAGGCCGTCGGCGACGGTGAAGCCCGCGTCGCGCAGCACCCGGCTGGCGGCGTCGTGGTCGGGGGCGTCGACGCGGTACGCCGTGCTCGCCCCGACCAGCTCGTCGACCTTGCCGGAGGCGAGCATCCGGCCCTGCCCGATGATCGTGGCGGAGGTGCAGACCTGCTGGACCTCGGCGAGGATGTGCGAGCTGAGCAGCACGGTCACGCCCGACTCGCCGAGCCCGCGGATCGTCTCCCGGATCTCCCGGATGCCGGCCGGGTCGAGGCCGTTGGTCGGCTCGTCGAGGATCAGCAGGTCGGGCTCCTTGAGCAGTGTGGCCGCGATCGCGAGCCGCTGCTTCATGCCGAGCGAGTAGGACCGGTAGCGGTCCCGGTCGCGGCCGGTCAGGCCGACGGTCTCGACGGCGGCGTCGACGCGGGTGTCGGGGGCGCCGATGGAGCGGGCCAGCAGCAGGAGGTTCTGCCGCCCGGTGAAGTTGGGGGAGAACTTCGGGCTCTCGACCACGGCACCGACCCGGTCGACGACGGCCGGCAGCCGCTGCGGCACCGGCTCGCCGAAGAGCCGCATCGTGCCGGCGGTCGCGTGCGCGAGCCCCAGCAGCATCCGGATCGTGGTGGTCTTGCCGGAGCCGTTGGGTCCGAGGAACCCGTGCACGCCGCCCGCGGGGACGGCCAGGTCGAGGTCCTGCACGGCGACCCGTACGCCGCGACGGGAGCTGAACTCCTTGCGCAGGCCGGAGGTCTCGATGACGTAGCTGTGGGGGCCGTCGGTCACCGGCCAGAGGCTAGGGCGTCAGCAGCTCGATCCGCGGTTGCCGCGCGGGGTCGGGGCGGGGCTCGTAGTCGGGCGTCGCGTCGTACGGCTGCCAGGCCAGGTAGCGGCGCAGGTGGCGCTCGACGTACGGCGTCACCTCGGCGACCGTGACGTCGCGGCCGAGCTCGCGGCTGAGCGACGTGACGCCGGCGTCGGCGATGCCGCACGGGACGAACCGGTCGTACCAGCCGAGGTCGACGTCGCAGTTGATCGCGAAGCCGTGCATGGTCACGCCGCGGCTGACCCGGATGCCGAGGGCCGCGATCTTGCGCTCGGGGCCGTGCTCGTCGGCGCGCAGCCACACGCCGCTGCGGCCGGGCACCCGGGCGGTGGTGACGCCGAGGTCGGCGCATGCGTGGATCAGGGCCTCCTCGACCCGGCGCACGTAGTCGACGACCTTGACGTGGTCGGGCAGCGTGACGATGGGGTAGCCGACCAGCTGGCCGGGTCCGTGGAACGTGATCTTGCCGCCGCGGTCGACGTCGATGACCGGCGCGCCGCCCGGGTCGAGCGGCCGCTCGTGGGGCTCCGTGCGCTTGCCCGCCGTGAACACCGGTGGGTGCTCCAGGAGCAGGACCGTGTCGGGCTGCTCCCCGTCGGCGACCCGCTGGTGGACGCCGCGCTGGAGCTCCCACGCGGCCAGGTAGTCGACGAGACCGGCGTCCTCGAACCTCACGAGCCCGAGCCTACGCGGTGGGCGAGGAGACCGGTTCGGACGACCTCGTGGACGGTGCGGTCGCGGAAGGAGTAGCCGGCGTCCTCGAGCACGGTCGGCCGGAGGTCGATCGAGCCGAGCACCTCGGGGGAGAGCCGGCCGGCCCCGATCCGGACGGCGAAGCCCGGCGCGAAGAGGAACGCGCGACGGCTGAGCGCGCGGGCGAGCGCGTCGGTGAACTCGGCGTTGGTGGGCGTCTGCGGCGCGCAGAGGTTGACCGGGCCGCTGACGTCGTCGTCCTCGACGAGGTGCGCGACCCCGCCCGTCCAGTCCCGCAGGGTCACCATCGGCATCTGCTGGCGGCCGTTGCCGACCCGGGCGCCGAGCCCGGCGAGCGTCGCCAGCCGCAGCTGCTTGAGTGGGGCTGCGTCGCGGTCGATCACCGGCGCGGTGCGCAGGAAGCACACCCGCGCCCCGGCGTCGACGGCCCGCGCCGCGGCGTCCTGCCAGTCCCGGCAGACGGTGGTCATGAACGACTCGCCCCGGCTCTCGGACGCCTCCGTGACCGGGTCGTCGCCGTGGTCGCCGTACCAGCCGACCGCGTTGCCGGCGAGGAACGCCGGCCGCCGCTCGCTGTCGGCGATCGCCCGCGCGAGCACCTGGGTGGTGGTCACCCGGCTCTCGCGCAGGTTGCGGGCCCAGCGCCCGGAGTGCGGGTTGCCGAACGTCGGCGACCCGGCCAGGTTCACGACGACGTCGGCCGACTCGATCAGCTCCCGGTCGACGACGCCGGCGTACGGGTCCCAGCTCGACTCGTCGGGCGCCGAGGTCGGCCGCCGCGTCAGCGCGACGACCGCATGGCCGCGGCGTACCAGCTCCGCCGAGAGGTGGGTGCCGAGGAAGCCCGAGGCGCCCGCGATCACGACCGTGCGTCCGCTCATGGACTCAGCCTGTCACGGCTGTCCACAGGACTCCGGCCGCCAGTCGCGTCCGGGGCGCGCGCCGGGAACGCTGTCCGCGTGGACGACCTCGCCCGACTGCTGCGCGACCAGGCTGGTGTCACCGCGCGCCGGCAAGCGCTCGAGGTCGGCATGACTCCGATCCAGGTGGCCCGGGCGCTCCGCCGCCGCGAGTGGGTCATCGTCCATCGCGGTGTGTACGTCGACCACACGGGCCCGCTCACCTGGCACCAGCGGAGTTGGGCGGCCGTCCTGTCGTGCGCGCCGGCGGCGCTGTGCGGAGCATCGGCCAAGCGGGCGTACGACGGGCCGGGACGGCCGGGATCCGAACGTGGACCGGTGCACGTCGCGGTCGACCGCGACCGGCACGTCGAAGCGCCCGACGGAGTCGTCGTGCACCGGATGTCCGACCTCGAGGCCCGTGTGCACTGGAACCTGGGGCCGCCTCGGGTGCGTTACGAGCACACCGTGCTGGACCTGGCGGCTGCTGCCCGGGACGAACTCGCAGCCGTCGCCGTGCTCGCCGACGCCTGTGGCGTCCGGCGTACCACCGCGGACCGTCTGCTGACGACGATGGCCGAGCGGCGGTGGATCGCCGGCCGCGACTTCCTGCGCGGCGTGCTCTCCGACATCCGGGAGGGAACCTGCTCGGTGTTGGAGCACGGCTACCTGACGCGGGTCGAGAGACCGCACGGGCTTCCGCTGGGACGACGTCAGGCCGAGCGGGTGATGAGCGGCCGTCGGATCCTCCAGGACGTCGAGTACGGCGACCTCGGGCTGGTCGTGGAGCTCGACGGCGTCATGTTCCACGGGTCGGTCGAGCAGCGCGACCACGACCTCGATCGGGATCTCGACCGGACGGTGACGCGGGACGGCACCACGTTGAGGCTCGGGTACGGGCAGGTCTTCCGGCGTGGTTGCCACACCGCCGCTCAGGTCGCTCGCGTCATGCAGCGGCTGGGATGGCCCGGCGATCTCGTCCGGTGCGCAAAGTGCGGTGGCCCGGATCAACCAGGTTGATCCGGGCCACCGCACTTTCGGCTGAGTCGGCTCTCAGACCTCGAACTGGCCGGCCTCGAGGCGCTGCTTGACCTCTCGCAGGAAGCGGCCGGCGTCGGCGCCGTCGACCAGCTGGTGGTCGTAGGTCAGGGCGAGGTAGACCATGTAGCGCACGGCGATGGTCTCGCCGAGGTTCGGGTCGTCGATGACGACCGGGCGCTTCACGACGGCGCCGGGGCCGAGGATCGCCACCTGGGGCTTGTTGATGATCGGGGTGTCGAAGAGCGCCCCGAAGCTGCCCAGGTTGGTGATCGTGAAGGTGCCGCCGGACAGCTCGTCGGGGCCGATCTTGTTGGTGCGGGTGCGCTCGGCGACGTCCGCGATCTTCTTGGCCAGGCCGGCCACGGAGAGGTCGCCGGCGTCCTTGACGACCGGGGTGAGCAGGCCCTTCTCGGTGTCGACGGCGAACGCGACGTGCTCGCGGTCGAAGTAGGTGACCTCGCCGGCCTCCATGTCGATCGTGGCGTTGAGCGCGGGGTGCTGCTTGAGCGCGTCGATCGCCGCCTTGGCGAAGAACGGCAGGTAGGTCAGCTTCGCGCCCTCGCGGGCCAGGAAGTCGGCCTTCCGGGCCTCGCGCAGCCGGGCGATGTTGGTGACGTCGACCTCGACCACCTGGGTGAGCTGCGCGGAGGTCTGCAGCGACTCGCGCATCCGCTGGGCGATGATCTTGCGCAGGCGCGAGACCTTCTCCGTCTTGCCCCGCAGCGGCGACGGGGTCACCGGGACCGGCGCGGCCGCGGCGGGCGCCGCCGCAGCCGGGGCGGCAGCAGCAGGCGCGGCGGCCGGGGCTGCCTGCGCGGCGGCGCGGGCGTCGAGCACGTCCTGCTTGCGGATGCGACCGCCGACGCCGGTGCCGCGCACCGTCGCCAGGTCGACGCCGTGCTGTGCGGCGAGCTTGCGGACCAGCGGGGTCACGTAGCCCGGACCGTCGGCGTCCTCGCTCGTCTCGCGCGCCGCCGGCTTGGGCAGCTCGTGCTTCGGCTCCTCGCGGGCCGGCTCGGGCTGACGTGCGGGCTCGGGCTTCTTCTCCTCGGCCGGAGGAGCGGGCGCAGGCTCGGGCTCGGGCTCGGGCTCCGGCTCGGGCTGCTTCTCCTCGACCTTCTCCTCCTGCTGGGCAGGAGCGGCGGAGGCGTCGCCCACCACGGCCAGCTCGGCGCCGACCTCGACGGTCTCGTCCTCCTGGACCTTGATCTCGAGCAGCGTGCCGGCCACCGGGGAGGGGATCTCGGTGTCGACCTTGTCGGTCGAGACCTCGAGCAGCGGCTCGTCGACCGCCACCTCGTCGCCGACCGACTTCAGCCAGCGGGTGACCGTGCCCTCGCTCACCGACTCGCCGAGGGCGGGCAGCGTGATCGCCGTACCGCCGCCGGAGCCGCCGGCCGGCTTCGCCTCGGCCGCGGGCTTCTCGGCCTCCTCGGCGGCGGGAGCGGGCTCCTCTGCAGCCGCGGGCTCCTCGGCCTTCTCCTGCTCGGGCTCGGGCTCCGGCTGGGAGTCCTGCTCGGGCTCGGCGGCCTGCTCGGACGAGCCGGACGACTCGCCCTCGTCACCGATGATCGCGAGCACCGCGCCGACCTCGACCGTGTCGTCCTCGTCGGCCTTGATCTCGAGGAGTGTGCCGGCCACCGGGGACGGGATCTCGGTGTCGACCTTGTCGGTCGAGACCTCGAGCAGCGGCTCGTCGACCGCCACCGTGTCGCCGACCTGCTTGAGCCAGCGGGTGACGGTGCCTTCGGTGACGGACTCGCCGAGTGCCGGGAGGTTGACTTCGGTGGCCATGGACTTCCTTCGCTTCGAGTTCTGAGTCTTGTTCTGGTGTATCAGGCGTGTGCGTGCAGCGGCTTGCCCGCCAGCGCGAGGTGGGCCTCGCCGAGCGCTTCGTTCTGGGTCGGGTGGGCGTGCACGAGCGGGGCGACGTCGTCGGCGTACGCCTCCCAGTTGTAGATCAGCTGGGCCTCGCCGATGAGCTCGCCGACGCGGTCACCGACCAGGTGGACGCCCACGACCGGGCCGTCCTTGCGGCGGACCAGCTTCACGAAGCCCTGGGTCTTGAGGATCTGGCTCTTGCCGTTGCCGCCGAGGTCGTAGGTGATGGTCTCGATGCCGTCGGCGCCGTACGTCGCGGCCGCCTTCGCCTCGTCCAGGCCGACGGACGCGACCTCGGGGTGGGAGTAGGTGACCCGCGGGATGCCGTCCTCGTCGATCGGCTGCGGGTCGAGCCCGGCGATGTCCTCCGCGACGAGGATGCCCTGCTGGAAGCCGCGGTGCGCGAGCTGGAGGCCCGGCACGATGTCGCCGACGGCGTACACGCCGTCGAGGTTGGTGCGGCACCGCTCGTCCGCGAGCACGAAGCCGCGGTCCATCGTGACGCCCTGCTCGTCGTAGCCGAGCCCCTCGGTGACCGGGCCGCGGCCGACGGCCACGAGCAGCACCTCGGCCTCGATGACGTCGCCGCCCTCGACGGTGACGGCGACGCCGGTGTCGGTGTGCTTCACGCTCTGGAAGGGCGTGCCGGTGCGGAACGCGATCTTGCGCTTGCGGAACGCGCGCTCGAGCGCCTTCGAGGACGCCTCGTCCTCCACGGCGAGCAGCCGGGGGAGTGCCTCGACGATCGTGACCTCGGCCCCGAAGCTACGCCACACGCTCGCGAACTCGCAGCCGATCACGCCGCCGCCGAGCACGACCACCGAGGCCGGCACCCGGTCGAGCCGCAGCGCCTGCTCGGAGGTGATGACCCGCTCGCCGTCGACCTCGAGGCCGGGCAGGCTGCGGGAGTAGGAGCCGGACGCCAGCACGACGTGCCGGCCGGACCAGGCCTTCCCGTCGACCGTGACCTCCTTCGGGCCGGTCAGCCGGCCCGCGCCCTCGATCACCGTGATGCCGCGGCCCTTGATCAGGCCGGTGAGGCCCTTGAAGAGGCGCGAGACGACGCCGTCCTTGTAGGCGTTGACGCCCGCCATGTCGACGCCGTCGAGGGTCGCGCGGATGCCGAACTGCTCGGACTCGCGGGTCTGGTCGGCGACCTCGGCCGCGTGCAGCAGCGCCTTCGTCGGGATGCACCCGACGTGGAGACAGGTGCCGCCGAGGTTGCCCTTCTCGACGAGCCCGACGGTCAGACCGAGCTGGGCGGCACGGAGGGCACAGGCGTAGCCACCCGAGCCGGCACCGAGGATGAGTACGTCGAAGTCGGGTTCGGCCACGGGCCCCATCTTTGCACTTCCGACCCGCCGGTCCACACCGCCCTCCTGCTACCGGGCGGTCACATCCGGCGCGGATTCTCAGCGCCGCGTGGAGAGTCTTGGCACACTGGACGCCATGTCATGGATGGACCGCTTCCGCCGGGGCACGAAGGTGCGCATGAACGCCCCGGCGCGGGACGCCGCGCGCACCGGCTCGACCCGCGTGCGGGCTTCGGACTCGATGGACGTCGGGCACCTCTTCACCTGGGTCGTCGAGCGGCGCGGCGTCGAGGGCTTCGTCGAGCCCCGGACGGCGGTCAGCGACGTGACCCTCCTCCTCGTCGCCCACGACGGCGAGTGGACGCGCCGCCGGGTGCCGTCGGCGAAGTGGGCGCACGACTTCTGCAACAAGCAGCAGATCCCGTCGTACGACGCCGCGGTCGTCGGCATCCCGCAGCGGATGCGCGACTACAACCGCCGCAGGAAGCTCCAGGGAGACCTGTAACAGCGCGAGCCTCCCTCGGTCGGGGCGCTACTACTTCGAGGCGGCGAGCGTCCGTGCGAAGTCGACGAGGGTGCTCACGGCGACGCCGGTGCCGCCGCTGGTCACGTGACCCCAGGCGCCGCCGGAGTTGAACGACGGGCCGGCGATGTCGAGGTGCGCCCACGGCAGGCCGCCGGTGAACTCGCGCAGGAACGCCGCGGCGTACAGGCCGCCGCCCCAGCGGATCCAGTCGTGCTGGGCCAGGTCGGCGATCTTGCTGCCGTGGATGCGCTCGTCCATCGCCTCGGGGATCGGCATCGGCCACATCTCCTCGCCGGCGGTCGCGGCGGCCGCGAGCACGTCGTCGACGATGTCGGACGAGCCCATCACCCCGGCGACCCGGTCGCCGAGCGCGACGACCATGTGGCCGGTCAGCGTGGCGACGTCGAGCAGCACGTCGGGCTTCTGCTCGGTGGCGCGCACGAGCGCGTCCGCGAGGATCAGCCGGCCCTCGGCGTCGGTGTTCTGGATCTCGACGGTGGTGCCGCCGTACTGCGTGAGCACGTCGCCGGGCCGCATCGCGCTGCCGGACAGCATGTTCTCCGCCATCGGCACGAACGTGCTGACCTTGATCGGCAGGCCGAGCGTGGCGATCGCGTACGTCGCCTGCACGACGGCGGCCGCGCCGGCCATGTCCGACTTCATCTCGCCCATGCTCTGCGCCGGCTTGATCGTCAGGCCGCCGGAGTCGAACGTGATGCCCTTGCCCACCAGCGCCAGGTGGTGCTTGGCGCCGCGCGGCGAGTAGCTGAGCTCGACGAGCCGCGGCGGCGCCGCGGAGCCGCTGCCCACGCCGAGGATGCCGCCGCACCCCATCTCGACCAGCGCCTGCTCGTCGTGGACCTTGATCGCGATCTTCGGGGCGCCGCGGCCCTTCGTCAGCTCCTTCGTCGCCTCGGCCACGGCGTCGGCGAAGGCCGGTGGGGTCAGGTCGCCGGGCGGCGTGTTGACCCAGTCGCGGGTCACGGCGACGGCGCGGGCGACGACCTGGGCGTCCTCGAAGGCCTTGACGAGCTCCTTGCGACGCGCGACCTCGCTGAGCACAACGACCTCACCCGGTGCGGAGCTCTTCGGGTCCTGCTTCTTGTAGGCGGTGAACGTGTAGCCGCCCAGCACGTGGCCCTCGGTCACGGCGCGGACCAGCTCCGCCGAGCCGGCGGGGAGCGCAACGCCGACCGACGTCGCGTTGCCGACCGAGCGGGCGGCGACGCCGGCGGCCCGGCGTACGGCGCCGGCGTCGACCTTCTTGCCGAGGCCGACCAGCAGCAGCAGGGGCGTCGCGAGGGTGCCGGAGGTCGGGACCTTCACGGCCTCCCCGGCCTTGCCGGTCACGCCGAGAGTCGAGAGGAGCGGGCGGAGCTTGCGCCCGTAGGCCTTGCCCACCTCGGCCGCGCCGTCGGCGAGCTCGGGGCCCTTGGAGCCCTGCACGACACCGACGACCACCGCCTCGCACCGGGTCTTGGCGGGGTTGGCGCTGCGCAAGCTGTACGTCGTCACCGGGGCAGGATAGTCGCCGGTGGCTGAGGTAGGTTCCGGGACATGGCCGACCTCCTGCGCTCACCTCTCCACGACCGGCACGAGGCGCTGGGCGCGAAGTTCGCGGAGTTCGGCGGCTGGTCGATGCCGCTGGAGTACCCCACCGGGGTCGTCAAGGAGCACACCGCGGTCCGCGAGTCCGTCGGCATCTTCGACGTCAGCCACCTCGGCAAGGCGGTGGTCGCCGGACCGGGCGCGGCCGACTTCGTCAACGCCACGCTCACCAACGACCTGCGGCGGATCGGGCCGGGCCAGGCGCAGTACACGCTGTGCTGCGACGACGGGACCGGCGGCATCGTCGACGACCTCATCGCCTACCTGTACGACGAGGAGCGCGTGCTGCTCGTGCCCAACGCCGCCAACACGGCGGAGGTCGTGCGCCGGCTCGCGGCGGCCGCGCCGGACGGCGTGAGCGTCACCGACGAGCACCGCGACCACGTCGTGCTCGCGGTGCAGGGAACGAGGTCCGACGAGGTGCTGACCGGCGCCGGGTTCCCCGTCGGCCACGACTACATGGCGTTCGCGGTCGCCTCCTTCGGGGGCGCGGACGTCGTCGTCTGCCGCACCGGCTACACCGGCGAGCGCGGCTACGAGCTGATCGCGCCCAACTCCGTGGCCGGCGCACTCTGGGACGCGCTCATGACGGCTGGGGAGCAGCACGGCATCGCGCCGTGCGGCCTCGGCGCCCGCGACACGCTGCGCACCGAGATGGGCTACCCGCTCCACGGCCAGGACATCTCCCTCGACGTCACGCCCAACCAGGGCCGCGTCGGCTGGGCGGTCGGCTGGAAGAAGGACGCGTTCTGGGGCCGCGACGTGCTGACCGCGGAGCGCGAGGCCGGCCCGAAGCGCGTGCTCCGGGGCATCGTCGCCACCGGCCGCGGCATCCCGCGCCCCCACATGTCGGTCAGCCTGACCGCCGACGTGCCCGTCGGCGAGGTCACGTCCGGCACGTTCTCGCCGACCCTGCGCAAGGGCATCGGCCTCGCGCTCGTCTCGGCGTCGGTCGCGCCCGACGCCGAGGTCGGCGTCGACATCCGCGGCCGGCGCGAGATCTTCCAGATCGTGAAGCCACCGTTCCTCGACCCGTCGGTGCGGGAGGATTGATCCGTGAACCTGCCCGAGCACCCGCCCACGTTCCGCTCGCCGAACCCGGCCGAACGGCCCTGGTGGTGGCGCCTCGAGAGCTCCGCCGGCGAGGAGGTCGCCGTCGAGGGCGAGCTCTCAGGACAGCGCTTCTCGAGCCAGGCGGACGCCGAGTCCTGGGTCGGCGAGATCTGGGCCGACCTCGCGGCCGAGGGCGTCGACGCGGTGACGCTGTTCGAGCACGACCGCCAGGTCTACGGACCGATGTCGCTGCACGCCTGACGAGCGCCCCCGCAACCGCCCGAATGGCGTCATGATGGCGCCATGCGCGGGGACGACGCCGACTTCGCCGCCTACCTGGCGGCCCGGTGGCCCTTGCTGGTCCGGGTCAGGGTGCTGGCCGGGTGCCCACGCGCCGAGGCCGAGGCCGTCGTGCTGGACGGGCTCGCCCGCTGTGCGCTCGCCTGGGACCAGGTACGGCGCGCCGACGACGTCGACGTCCACGTGCACAGCGAGGTGCACCGGGCGGCCCGGATCGCCGCGCACCGCCGCCGCTCGCCGAACGGTCCAGCGAAGGTGCCCGACGCCGATCGGGACGACGACCCGCCGTTCGAGGTGGAGGTACGCCGCGCGCTCGAGGCCGCCCTCGAGCCGGTGCAACCGGAGCATCGCGAGGTGCTGGCGCTGCTCCACGTGGCCGGCCTCGACGAGAGGCGCATCGCCGAGGTGCTCGACGTCGAGCCCGACGTGGTCGCCAGCCGGGTCAACCAGGGGCTGCGCACTCTCGACCTGACCGAGGCCCGGGCGCTGGTGCTCCACGACGACCGGCGGCCGCCGCCCGGTGTCGACGAGCTGTTCCGGATCGCCGCCGGGTCGATCGAGCTCCTCGTGCCGTCGTACGAGGCCGTGCTCGACAGGGCGCGCGACCTGCGCCGGCGTCGCCGCACCCGCATCGTGGCCGGGGTGGCGGCGGCCGCGGTCGTGATCGGCGGGCTCGTCTGGTGGGGCAGCCGACCCGAGCCCGAGGAGCCGACCCGGGTCACGCTCGCGGTCAACCCCGTCGGCGTCGCGTGGTACGCCAACGGCGTGCTGCACCTGGACCTGGTGACCGTCGAGCTCCCGCAGCTGACCGACCTCGTCGAGCTCGCGGGCGGCGCCGTCTACGGCGGCGTCGACGGCGTGGTGGCGTTCGTCAGCGCCGACGGGGAGCGCCGGGTGCTCGGTCACAAGGAGACGACCTCGCCGCTGATCGGGTCGCGGGACGAGGGCTGGGTCAGCTGGGTCGAGACCGAGGGCGTGGCGGGCGGTAGCGGTCCGGGGCTGATCGTCTACGACGTCGACAGCGGGTTGGTGCACACGCCCCCGGAGGAGACGCCGTCGGAGGTCGTGCCGATCGCGCTGGACCAGGGCCGGGTCTACTACAGCGCGGGCGGCACGACGTACTCCTGGGCGCCGCGCTCCGAGCTGATCGCCCGCGACCTCCGCGACGGCCTGATCGACATCGAGGGTGCGATCCGGGTCTACCAGCGCGGCAACTCGATCGACTTCCTCCAGCCGTTCGTGTCCAGCACCCGCCAGGTGCTGCCGGGGATCGGTGCGCAGCTCTCGGCCGGCGGCACCCACGTCCTGACCGCCGACCCCGACACGGACGACCCGACGGGCACGTTCACGCCGCTCCTGTACGACGTGGGCTCCGGGCGGTCGCTCCGCTCCGGCCTGGGCCCTGACGAGGTCGCGGTCGACGCGACCTTCGGCGACACCGGCACGGTGGTCTACCTGGTCGCCCAGCGCGCCGAGCTGGCGGGTGACGCGGGCTTCGACGGCTCGGTGCAGC
The DNA here is from genome assembly GCF_042666375.1 of Nocardioides sp. GCM10030259. Classification (NCBI taxonomy): domain Bacteria; kingdom Bacillati; phylum Actinomycetota; class Actinomycetes; order Propionibacteriales; family Nocardioidaceae; genus Nocardioides; species Nocardioides sp. GCM10030259. The sequence goes on along the minus strand of NZ_JBHTDF010000023.1, from coordinate 151,037 downwards.
CGCTGCTGGTGCTGCGGACCTGCCGGATGGGCGGCAGCTGCAGCGACGTCGTCCCGATCCAGCTGCGGACGGGGGACGCGCTGCTCGCGCACGCGATGCCCTAGCGTCCAGCCATGCGCTTCAGCCAGGTCGACGTCTTCTCCAGCGAGCCCCTCCTCGGCAACCCGGTCGCGGTGGTCCACGACGCCGACGGCGTCTCCGACGAGCAGATGGCGGCGTTCGCGCGCTGGACGAACCTCTCGGAGACGACGTTCCTGCTCCCGCCGACCGACCCGGGCGCCGACTACCGGCTGCGAATCTTCACGCCGGGCGACGAGCTGCCGTTCGCCGGCCACCCGACCCTCGGCAGCGCCCACGCGTGGCTCGAGGCCGGGGGAGCGCCGGCCGCCGGCGACACCATCGTGCAGGAGTGCGGCGCCGGACTGGTCACCCTCCGCCGGAGCGACGTGCTGTCGTTCCAGGCGCCGCCGCTGATGCGCTCGGGGGCGGTGTCCGAGGAGGACCTCGACGCCATCGCGACGGCGCTGCGGCTGACCCGCGGCGACCTCGTCGACAGCCGGTGGGTCGACAACGGCCCCGGCTGGGTCGGGGTGCTGCTCGCCGACGCCGACACCGTGCTCGGCCTGCGCCCGGACTGGGCGGCGTTCGGCGACCTCAAGATCGGCGTCGTCGGAGCGCACCCCGCCGGCGGCCCGGCCGACGTCGAGGTCCGCGCGTTCTGCCCGCAGTACGGCGTGCCCGAGGACCCGGTGACCGGCTCGCTCAACGCCGGGATCGGGCAGTGGCTCGCCGGCACGACCCTGCCCACGTCGTACGTCGCCGCCCAGGGGACCGTGCTCCAGCGGGCCGGCCGCGTGCGCGTCTCGCTGGTCGACGGCGAGATCTGGGTCGGCGGTGAGACGCGCACGACCGTTGCCGGATCCGTCGACATCTGAGGACTAGGGTCGGACCGTGCAGCAGTACCTCGACCTCCTCCAGCGCATCCTCGACGAGGGCGTCGAGAAGGGTGACCGCACCGGAACCGGCACCCGCTCGGTCTTCGGCCACCAGATGCGCTTCGACCTCACCGCGGGCTTCCCGCTCGTGACCACGAAGAAGGTCCACACGCGCTCGGTCTTCGGCGAGCTGCTGTGGTTCCTGCGCGGCGACACCAACGTGAAGTGGCTCCAGGACCGCGGGATCACGATCTGGGACGAGTGGGCCGACGAGCAGGGCGACCTCGGGCCGGTCTACGGCTACCAGTGGCGGTCGTGGCCGGCGCCCGACGGCCGCCACGTCGACCAGATCGCGCAGGTCGTCCAGCAGATCCGCGACAACCCCGACTCGCGGCGCCACATCGTCTCCGCCTGGAACGTCGCGGACATCCCCGACATGGCGCTCGCGCCCTGCCACGCGCTCTTCCAGTTCTACGTCGCCGACGGCCGGCTCTCGTGCCAGCTCTACCAGCGCTCGGCGGACGTGTTCCTCGGCGTGCCGTTCAACATCGCGTCGTACGCCCTGCTCACCCACATGGTCGCCCAGGTGACCGGCCTCGAGGTCGGCGACTTCGTGCACACGCTCGGTGACGCGCACCTCTACTCCAACCACCTCGACCAGGCGCGGCTCCAGCTGACCCGCTCGCCACGGGCGCTCCCAACGCTCGTGCTCGACCCGTCGGTGACCGAGCTCGACGCGTTCGACCTCGAGCACATCAGCGTCGAGGGCTACGACCCGCACCCGGGCATCAAGGCGCCCATTGCCGTCTAGGAACGGTCGCCTCGTCGTCCTCGTCGCGGCCGTCGCCCGCAACGGGGTGATCGGCGACGGCCCGGACATCCCCTGGAGGCTGCCCGGCGAGCAGGCCCTCTTCAAGGAGGTCACGCTCGGGCACACGCTGGTGATGGGACGCACGACGTACGAGACGATCGGCCGCCCGCTGCCGGGCCGCACCACGATCGTGCTCACCCGGTCGCCCTCCTGGTCGGCCGCCGGCGTCCTCGTGGCGCACTCGTTCGAGGAGGCGCTCGACCTCGCCGACACCCTCGAGCCCGCGGCGCAGGTGATGGTCGCCGGCGGGGGAGAGGTGTACGCCGCCGCGCTCCCGCACGCCGACGAGCAGGTGCTCTCGCTGGTCGACCTCGAGCCCCGGGGCGACGCGTTCTACCCGACGTACGCCGCCGCGGAGTGGCTCGAGACCGCCCGCGAGCAGCACGACGGCTACGAGCGGGTCTTCCTCGTGCGCGCCGCCGATCGCCTGTAACGGGTGACCCCGCGCCGCGACGTCCGACCTAGCGTCGAGCCATGATCAAGGTCATCGACGACATGCCGGCCGGGACGATCGGGTTCGAGGCCAGTGGCAAGGTCACGGACGAGGACTACGAGACGGTCCTCGTTCCCGCGGTCAAGGCGGCGCTCGAGGCGGGTGAGGTGCGGCTGCTCTACGTCCTCCCCGACGACGTGCAGTACTCGCCGGGCGCGATGTGGGCCGACACCAAGCTGTGGGCCGGCAACATGCGCGGCTGGAAGCGCATCGCGATCGTCTCCGACGCCGACTGGCTCGAGAACGCCGTGAAGGCGTTCGGCTGGATGATGCCGGGCAAGGTGCGGGTCTTCGACGACGACGACGTCAGCGACGCCAGGGCGTGGCTGGTCGACGACGACGACTGACCCTCGCGTCGCCCGCGGTTGGCGCGGCCTGACAGGCTGAGGCCATGGAGCTGCGCGTCTTCACCGAACCCCAGCAGGGAGCCACGTACGACGACCTGGTCGCGGTCGCGAAGGAGGCGGAGGCACTCGGCTTCGGGGCGTTCTTCCGCTCCGACCACTACCTCGGCATGGGCACCGAGGGGCTGCCCGGGCCGAGCGACGCGTGGATCACGCTGGCCGGCATCGCGCGGGAGACCAGCACGATCCGGCTCGGCACGATGATGACGAGCGCGACCTTCCGGCTGCCCGGGCCGCTCGGGATCAGCGTCGCGAACGTCGACCAGATGAGCGGCGGCCGCGTCGAGCTCGGGATCGGCGCAGGCTGGTTCGAGGCCGAGCACACGGCGTACGGCATCCCCTTCCCGTCCACCGCGGAGCGTTTCGACCGGCTCGAGGAGCAGCTCGCGATCATCACCGGGCTGTGGGCCACCGAGGGCGGGTTCGCCTTCGACGGCGAGCACTACCGGGTCTCCGAGAGCCCCGGGCTGCCCAAGCCGACCCAGGCCAAGCCGCCCGTGCTCATCGGCGGCGTCGGCAAGAAGCGCACGCCCGAGCTGGCGGCGCGGTACGCCGACGAGTTCAACCTGCCCTTCGTCGACGTGGAGACCACCCGGGCGCAGTTCGCGCGGGTCCGCGAGGCCTGCGAGGCGCAGGACCGCGACCCCGCCACGATGCGGTGGTCCAACGCGCTCGTGGTCTGCGTCGGCGCCGACGAGGCCGAGGTGGAGCGGCGCGCGAAGGCGATCGGCCGGGACAAGGACGAGCTCCGTGAGAACGGCGTCGCCGGCACTCCGGAGGAGGCGGTGGCGAAGCTGAGGGAGTACGCCGAGGCCGGTGCCGAGCGGGTCTACCTGCAGTTCCTGGACCTCGCCGACCTCGACCACCTGCGGCTCGTGGCTCGCGACGTGATGCCCAACCTCGATTGAGCGAGCCGGAGCGATAGCCTGAGACCCATGACCTCTGCTGCACCGGCTGCTCCCTTCGGACGCATGCTCACCGCGATGGCGACCCCCTTCGGCGCCGACGGGAGCGTCGACCTCGACGGGGTGCAGCGGGTGGCCAAGCACCTGGTCGCCCACGGCCACGACGGCCTCGTCGTGTCCGGCACCACCGGCGAGTCGCCGACCACCCTCAAGGAGGAGGACGGCGAGATCCTCGCCGCCGTGCGGGACGCGGTCGGCCCCGAGGTCAAGCTGGTCGCCGGCGTCGGCACCAACGACACGTCCACGTCGACGTTCCTCGCCCGCCAGGCCCGCGAACGCGGCGCCGACGGCGTGCTGCTGGTCTCGCCGTACTACAACAAGCCCGGCCAGCGCGGCATGCTCGCGCACTTCCGCCAGGTCGTCGACGCCGCCGAGGTCCCGGTGATGATGTACGACGTCCCGGGCCGCACCGGCAGCCTGATCGCGCTGGAGTCCTATGCGGAGATGGCCGGCTGGGAGCAGGTGATCGCCGTCAAGGACGCCACCGGCGACATCCCGCGTACGGCGAAGCTCGTGCAGCTCGGCTTCGCCGTCTACTCCGGCGACGACGTCAACACGCTCGGCTACCTGGCGCACGGCGCCTGCGGCCTGGTCTCCGTCGTCGGTCACGCGGCCGGCAAGGAGATCGCGTCGATGATCGACACCTTCCTCACGGGCGACCACGCCGGCGCGCTGGAGACCTACCAGCGGCTGCTGCCGGCGTTCGAGGCGGTGATGGGCGTGCCCAACTACGGCGCCACGACCGCCAAGGCCTCCCTCCAGCTGCTCGGCGTGCTCGACAACCGGCGGGTCCGCCAGCCATTGATCGAGCTCGACGACGACGAGCTCACCGCCCTGCGCGCCGGCCTGACCGCGGCGGGCCTCCTGTGAGCGAGCGCAGCGAGCGAACCATGCAGGACAGCGCCCGCTACGGCTCGTCGGCGCGCGGAGCGAAGCGAGCACGCCGATGAGCCACCCGCACCCCGAGCTCTCCGCGCCCGGGCCGCTCCCGAAGGGCGGCCTGCGGGTCACGCCGTTCGGCGGGCTCGGCGAGGTGGGCCGCAACATGACGGCCTTCGAGTACGACGGCCGGCTGCTGCTCGTCGACTGCGGCGTGCTCTTCCCGGAGGACCACCAGCCCGGCATCGACCTGATCCTCCCGGACTGGTCGTCGATCAGCGACCGGCTCGACGACGTCGAGGCGCTCGTGCTGACCCACGGTCACGAGGACCACATCGGCGCGACGCCGTACCTCCTGCGCGAGCGTGGCGACATCCCGCTCGTCGGCTCGGAGCTCACGCTCGCGCTGCTGGGGTCCAAGCTCCGCGAGCACCGGCTCAAGGAGACCGTGCACCACGTGGTGAAGGAGGGCGACCGGCTGAGCTTCGGGCCCTTCCAGCTCGAGTTCGTCGCGGTCAACCACTCGATCCCCGACGCGCTCGCGGTCGCGATCCGCACGGGTGCGGGGCTGGTGCTGCACACCGGCGACTTCAAGATGGACCAGCTGCCGCTGGACGGCCGGATCACCGACCTGCGCGCGTTCGCGCGGCTGGGGGAGGAGGGCGTCGACCTCTTCCTCACCGACTCCACCAACGCGGAGACCCCCGGCTTCACGCCCGCGGAGAAGAAGATCACCCCGGTCATCGACCAGGTCTTCCGCGAGTCCGGCCAGCGGATCATCGTCGCCTGCTTCGCCTCCCACGTGCACCGCGTGCAGCAGGTGCTCGACGCGGCGTACGCCCACGAGCGCCAGGTCGCGTACGTCGGCCGCTCGATGGTCCGCAACATGGGCATCGCCCGCGACCTCGGCTACCTGAGGGTGCCGCCGGCCACGCTGGTCGACACCAAGGACCTCGCCGACCTGCCGCCCGAGCGGCAGGTGCTGATCTCGACCGGGTCCCAGGGCGAGCCGATGAGCGCGCTGAGCAGGATCGCGCAGCGCAACCACAACTTCGTGCACATCGAGGAGGGCGACACCGTCCTGCTCGCGTCGAGCCTGATCCCCGGCAACGAGAACGCCGTGTTCCGCGTCATCAACGGCCTGGCCCGCTGGGGCGCCCGCGTCGTGCACAAGGGCAACGCGCTCGTGCACGTCTCCGGCCACGCCAGCGCCGGCGAGCTGCTCTACTGCTACAACATCGTGCAGCCGCGCAACGTGCTGCCCGTGCACGGGGAGATCCGCCACATGCTCGCCAACGGCGAGCTGGCCCGCGCGACGGGCGTGGAGAACGTCGTGATCGCCGAGGACGGAGTCGTCGTCGACCTCGTCGAGGGTGTCGCCGCCGTCGCGGGCAAGGTCGACTGCGGCTACGTCTTCGTCGACGGCTCGTCGGTCGGCGACATCACCGAGTCCGACCTCAAGGACCGCCGCATCCTCGGCGAGGAGGGCTTCATCTCCGTGATCGTGGTCGTCGACTCCGTGAGCGGCAAGGTCGCCGCCGGGCCCGAGATCCACGCCCGCGGCTTCGCCGAGGACGACTCGACCTTCGACGAGATCAAGCAGCCGATCGTCGACGCCCTCGACCGGGCCATCGCCGAGGGCAACACCGACACCCACCAGCTGCAGCAGACGGTGCGCCGGGTGATCGGTCGCTGGGTGAGCAACACCCACCGGCGTCGCCCGATGATCATCCCGGTCGTGATCGAGGCCTGAGGCGACCGGGAACCCCGACACGTGCCGCACCGTCCCACCCTCGTGATGCGTGTGGCACTCGTCGCGACCGCCCTGGCCCTCGGCCTGGGCCTCGCGGCCTGCGGCGAGGACACCACGGGGGATGATGGTCGGGTGAGCAGCACGCCCTCCTCCGACTCCGAGCCTCTCGAGGACCTGAGTCGCACCCCGGATCCGAAGGGACCCCAGGTCCGGGTCGAGGGCACCGTCACCGAGGGCGTCGAGCACGGCTGCCTCCTCCTGGCGGCCGCAGGCCAGGAGTACCTGCTGCTCGGGGCGCGACCCGAGGTCGGGGCCAGGGTCGAGGTCGTCGGGACCGTCGACCGCGACGCCATGACGACGTGCCAGCAGGGCGTGCCGCTGCGCGTCCAGGAGATCAACGAGCGCTGACCGGTGCGGGCACGCCCCCTGAGGCATGCCCGCACCGGTCGAGCGGCTACGGCGTCGTCACCGCTCCGATCTGGACCGCTCCGGTGCCGAGCACAGCGCCCTCGGAGCTCACCACCCGCATCTCGCCGAACAGGCTGCGGCCGGCGGCCGGCGCCTGCTGGGCCGTGAGGGTGCCGCCGATCTCTGCGCTTCCGCCTCCGGCGAGGGAGTGCTCGGCGCCGTCGACCGTGAGCGCCCCGAGCGCCGGTGAGAAGAAGACGTCGAGGTAGTCGTACTCGGTGGTGCCGGCCGGGACCGCGTACCCGTCGACCACGACCGTGTAGGTGCCGGCCGCGGGCGACGGAATCGTGACCGACTCCTCCGAGTCACCGTCGGCCTGCTGGCCGACCAGGGTGGTGCCCCGGTAGACGAACAGGTCGAGATCGGCGCTCAGGTCGCTGGTGTTGCCGATCGTGGCCGTCAGGGCATTCGCCCCGGCCGGCACCTCGACCGTGTACTCCGCCGACGCGTGGTCGGCGATCGACGGGCGCTCGGAGTGGGCGCTGCCCAGCGGCCCGCCCTCACCGTGCACCGTCACCGGCCCGAAGTCGTTCTCGATCGTCCAGGAGACCGGCGTCGGCGTGCCCGCCTCCACCGTCGGGATCTGGAGCGTCTCCGGCGACACCGTGACGCCCTGCGCGGCGGCCGTCAGGCGGTAGGGGTTCTGGAGGGACGGGCTGGTACGCCGGCTCTCCACCTCGATCTCCCACACGCCCGGCAGCGGGTCGGCGTACGCGCGCGAGGTCGGCTTGCACGCGGCCGGGTCGCTGAAGTTGGTGTAGCAGGCCAGCGACGAGGTGCTCTCGACCGGGACGCCGTACGGGTTGATCGCGATGAATCGGGTCTGGCTGCCCGTCGCGATCCCGGCGAGGTTCACCTGGAGGGCGCGGGTGCCCTCCGGCACCGTGACGAACAGGCTCTGCGTCAGGTTCCTCTCGACCCGCGAGCTCACGGTCGTGGAGTAGCCCGGCGCCCGCAACGGCGTCGACGCCACCACGGTGGTGAGCATCGTGTGGTCGACCAGCGCAGTGCTGGAGTCGTCGATGTTCAGGATCGCCGAGTGCAGGCCTGCCGACGGCCTCGCGACGATCGGGATGGTGACCGGGCTGCCGAGCGGGAGCGACACCGACGAGGGCGCCGAGAAGGTGCCGTCGTTGCCGATCAGCTTCAGCGAGTGCCGGATCGCCCGCGCGGGCCCGCTGGTCCGGGTCACCTGGACCTGGTAGGTGCGGGTCGACCCGGCCGCCTGGCCGCCGTCCCCGGCTGCGCACCGGTTGTAGACACCGGTCCCGCGGTCGGGGGTCGCCAGGAAGCCCGAGATCGGCGTGCACACCGGCGCGGAGACCGTGTAGTCGCGCACCTCGGGCTCATTGCGCAGCAGCGACCAGGTCTTCACCACGTCGAGCTGCCCGTGGCCCTGGGCGACGGCGGGGATGCCCTTCTCGAACTCGGCGGCGCTGTCGATCGCGTCACGAAGCTGAGCCGGCGTCACGGCCTTGTCGGACTGGAAGGCCGCGCTGAGCAGCAGCGCCGCCGCGCCCGCGGTCTGCGGGGAGGACATGGAGGTGCCGTTGAACATGGCGTAGCCGGGGGGCAACGCGTAGCCGGCCTCCGCGACGTCCGGCTGCTTGAGCCAGCGCGGCACCGTCGAGATCGCCGAGCCGGGCGCCATCACGTCCGGCTTGAAGCCACCGTCCTCGCGCGGTCCACGCGAGGAGTAGTTGTGCAGGTTGAGCTTCGAGGACACCTTCGATCCGTAGTTGGCCAGCCAGGTCTCCTTCGAGATCGACGACGCCACGCCGATGACGTCGCTGGTGACGCCCGGGTCGCCCGCGGTGTTCAGGCCGGGGCCGCTGTTGCCGATCGAGAGGACCAGCTGCACGCCGTACTCGTCGATCAGGCGGTTGTAGAGCTCGGCACGGGCGTTGTTGCCGTCGTTGAGCGCGGGCAGGCCGCCGATCGACATGTTGACCACGTCGACGCCGCGGTTCGTGACCAGGTCGATCATGCCCTCGGTCAGCGCGACGGCCGTGCAGCCGCCGCCCCAGGTGCAGGCTCGGGACGAGACGACCTGGGCTCCCGGGGCCGCGCCGTCCATGTCGCCACCGAAGAGGCTGTGTCCGGCCGCGATGCCGGCCACGTGGGATCCGTGGGCGTCCTCGGGGATGCCGATGTTGACGAAGTCGGCCACGCCCGGCAGCCCGGCCGGCGTGGTGTCGACGTCCTCGCGGTACTCGACGACGAAGGGCATCGACTCGACGACCTGGTCGGTCGCCGGGTTGTCGGTGCCGAAGTGGCCGACCTGGAAGTCCTCGCCGTACGGGCGCATCACGGTCTCGTCGGTGAAGTCGAAGTCCTGGTCGACGTCGACCCGGACGTCGTGGGTCTGCGGGTCGTAGAGGACGCCCCAGCGGTCGCTGGTGTCGCCGTCACGGTTGACGTCGCCCCCGGGCTCGCTGCCCGCCGTGATCGACTCGGAGAACCGGTTGATCCGGTAGGTGCCGGCCGGCGCGGTCCACGTCGAGCCGGCGTAGCTGAAGGTCGGACCGACCACCTCGGTGAGCATCGCGCGCCAGGTGGCGTCCTCGAGCGGGTCGGTCGCGGTGACCCAGTCGACGATCTTGCGCTCACCGGTCGACGTGGTGGACAGGGCAGGGTGGTCGAGGTCCACACCGGAGTCGAGGACGCCGATGGTCACACCGCGGCCGTCATAGGTGGGGTGCTTCTCCTTGAACGCCACCGCGCCCGTCTCGTTGGTGGGCATGTAGGGGTTGTCGTCCGGGGTGCTCGCACTCGGCCCGGACGCCGCCGCGGCACTGCCGCTCCGGCCATCGACCCGCGGGTCGGGCCGCTGGACGGTGTCGTTCAGGTCGGCCTTGTCGACGCCGGGAAGGGCGACGGTCTTGAGGACCTTGCCGGTGGGGACGGTCGCGCGGACGTAGCCGATCCGCTGCGCGCGCATCCCGACCGTCCCGCCGAGCCGCTCGACCGAGGCCTCGACGTTGTCGGCGGAGCCGGCGTCCGTCGCCAGGATCATGGTCACGTACTTGTCGCCGTCGCTGACCGCCTCGGCCAGCAGCGCCCGGTCGTGCTCGCCGAGCTTGTCGCCACCCCCGGCGTCCTTGACGGGCTCACCGCCGTCGGTCACGACGGAGCCGCCGGGATCGTCCGGCGCGGCCGACGCAGTCGAGGCGAACGGGAACGCGCCGAGGACGAGTGCCCCTCCGGCGAACATGACAAGAAGCCTTCCGCGCGCACCGCGCGGACCAAGCAGGGTTTTCATCGAGTGACCCTTCTCCCGAGATGGACCGCGGCGGATTGCGCCGGGTGTCGGGAGAGTACGACGCCGGGCGTGAGCCGTAAATGACCAAAATCCGGGTTGCCAGCCGACAGGGGTCGGGAGCGTCAGCCGCCGACGAGCACGGGTCGCGCGGTCACCACGCGCAGCGACTGCGGGCTCCCCGCGATCGTCACGGGTCGACGGCTCGCTGAGTCTCGGGCTCCAAGACACGCACTCCTGTGATACGTGTGACTGGAGTGACCGCTGCGTAGGGTGTTGACCATGGCGACCCGTACGTCTTCCCCGCCGGGGTCGCGGAGCAAGAGCACGCCCTCGACCTCCCGATCCCGGAGTACCGGCACCACCCGGTCAACGACGAGCCGAAGCACCGGCTCGTCGCGCAAGCCTGCCTCGCGCACCTCCAGCAAGAGCTCCAGCAAGAGCAAGGCCAGGAAGACGGCGGCGAAGCGGCGTCCTGCGCCGCGGGCCGTGCGCAACGGGCCCGGCCCGATCGCGCAGCTCTTCACCGTGGTCTTCCGTGGCATCGCGGCCGTCTGGCTCGCCGTCGCCCACGGGGTCGGAGCCGTGGCGCGCAGCATCGGCCACACGGCGCGCGAGCTCGAGCCGGAGCACCGGCGCGACGGCGTCGGGCTCTTCCTGATGGGCGTGGCCGTGGTCGTGGCCGCGGCCGTCTGGTGGCAGCTGCCCGGCTCCGTCATGGACGCCGCGCGCACGGTGGTGCAGGGTTCCGTCGGCAAGGTCGGCTTCCTGGTGCCGCTCGCGCTGCTCTTCGTGGGCTTCCGCACGATGCGCGACCCCGAGCACACCGGCCCGGCCGGCCGCCAGGTCGTCGGCTGGACGGCGCTCGCCTTCGGCGTCCTCGGCATCGTGCAGATCGCCGAGGGCAACCCGCAGCCCGACCTCGGCGACACCAGCGACCTGCGGAGTGCCGGTGGCGCCGTCGGGTACGTCGTCGCCAGCCTGCTGCTCGACCTGCTCCGCTCGGCGTACGTCGTGGTGCCGCTGCTCGCGCTGCTCGGGTTCTTCGGCGTCCTCATCATCACCGCGACGCCGGTCTACCAGGTGCCGCAGCGGCTGGCGGACATGCGCGATCACCTGCTCGGGCGCCAGCACGAGGAGGACGAGGAGCCGGACGCCCCGACGCGCCGCAGCCGCCGCAAGTCGGGCGACGACGAGATCGACCCGGAGATGGGCGACCCGGCGTACGACAGCCCCGTCCTCCAGGACCGCGAGCTCCGCAAGCGCAAGAAGCGCCTCGAGACCACGGCGGACGGGCTCGACATCTTCGCGCCCGACGCCGAGGCAGACACCGTGACCACCGCGCCCGTCGTCGAGGAGAAGGTCGAGCTCGAGGCGCCGCCGCACCAGCCGCTGCCGGTGCGCGCCGAGCAGCTCGCGCTCTCGGGCGACATCGTCTACACCCTGCCGGGCAACGAGGTCCTCAAGCCGGGCTCGCCCCACAAGGCCCGCTCGAAGGCCAGCGACTCCGTGGTGGAGCGGCTGACCCAGGTGCTCGAGGAGTTCTCGATCGACGCCCAGGTCACCGGCTACACCCGCGGCCCGACGGTCACGCGCTACGAGGTCGAGCTCGGCCCCGGCGTCAAGGTCGAGAAGATCACCAGCATCCAGAAGAACATCGCGTACGCCGTCGCCTCGGCGGACGTCCGGATCCTCAGCCCGATCCCCGGCAAGTCGGCGGTCGGTGTCGAGATCCCCAACCTGGACAAGGAGATCGTCTCCCTCGGCGACGTGTTGCGCTCCAACACCGCGCGCTCCGACCACCACCCGATGGTGGCCGGCCTCGGCAAGGACGTGGAGGGCGGCTTCGTCGTCGCCAACCTCGCCAAGATGCCGCACCTGCTGGTCGCGGGCGCCACCGGCTCCGGCAAGTCGTCGTTCATCAACTCGATGATCACGTCGATCCTGATGCGGTCGACGCCCGACGAGGTACGGATGATCATGGTCGACCCGAAGCGGGTCGAGCTGAACGCCTACGAGGGTGTCCCGCACCTGATCACGCCGATCATCACCAACCCCAAGAAGGCCGCCGAGGCACTCGCCTGGGTCGTGCGCGAGATGGACCTGCGGTACGACGACCTCGCCAACTTCGGGTTCCGCCACGTCGACGACTTCAACAAGGCGGTCCGGGCCGGCAAGGTCGAGCTGCCGGCGGGGAGCGAGCGCAAGCTCGAGCCCTACCCCTACCTGCTGGTGATCGTCGACGAGCTCGCCGACCTGATGATGGTCGCGCCGCGCGACGTCGAGGACGCAGTCGTCCGCATCACCCAGCTCGCCCGCGCCGCCGGCATCCACCTGGTGCTGGCCACCCAGCGCCCGAGCGTCGACGTCGTGACCGGCCTGATCAAGGCGAACGTGCCGTCGCGACTGGCGTTCGCGACCTCGAGCCTCGCCGACAGCCGGGTCATCCTCGACCAGCCGGGTGCGGAGAAGCTGGTCGGTCAGGGTGACGGCCTGTTCCTGCCGATGGGCGCCTCCAAGCCCGCGCGCATCCAGGGCTCCTGGGTCACCGAGGCCGAGATCGCCCAGGTGGTCAAGCACTGCAAGGAGCAGCTGCAGCCGTCGTACCGCGAGGACGTCACGGCACCCGCCGCCTCCAAGCGCGAGCTCGACGACGACATCGGCGACGACCTCGACCTGGTGATCCAGGCGGTCGAGCTGGTCGTCTCCACGCAGTTCGGCTCGACGTCGATGCTGCAACGCAAGCTGCGGGTCGGCTTCGCCAAGGCCGGACGACTCATGGACATCCTCGAGAGCCGCGGCGTCGTCGGGCCGAGCGAGGGATCGAAGGCACGTGACGTGCTCGTGAAGCCCGACGAGATCGATGGTGTGATCGCGACCCTGCAGGGGGAGATGTGAGCAACCTCAGCACTGTGGACATCGAGATGACGTACGACGAGCCGCCCGCCATCGCGCCCGAGCCCGTCGAGGTGCGCCGGAACGGCTCGCTGTCCGGCGGCATCGGCGTCGTGGCCGCCGTCGTCGGGCTCGCCTACCTCACCCGCGCGCTCGGCGACGGCGCGTGGCTCGACTGGGTCCTCGCGCTCGCGATGGGTACCGTCGCGGCGGTCTACCTCTCCGCCCTCGTCGACGCCCGGACGCCGCTCATGGTGGTCGACGACCAGGGCATCCGGGTGCGCAAGGGACGCCGCTGGCACGGGTTCCGGTGGGAGGGCGTCGAGGTGCTGGAGCACCAGCCCCGCCGCGGCCTCCTCCGCGACGGCCGGCTGGTCGTCGTCGCCCGCGAGGCCGACCGCGAGTTCGCCGTACCCCTGTCTCTCTCGACGTGGGTGGCCGGCGCCGGCGCAGACCTGACGGCCGCGCTGGAGACCCTGGCGCCCGAGGCCGGTCAGGTCGTCGAGGTACGCGACCCGGTCGTCGATGAGGTCGAGGAGCTCGAGGAGATCGAGGAGCTCGCGGAGATCGAGGAGCCTGAGCTCGAGGTCGAGGAGATCCGGGAGATCGAGGAGGAGCACGCCCACCCGGTCCTCCACGACCCCCGCCCGACGGTCGCCCGCGGCATCGACTTCCTCGCCGACCGGCTGCGGCGGCGTCGCGACGCCGAGGCCGAGCCGGTGCTCGAGGACGACGCCGGACCCGAGCCGACCGTCCCGCTGGTCGCGAGCGCGACCCCGCTCCCGCTGCGCGACCCGGTCGGCGGCAGCCGCGTCGAGGTCCGGTTCGACGGCGCCGCGGCGCTGCGGCCGGAGCCGACCGAGGTCGACGAGCCGCGCCCGGCCCCCGAGTCCCTGGTGATCAACGACCACGAGCTGGCGCCGACGGTGGAGCCGGTCGCCGACCCGGTCGTCGGTCCGGTGCTGGCCGCCGCCCGCACCCGCCTGCGCCTGACGGTCGACCAGCTCGCCGAGCGGACCCGGATCCGCCCCCACGTCATCGAGTCGATCGAGGTCGACGACTTCGCGCCCTGCGGCGGCGACTTCTACGCCCGCGGCCACCTGCGCACGCTGGCACGCGTCCTCGGCATCGACGCCGCACCGCTGCTCTCGGCGTACGACGAGAGGTACGCCGACGCCCCGATCGACGCCCGCCGGGTGTTCGAGGCGGAGCTCGCGACCGGTGACGGCGGCCCGATCCGCAGCATGCGCGGTGGCCCGAACTGGTCGGTGCTGATCGCCGCCGTCATGGCGCTCGTGCTGGCGTGGTCGATCGCGCGGCTGATCATGGACAGCCCCGTCGAGCTCAGCAGCCAGCCGGTGCTCAACGGCTCGCCCACGGCCCAGGCGAAGGTCGGCCCGCCCGTGCCCGTCGTGCTCGACGCCGCGACCGGGGGCACCCACGTCGTGGTGCTCGACGGCGCGGGGGAGCAGGTCTTCAACGGCGACCTGGCGTTCGGCGAGAAGAAGTCGTTCAAGGCGGCGCCGCCGGTGCGCATCCAGGCCTCCGACGGCGGCCTGCAGGTGTCGATCGACGGCCAGGATCGCGGCCCGCTGGGCTCCGAGGGGCAGCCGGCGCAGAACACCTTCGCCGCCGACGACTGATCCGATCGGCGTTTCGACGCGGTCCGGGGTCGCTTGCGATACTCGGACGGACATGACGACGGACGCCAGCACCGCCCAGGACCGAGACCTCCTCTCGGTCGCCATGGTCACCCTCGGGTGTGCCCGCAACGAGGTCGACTCCGAGGAGCTCGCCGGTCGGCTCGAGAGCGGGGGCTTCCTGCTGGTCGAGGATCCGGCGGACGCCGACACGGTCGTCGTCAACACCTGCGGCTTCGTCGAGTCGGCGAAGAAGGACTCGGTCGACACCCTGCTGGAGGCCGCTGACCTGAAGTCGACCGGCCGCACCCAGGCCGTGGTCGCGGTCGGGTGCATGGCCGAGCGGTACGGCAAGGAGCTCGCCGACTCGCTGCCCGAGGCGGACGCGGTGCTCGGCTTCGACGACTACCCCGACATCGCCGCCCGGCTGCGGTCGATCGTGGCGGGGGAGGCCCACCAGGCGCACACCCCGCAGGACCGGCGCAAGCTGCTCCCGATCTCGCCGGTCGAGCGCACGCTGTCCACGGCGCCGGTGCCGGGCCACGCGTCGGGTCCGGCGAGCCTGCGCCGTCGCCTCGACTCCGGCCCCACCGCCTCGCTGAAGCTCGCCAGCGGTTGCGACCGACGCTGCTCCTTCTGCGCGATCCCGTCCTTCCGGGGCTCGTTCGTCAGCCGCCGGCCCTCCGACGTGCTCCAGGAGGCACGCTGGCTGGGGGAGAACGGCGTGCGCGAGCTGTTCCTCGTGAGCGAGAACTCCACGTCGTACGGCAAGGACCTCGGCGACCTGCGGCTCCTCGAGACGCTGCTGCCCGAGCTGGCAGCGGTCGACGGCGTCGACCGGGTGCGGGTCTCCTACCTGCAGCCCGCCGAGACCCGGCCCGGGCTGGTCGAGGCGATCGCGACGACGCCGGGCGTCACGCCGTACTTCGACCTCTCCTTCCAGCACGCCAGCGCCGGCGTGCTGCGGCGGATGCGCCGCTTCGGCGATCCCGAGAGCTTCCTGGGGCTGCTCGAGCAGATCCGCGCCCTGGCGCCGGAAGCCGGCATCCGCAGCAACGTGATCGTCGGCTTCCCCGGCGAGACCGAGGACGACCTCCAGACCCTGTGCGACTTCCTCGTCGCCGCGCGCCTCGACGTCACCGGCGTCTTCGGCTACTCCGACGAGGACGGCACCGAGGCGGCGACGTACGACGGGAAGCTCGACGACGACGAGGTCCGGGGTCGCGCCGAGCACGTGACGGCGCTGGTCGAGGAGCTCACCAGCCAGCGGGCGGCCGAGCGCGTCGGCGAGACGGTCGAGGTGCTGGTCGAGGCCGTCGGCGACGAGCACACCGAGGGTCGGGCCGCCCATCAGGGCCCCGAGGTGGACGGCTCGACGTACCTGCTCGACGGCGAGGCGCGGGTCGGCGACCTGGTCCGCGCGGTGGTGGTCGAGTCCGAGGGCGCGGACCTCTACGCTCGGGTCCTGTGATGGCGCAGGCGGCTGAGACGCAGCCGAGCAACTGGAACGTCCCCAACGCACTCACCACGCTGAGGATCGCGCTCGTCCCGTTCTTCGGGTGGGCGCTCCTGGTCGACGGCGGTGAGTCGATGACCTGGCGGTGGGTGGCGTGCGCGATCTTCGTCGGCGCGATGATCACCGACAAGATCGACGGCGACCTCGCCCGCAAGCACAACCTGATCACCAACTTCGGCAAGATCGCCGACCCGATCGCCGACAAGGCGATCACGGGCATGGCGTTCATCGGCCTGTCGATCGTCGGCGACATCTGGTGGTGGGTGACCATCCTGGTCCTGCTGCGCGAGTGGAGCGTGACCCTGCTCCGGCTGTCGATCCTGAAGAAGGTCGTCATCGCCGCCGCCAACCTCGGCAAGCTCAAGACCACGTTCCAGGCGATCGCGCTCGCGACCCTGTGCGCCCCCCTGCGCGACCCCGACCTCCCGAACGCCCTGCAGACCCCGTTCGAGGTCCTCTTCTACCTGGCGCAGGCGTGCCTGGCGATCGCCGTGGCGCTCACCCTCTGGTCGGGCTGGGAGTTCTACCGGGACGTCTGGAAGCAGCGGGCGACGTTGCGCAACGGCTGAACCTGCCAGAGATCTGCGGGTCTCTTGGGTGATTTCAGTGCCCGTGACCCAAATCTCGGTAGGAAGTCCTCAGCGGCACCGAAAAGGTGCCGATCTGTAACCGTTTGTTTGACGGATTTCCTTGCGCGGGGTCGTCGTTTCGGGTTTATGTTTCCCGTCACCACGCTCCGCGCCGGAGGGCTTCCCTCACCAGCTGAGTCGTCTCCGGAGTCCTCCAGCGCTTCCGGATGCGCCCCAGCAGCTCCCGACGTCCGCGGTTCGATGGCGCTGCGCCCTGCCGTCCCACGCCTATCGTTCGGAGAACGCCCTACATGTCTGGTTCCCGGAAGCGACTCGCTGGGGGCGCTGCCCTCGCCGTCGTCGCCAGTGGTCTGCTGCTCCTCCCGTCCGCCCCCGCCCAGGCGGCCGTCGCGACCAAGATCTCGACCTTCCCGTACGTGCAGGACTGGTCGGGCCTGACCTCCGCCAGCACCTGGGCGGACTTCCCGGGCATCGAGGGATTCACCAGTGCCAACACGATCGTCGCCAACAATCAGTCGAATGCGACCGACCTGGGGACCTTGACGAACGAGGGGACGTTGACGTCCGCCTACACGGCGGCCAACAACACCGCCCTCGTCAGCCACACGAGCGCAGGTGTGTACGGCTACTACAACGGCCTGACTGTCGACGGCGTGGCAGGGAACAAGGTCGTCGGTCTCCAGACGACGGGCGCCAACGCCGGCACCCACCTGCTGCTGCACCTCGACACGACCGGCAAGCAGGGCCTGAGCGTCTCCTACGACCTGTATGACCTGATGACGGCCAACGACCAGCCTCAACGGGTCGCCCTGCAGTACCGGGTCGGCACCTCCGGCCCGTACACCAACGTCCCTGCTGGCTACGTCGCCGATGCGACGGTCGCGGCCAACGCCGACGTGGTCGTGAAGCGGGTGCCTGCCTCGGGCGCCATCGAGCTGCCGGCAGCGGTCGACAACCAGGCGGACGTCTACCTCCGCATCCTCACTGGTGACAACCAGTCGGGAAGCAACGAAGAGGTCGGCATCGACAACATCAACATCACGGCGGCCGGTGACGTGAGCGAGGCGCCGTCGCCCGTTGCCGGGGTCTTCCCGAAGCAGAACTGGTTCAACGGCACCGCGATCGACGAGATCACGCCGACTGCGACCAGCGGCACCCCGGGCTACACCTTCGCCGTCACCGGTGACCTGCCGGAGGGTGTCACGTACGCGGACGGCAAGATCTCCGGCACCCCGACCGCGCTCGGCTCGGGCACGGCCACGATCACGGTCACCGACTCCGCCGGCAAGACCGGTGCGTCGACGTTCGACTGGGTGGTGCGCACAGCGCCGACGTTGGCCGACCACGTCGTGATCAGCGAGGTCTGGGGCGACGGCGGCTTCTCCGGCGCGGCGTACAAGAACGACTACATCGAGCTCTACAACCCGACCGAGGCGCCGATCGACCTCAACGGCTGGTCTCTCGCCTACGGCGGCTTCCAGCGCGCCGCCGGTGTCGTCGAGGCGTCTCCGCTCGCGATGACGGGCGACGGGATCATCCCCGCCGAGGGCTACCTCCTGGTCGCCGCCGGCAGCGACGGCTCGGCCGGCGTCGCCCTCCCCGCGGTCGACGCCGCGGTCCCGTTCAACATGGACTACCGCGACGGCTTCCTCGCGCTCCTCGACACCACCGACAGCCCGACCCTCCCCGTCGGTGACATCAACGCCGTGGCCGCCGAGCAGCACGTCATCGACGCGGTCGGCTTCGGTCCGGCCAACACCTTCGAGGGCGAGGCCCAGACGGTGATGCTCGGCATCGACAGCGCGGCGCACCGTACGCCGACGGGCTTCGACAGCAACAACAGCCTCATCGACTTCACCCTCAACAACCTGGCCCCGACCAACGCTGCCGGTGTGACGGGCACCGCCGGTGGCCCTGTCCTGCCGACGAACTGCGACCCCGCGTTCGCCGCGATCAGCAACCCGACGATCGGGCAGATCCAGGGCACCGGCGCTGTGTCTGCGGGCATCAACTGCACCGTCACGACGACGGGCGTCGTCACCGCCGTGCACGGCACCGGCGGGTTCAACGGCTTCTACATGCAGACCCCGGGCGACGACGCCACCCCTGGTGCGTCCGACGGCATCTTCGTGTGGGCCGGCTCCTCGAACGCGAACGTCCCGGCCGGCATCGCGGTGGGCGACTCCGTCTCGGTGACGGGCAAGGTCACGGAGTTCCGGGGTCTGAGCCAGATCGCGCCCAGCGCCGCCAGTGGGGTCACCGAGATCGCCTCCCTCGGTGCGATCACGCCGCTCGCCGGCGCGTTGCCGACGACCGACGTCGCCCGCGAGGCGCTCGAGGGCATGCTCCTCGCCCCGACCGACGCCCTCACCATCACCAGCGTCTACGAGACCAACGCGTTCGGCGAGATCGGCCTGGCGACGGGCACCACGCCGCTGCGTCAGCCGACCGAGTTCGCCGACGCCACCGACGCGGCGGCGATCGCCGAGATCGTCAACGACAACGCTGCCCGCGCGATCGTCCTCGACGACGCCCAGGACATCGACTACCTGGCCAACCAGGCCAACAAGGCCAAGCCGCTCCCGTGGGTGACCACGACCAACCCGCCGCGGGTCGGCGCAGCGCTCACGCTCAAGCAGCCTGTCGTCCTGGACTACCGCCGCGGGAGCTCCGGCGATGACCGCGGCAACGTCTGGCGGCTGCAGCCGCAGCAGCCGGTGACCGACGCCGGCACCGCGGTGGCGGAGTGGACCAACACGCGTGAGAGCAACCTCGCGCCGCAGAACGTCCTCAAGGCCGACGGCGACATCAAGATCGCCACCTTCAACGTGCTCAACTTCTTCACCACCACCGGTGAGGCCTACGTCGCCGCAGGCCCGCAGCAGAACCCGCCGGTCGCCACCAGCTGCACCTACTACACCGACCGCGGCCCGGGCGGTGACAACGGCACCGCTGCCAGCGACCGCATCAGCAACAACGAGTGCGGCGTGAAGCTGGTCGACGACCCGACGAAGACCAACGGCGCCGGCCCGCGCGGTGCGGCGACCGCCGCCAGCCTCGCCCGCCAGGAGACGAAGCTCGCCCAGACGATCGTCGACATGGGCGCCGACGTCATCGGCCTCGAGGAGGTCGAGAACTCGATCAAGCTTCCCGGCGAGACCAACCGCGACGAGGCGCTCGCCCGCATCGTGGAGCTTCTCAACATCGAGGAGGGCCCGGGCACGTGGAAGTTCGTCCGCAGCCCCGGTGAGGCCGTCACCGCGACCGCCGTCGCCGAGCAGGACGTCATCCGTCCCGCCTTCATCTACAAGCCGGCCAAGGTGAGCCCGGTCGGTCAGTCGGACATCCTCTTCGGCACCACCGAGTTCGCCAACGCCCGCGAGCCGCTCGCCCAGGCGTTCAAGCGCACCGGTGGCGCCGACGCCGACGCGTTCGCCGTCATCGTCAACCACTTCAAGTCGAAGGGCGACAACTCCGCCCCCGGCGCCCCGCCGGCCGTCGGTGACAACGAGAGCTCGGGCTACGTCGGGGCGTTCAACGGCGATCGCAAGCGTCAGGCAGCCCGGCTGCTCCAGTTCGCCGACGACTTCGCCGAGGAGCGCGGCATCGAGGCGGTCTTCCTCGCCGGTGACTTCAACTCCTACAGCATGGAGGAGCCGGTCCAGGTGATCGAGGAGGGTGGCTTCCTCCAGGTCGACTCCGACCAGGCTGCCGACGAGTCCTACTCCTTCGACGGGATGTGGGGCTCGCTGGACCACGTGTTCGCCAACGACGCCGCTCGCGACCTGGTGACCGGTGCGGACATCTGGGAGATCAACGCCAACGAGCTGGTCTCGTTCCAGTACAGCCGCTACAACTACAACGTCCTGGACCTGTGGCAGCCGAACCTGCCGTTCGCGACGTCGGACCACAACCCGGAGATCGTCGGCCTCGACCTGCCCGACCCGACCGCCGGCACGACGTACGACGAGGTCCAGATCGTCGGCACCAACGACTTCCACGGCCGGCTGCTGCCGGACGCCGGGAACGCCGCCGGTGCCGCCCCGTTCGCGACGGCGATCAAGGAGCTGCGCGCGGAGAACCCGAACACCGTGTTCGTCGCTGCGGGCGACCTGGTCGGCGCCTCGACGTTCGAGTCGTTCATCCAGGACGACGAGCCGACGATCGACGCGCTCAACGCGATGGACCTCGAGGTCTCGGCCGCGGGCAACCACGAGTTCGACCGCGGGTACGAGGACTTCGTCGGCCGCATCCAGGACCACGCGGACTGGGAGTACATCGCGGCCAACGTCGACGAGCCCGAGGGCCGTGACGACCTGGCCGAGACCTGGACCAAGGACATCGCGGGCAAGAAGATCGGGTTCATCGGGGCCGTCACCGAGGACCTCGACGCCCTCGTGAACCCCGCCGGCATCGTGGGCGTCACCGCCACCGACGTCGTCGAGGCGACCAACGCGGCCGCCGAGGATCTCGATGCCGCAGGCGTCGACGCGATCGTCCTGCTGGTCCACGAGGGCGCGCCGACCACGACCTGCACGGCGGACAGCTTCACCGACGACGCGACCGTCTTCGGCAACATCGCGCAGAACACCTCGCCGCTGGTCGACGCGATCATCTCCGGCCACACCCACCTGGCCTACAACTGCAGGTTCCCGGTCGAGGACTGGGCCGACCGCAAGGTCAAGCAGCGCCCTGTCGTCTCGGCCGGCCAGTACGGCACCAACCTCAACCAGCTGGTCTTCAAGTTCGACCAGAGCACGGGTGAGCTCGCGGGTCTGACGCAGGACGTCATCGCGACGGCAGGTGTCGGCTACACCCCCGACCCGGAGGTGGACACGATCGTCCAGGCGGCGGTCGCGTTCGCCGCGACGAAGGGCAGCGAGCCGCTCGGCCGCGTCGGTGGCGACTTCAAGCGAGCGACGTACAGCTCCGCCAGCGGCACCACGGAGAACCGTGGTGGCGAGTCGACCCTGGGCAACCTCGTCGCCGAGGTCCAGCGTTGGGCGACCGAGGACAGCAACGACGCCCAGATCGCCTTCATGAACCCCGGTGGTCTGCGCGCCGACATGGTCGCCACAACCGTCGACCAGGCGTACCTCGACGCCCACCCGGGCACGACGGCCGAGCTCGGCGACCAGATCCTGACCTATCGACGGGCCGCCGACGTCCAGCCGTTCGCCAACACCCTGGTGAACATGAAGCTGACCGGTGACCAGATCAAGACTGTGCTCGAGCAGCAGTGGCAGCGCACCGCCCTGGGCGGCGTGCCGTCGCGGCCGTTCCTGCGACTCGGTGTGTCGGAAGGCTTCACCTACACCTACACCGAGACCCCGGTGACGGTCCGCGTGGCGAACTCCGCGCCGGTGAGCACCTTCGAGGGCACGGTCACCGGGATGTGGCTGAACGGCACGCCGATCGATCCGGACGCGGAGTACTCGGTGACGGCGAACTCCTTCCTCGCCGCGGGCGGCGACAACTTCTGGGAGCTCGCCAACGGCACCGACACGGTCGACACCGGCAAGGCCGACCTCCAGGCGATGGTCGACTACATGGAGCCGTACGACGACGAGAACCCGCTTCCCGTCGACTTCGGTCAGCGTGCCGTCGAGGTGAACTTCCCGCCGTCGGCCCCGGACACGTATGGCCCGGGTGACACCGTCGCCTTCGACGTCGCTTCCTGGGCGATGTCGGGCGCCGGCGACGCACACGACGAGCAGCTGCAGGTCAAGCTCGGTGACAGCGTCCTCGGGACGGCTGCCGTCAACAACGCGCTCGGCACGCAGCCGTACGACAACTACGGCACCGCCCAGGTCAGCGTGCAGCTGCCCGCTGGTGTCCCGGACGGCAAGCGGACCCTGAGGCTCGTCGGCGTGACGACCGGGACCGAGATCCCGGTCGAGATCCAGGTCGACGACGGGCTCACGAAGGTCCAGGTCCTGGCGACCAACGACTTCCACGGGCGCATCCCCCAGACCGCCGCCAACGGAGAGGGCGGCGCGGCCGTCCTTGCCGGGGCGGTCAAGCAGCTGCGTGCCGCCAACCCGAACACCGTGTTCGCGGCGGCGGGCGACCTGATCGGCGCATCGACGTTCGACTCCTTCGTCCAGCGCGACAAGCCGACCATCGACGCGCTCAACGAGGCCGGTCTCGACGTGTCGGCCGTGGGCAACCACGAGCTCGACCACGGCTACGAGGACCTCATGGACCGGGTCATGGCGGAGTACGACCCCGCCAGCAACCCGCAAGGCGGCGCCGAGTGGCAGTACATCGCCGCCAACCTGAAGATGAAGGAGACCGGTGACCCCGCCGTCCCCGCGACCTTCATCAAGGACTTCGGCGACATCGAGATCGGGTTCGTCGGGGCCGTCACGGAGGAGCTGCCGAGCCTGGTGAGTCCGGACGGCATCGCCGACCTCGACGTCCTGGACATCGTCGACTCCGTCAACGCCGAGGCGACCGCGCTGAAGAGCGACGACCACGTCGAGGCCGTCGTGATGCTGGTCCACGAGGGTGCCCCCGGCAACTCCTGCACCGGACAGGACACGCCCGGCTCGACCTGGGGCGACATCGTCAACGGCGTCAACAAGGACGTGGACGCCATCGTGTCGGGCCACACCCACAAGGCCTACGACTGCAAGTTCGAGGTCGATGAGTGGGTGGACGAGGACCGTGCCGTCACCGAGCGGCCCGTGGTCTCGGCCGGCCAGTACGGCATGAACCTCAACCGGCTCGACCTCACCTTCGGCGCGGACAACGAGCTGGTCGCGATCGACCAGGCGCTGCTGCCCGTGATGACCGACCCCGACGGCAGCGGTCCGCAGCTGCCGGTCGCGAACTACCCGGTCGACACGGCCACGAAGGAGATCGTCGACGCTGCCGTCGCGTTCGCCAACACCGAGGGCAACAAGGTGCTGGGCAAGATCGCAGCGCCGTTCAGCCGAGCGAAGTACAGCAATGGCACGGACAACCGGGGCAGCTCCTCGACGGCCGGCAACATGATCGCCGAGGTGCAGCGTTGGGCCACCGAGCAGCAGGGGCTGGCCGCAGACATCGCGTTCATGAACCCGGGCGGAATCCGGGAGGACATGGTCGGCAACGGTGCGACGTACCCGCGCGACCTGACCTACCGTCAGGCGGCGAACGTGCAGTCC
The DNA here is from genome assembly GCF_042666375.1 of Nocardioides sp. GCM10030259. Lineage (NCBI taxonomy): Bacteria > Bacillati > Actinomycetota > Actinomycetes > Propionibacteriales > Nocardioidaceae > Nocardioides > Nocardioides sp. GCM10030259. The sequence goes on along the minus strand of NZ_JBHTDF010000023.1, from coordinate 127,218 downwards.
TTCGCCAACTCGCTGATCAACATGAAGCTGACCGGAGCGCAGATCAAGAAGGTGCTCGAGCAGCAGTGGCAGCGGACCTCGGGCGGCACCGTGCCCACCCGTGCGTTCCTGCGGCTCGGTGTCTCCGAGGGCTTCGCCTACACCTACAAGGAGGTCGCCGACACGTCACCGACGGTCCCCGCGGGTACGAAGAAGGGTGTCGTGACGGGCATGTGGCTCGCTGGAGAGCCGATCAGCCCGACGGCGACCTACTCGGTCACGGTCAACTCGTTCCTCTCGCCCGGCGGCGACAACTTCTTCGAGTTCGCCAACGGCACGCAGAAGACCGACTGGGGCATGACCGACCTGGAGTCGATGGTCGACTACTTCGACGAGTTCGGTGCCGGCGACGACGCCATCACGCCGAAGTACGACCAGCGCGCGGTCGAGGTGGCGTTCCCGGCCGACGCTCCGGCGTCGTACCGCGGTGGTGACACGGTCACGTTCGACCTGGCCGCGCTGGCCATGACGGGCTCGGCGGCGTCGGTGCCGGACGTCCAGGACGCCACCGTCGAGATCCGCCTCGGAGCGCAGGTGCTGGGCACGGCCGTCGTCGACAACTCGGTGACGTCCGCACCCAACAACAACACCACGGTGAACAACGCCGGCAAGGCCCACGTCGTGGTCCAGCTGCCCGCCGGCGTCGCCGCCGGTGCGCACGTGCTCACGGTCGGCGGCGGAGCCACCAAGACGGAGGTGCGGGTCCCGATCACGGTCGCTCCCGCTCGCGCCGCGACGGTGACCGCGACGGGTCCGGCGTCGGTCACCTGGGGTGACGCAGCATCGATCGCCGTGGCGGTCTCCGGCAACGATGGGGTCGCGACGGGCTCGGTGCGGCTGTTCGAGGGCACGAACCCGATCGGCGGCGCGGTGGCGCTCGACGGCAACGGGCGTGCGACGCTCGGCCTTCCGGCCGGCTCGCTGGAGCCCGGCAGCCACACGCTGCGCGTCGACTACGCCGCGGGGAACTACCCCGATGTGTCGTCGAGCGGGATCGCGGTGAACGTCGCGAAGCGGACGGCGACGATCAGTGCCGACAACGTCGAGCTTGTCTACGGCAAGGCGGCGACGGTCACGGTGCGGGTGCCTGCGGGTGCGACGGGGACGGTCTTCGTGCTCGACGGCACCAAGCAGCTGGCCTCGGGCATCGTGTCGAACGGCACCGCGACCGTGCGGCTGCCGGCGAAGTCGCTCGACCCGGGTACGACGACGCTGACCGCGTCGTACTCCGGTGACGGTCACTTCACCGGTGCGGTCACCACGTTCAAGGCGAAGGTCACGAAGGCTGAGTCCGAGACGCAGGTCGAGGCGAACCCGGACAAGGCCAAGGCCGGCAAGACCCGCGTCACGCTGAAGATCACCGTCGACGGTGCGGCGGGGATCGACGCGACCGGCAAGGTCCGGATCGAGGCGCCCGGCCAGGACACGCGCACCGCGACCCTGAAGAACGGCAAGGTCACGGTCGACCTGGCCAAGTTCGACCACCCGGGCGACAAGAAGATCGAGGTGACCTACCTGGGCAACGACTTCCTGAAGCAGAGCTCCGACAAGGTGGTCGTCGAGGTCGTCAAGGCGGGCAAGAAGAACAAGCGGGGCTAGGCCCCGACCGTACGTCGGCCCGTCCGTGCACCAGCACGGGCGGGCCGACGTGCATCAGGGCTAGCGTGGCTCCCGTGACGGACCTGGCCAAGCGCGTGCACCTGATCCTGCGGGCCTCGGGGAGCACGGTGGCGACCGCGGAGTCGCTGACGGGCGGTCGGCTCGCGGTGGCGCTGACAGACACGCCCGGCGCGTCCGAGACGTTCCTCGGTGGGGTGGTGACTTACGCGACCGAGCTCAAGGCGTCGGTTCTGCAGGTCGACCCGCAGATCATCGACGAGCACGGCGTGGTGTCCCCGCAGTGTGCGAAGGCCATGGCGTCGGGCGTCCGCGCGCTCGCGGGAGCGACGTTCGGGCTGTCCACGACGGGCGTGGCGGGCCCCACGGAGCAGGAGGGCAAGCCGCCGGGCACGGTCTTCGTCGGCATCGCCGGCCCCGGGCTGCTCGAGGTCGTCGCGCTAGAGCTCAGCGGCAAGCGGGGCTACATCCAGGAGCGGACCTGCACCGAGGCGCTGAACGCGTTCGAGGAGGTCTTGCGGCGGGAATCAACACCTCTCGGGTAGCGTTGGCCCGGACGGATCTCGGAAGCGGAAGGAGGGGACCGCATGGTGCTGCTTCGTCGGGTGCTCGGCGACGTGCTCCGCGACCTGCGCATGCAGCGCGGCATGACCCTGCGTGAGGTCTCCGCCGAGGCCCGGGTCAGCCTGGGCTACATCTCCGAGATCGAGCGCGGGCAGAAGGAGGCCTCCTCCGAGCTGCTCGCCTCGCTGTGCGCGGCGCTCGAGGTGCCGCTGTCCGACGTGCTGCGCGAGGTCTCCGACCTGGTCGCCGTCGACGAGGCCGCTGCGGGGCTCACCCGGATCCCGGTCGCCGCTCCGGCGAGCGCACCGGTCGTCACCTCCGCCGCCTGATCCCTCAGGGGACCGCGGGCTGGCAGCTCGGGCACCAGTACGCCGTGCGCTCCTCGCCCGGCCGGCCGAACGACGTCGTCTCGACGCGCGTGCCGCACCGGCGGCAGAGCCGCTGCCGGTAGACCCACATCCGGTTGGAGCGGGACCACTCCTGGTCGAGCATCTGCCGGACCCGCCGCACCATCCGCGGCAGGTCGGGCACCGCGCCGACCGGCGTGGCCGGCGACACCCCCATCACGAAGAGGACCTCGGCCGCGTAGATCGTGCCGATCCCGGCGAGCAGGGTCTGGTCGCGCAGCGCCTCGAACACCGGCTGGTCCGGGTGCAGGCGGAGGCGCCGCAGCGCTTCGTCCTCGTCCCAGTCCGGTCCGAGCAGGTCGGGTCCGAGGTGGCCGACCACCTCCGGCTCCCGCTCGTGGGGGACGAGCTCCACGATCCCGAGCAGGTAGCCGACCGCCACCGGGCCCTCGGTCTCGAGCACCACGCGGATCTCGTGTGACCGCGGGTTCCACCGCCTGCCGGGCTCGAACACCCGCCACGAGCCCTCCATCTTGAGGTGGGTGTGCAGGGTGATCGGCCCGTCGGCGGCGTCGACCCGGGTCAGCAGGTGCTTGCCCCGCGACACGGTCTCGACGACCGTGCCACCCGCCAGGTCGGCGGTGGCGTGTCGCGGGACCCGGAAGTCGCTGCGGGTCAGCACCCGGCCGTCGAGGGCCTGCGCGAGCCGTCGGGCGGTACGGCGTACCGCGTCGCCCTCAGGCACCCGACGCCCTCAGCCGGAGCCCCCTCGGGGTGGCGACGAAGCCGGCCGCCTGGAGCGCGTCGCGCAGCGGCGTCGACCCGGCGCCGAGGAGCTGCTCGCCGTCGGCCTTCTCGACGGTTATCCGGCCGAGCGAGCCGTGGCGCGCGGCCTCCGCCAGCGCCGCGGTGGCGGGGCCGAGGCGGTCGGGTTCGTCGGACCACGTGAGCAGGGTGCGTCCGCCGCGCTCGACGTAGAGCGTGAGCACGCCGTCGACGAGCACGACGATGGCGCCGGCCTTGCGCCCCGGGCGGTGCCCGGTGCTCGTGGCCTCCGGCCACGGCAGAGCGGCGCCGTAGGGGTTGGCCGGGTCGGTCGCGGCGAGGGCCACGGCGGTCGGCTTGGCGTCGACCGGCACCTCCGCGAAGGTGCGGAGCCGGTCGACGGAGCCGGCCGTGCCGAACTGCGCGGCGCCGAGGCCCGCGACGAAGTAGCCGCGGCGGCAGCGACCGGACTCCTCGAAGGCCGACAGCACCTTGTATACGGCGGCGAACCCGCCGGGGACCCGTTCGCTCGCCACGGCCCCCCGGGTGACGACGCCGTGCCGGTCGAGCAGGCGCTCGGCGACCGCATGGGCGCGGCGGGTCGGGTCGGCGTCGATCGGCGGCAGCAGAGCCCAGCGACCGGCGGTCTCGGGCGGCCCGGTGCGCGCGGGCATCCGGGCCCGGCCGCCGGTGGTGCTCGACATCCGGATCCGCGGTGGCGGGCGGCGGGTGCGATGAGCGGGGGTGCCGCCGCGGGTGAGCGCCCGGAGCGGGGCCAGGGTGTCGTTGCTGATGCGGCCCGCCCAGACCAGGTCCCAGAGGGCGGCCGAGAGCGCGGCGTCGTCGGTCGCTCCGACGGAGTCCGCGAGCTGGCGGAAGAACCACGCGCCACCGGGCGCGAGGGCGTCGAGCACGGCCTGGTGGAGCTCGCTCGGTGCGGTTCCTGAGGAGGCGAGGGACGAGCCGTCTCGAACGGCGAAGGGCTCGGGCGCCGGCAGGGTCAGGGGAGCCTGGTCGGCGGTGTGCAGCGAGACCCAGCCGTCGGCGCCGGGCAGCGGGGCGTGCCCGGCCCAGACGACCTCGCCGGAGGCCGTGAGCTCGTCGAGGTACGACGGCTCGTAGTCACGCACGCGACCCGCCAGCACGAGCGGCTCGAGCGCGGACGCCGGGACCGCGCAGCCGGCGAGCTGGTCGATCGCGGAGAGCACGCCGTCGACGCCGCGCAGACCACCCCTCGTGGTGACGAGGTGCTGCCAGGCGGGCAGGAACCGGCCGAGGGTGTCGGGCTCGACCGGCTCGATCTCCTGGCGCAGCCGGGCGAGCGAGCGGCGCCGCAGCCTGCGCAGCACCTCGGCGTCGCACCACTCGGTGCCGGACCCGGCGGGCCGGAACTCCCCGTCGAGCACCCGCCCCTGGGCGGCCAGCCGCTGCAGGGTGTGGCGGACGACGGCGGCGCCCAGCCCGAGGCGGGCCGCGACGTCGTCGGCGGTGAACGGTCCGTGGGTGCGGGCGAAGCGCGCGACCAGGTCGGCGAGCGGGTCGTCGACCGGCTCGGCGAAGACGTCGGGCGTGCCGGGAGGAACGGGTACGCCGAGCCCGTCGCGCAGGCGGCCGACGTCCTCGATCGCGGCCCAGCGCTCGTCGCCGGCCATCCGCACGGCGACGATGCGCCGCTGGTCCGCGAGCGCCTGCAGCCAGTGGCCGGGGTCGGCCGTGCTCCGCTCGGCGACCTCGGTGGCCGACAGCGGGCCGAGCAGCCGGAGCAGGTCGGCGACCCCCTCGGCGTCGCGGGCCCGCCGGTCGTCGGCGGTGCGCTGGAGCTCGGCCTCGACCTCGGCGAGCACCTCGGGGTCGAGCAGCTCCCGCAGCTCGGCACGGCCGAGCAGCTCGGCGAGCAGCCCCTGGTCGAGCGCGAGCGCGGCGGCGCGCCGCTCGGCGATGGGGGAGTCGCCTTCGTACATGAACTGGGCGACGTAGCCGAAGAGCAGGGTGCGCGCGAACGGCGACGGCTGGTGGGTCGCCACGTCGGCGACCCGCACCTCGCGGCGGTCGATGCCGCGCATCAGGGCGGTCAGCGACGGGAGGTCGTAGACGTCCTGGAGGCACTCGCGGACGGCCTCGAGGACGATCGGGAACGAGGGATATTGCGCCGCCACCTCCAGCAGCGCCGCGGACCGCTGGCGCTGCTGCCACAGCGGTGAGCGTCGGCCCGGGTCGCGGCGGGGGAGCAGCAGCGCCCGGGCCGCGCACTCGCGGAACCGGGACGCGAAGAGCGCCGACCCGCCGACCTCGCGGGTGACCAGCTCGTCGATCTCCTCGGGCTCGAAGACGACGACGTCACCGCCGGGCGGCTCGGCCTCGGTGTCGGGGACCCGGATCACGATGCCGTCGTCGGAGGCGACCGCCTGTCCGTCGACGCCGTACCTCTCGCGCAGCCGCGCGTTGATCGCGAGCGCCCACGGGGCGTGCACCGGGACGCCGTACGGCGAGTGCAGGACGAGTCGCCAGTCGCCGAGCTCGTCGCGGAACCGCTCGACGACCAGGGTCTGGTCGCTCGGCACCAGGTTCGTGGCCTCGAGCTGTTCGTGGAGGTAGCCGACCAGGTTGCCGGCGGCGTACTCGTCGAGGCCGTCGGCGCGGGCCCGCTCCTCGGCGCGCTCGCGTGGCAGCGCCGCGAGCTCGCGCGTGAAGGCGCCGATCGCGCGGCCCAGCTCGGCCGGGCGGCCGAGCGCGTCGCCCTTCCAGAAGGGCAGCCGGCCCGGGATGCCCGGTGCCGGCGTGACGAGCACGCGGTCGTGCGTGATGTCCTCGATGCGCCAGCTGGTGGCGCCGAGCGCGAAGATGTCGCCGACGCGCGACTCGTAGACCATCTCCTCGTCGAGCTCGCCGACCCGGCGACCCGTGCCCTCGCCGACGAGGTAGACGCCGAAGAGTCCGCGGTCGGGGATGGTGCCGCCACTGGTGACCGCGAGTCTCTGCGCGCCGGGCCGGCCGGTGATCGTGCCGGTGACGCGGTCCCAGACGACGCGGGGTCGGAGCTCGGCGAACTCGTCGGAGGGGTAGCGACCGCTGAGGAGGTCGAGCGTGGCGTCGTAGGCGCTGCGGGGGAGCTGGGCGAACGGCGCGCTGCGGCGGACGAGCTCGAACAGCTCGTCGACGTCCCACGCGTCGAGCGCGGTGGCGGCGACGACCTGCTGGGCGAGCACGTCGAGCGGGTTGGCCGGCACGCGCAGCGCCTCGATCGCGCCGGTGCGCATCCGGTCGACGGCGACGGCGGTCTGCGCGAGGTCGCCGCGGTGCTTGGGGAACAGCACTCCGCGGGACACCTCGCCGACCTGGTGGCCGGCCCGGCCCACGCGTTGCAGGGCGCTGGCGACCGACGGCGGGCTCTCGATCTGGACGACCAGGTCGACCGCGCCCATGTCGATGCCGAGCTCGAGGCTGCTGGTGGCCACGACGCAGGGGAGCCGGCCGCGCTTGAGGTCGTCCTCGATGAGGGCGCGCTGCTCCTTCGACACCGACCCGTGGTGGGCCTTCGCGATGACCGCGTCTGCCCCGTGGCTCTGCCCGGACTGCGCCATCAGCTGGGCCGGGGGAGCGCCCTGCTCGATCGCCGCACCGGCGCGCTCGGTCGCGATCTCGTTGAGTCGCGCGGTGAGCCGCTCGGCGAGCCGTCGGGAGTTGGCGAAGACGATCGTGGAGCGGTGCTGCTCGACGAGGTCGACCACCCGCTCCTCGACGTGCGGCCACAGGCTCTGGGAGCGCTGCGGGTCGTCGGCGTCCTCGTCGTACTCATCGGGGGCGGTCATGTCCTCGACCGGTACGACGACCCGCAGGTCCCACCGCTTCTCGCTGGGCGGGGCGACGAGCTCGACGGGCGTCTGCCCGCCGAGGAAGCGCGCGACCTCGTCGAGCGGCCGGACCGTCGCCGACAGGCCGATGCGCTGGGCGGGCCGGTCGAGGAGCGCGTCGAGGCGCTCGAGGGTGACCGCGAGGTGGGCCCCGCGCTTGGTGCCGGCGACCGCGTGGACCTCGTCGAGGATCACGGTCTCGACTCCGCGCAGCGACTCGCGGGCCTGGCTGGTCAGCATCAGGAACAGCGACTCGGGGGTCGTGATCAGGATGTCCGGTGGGCTGGTGACGAGCTTGCGACGGTCGGCGGCAGGCGTGTCGCCGGAGCGGACGCCGACAGTCACGTCGGGCACGGGTGTGCCGAGCCGGTCGGCCGTGTGGCGGATGCCGGTCAACGGCGCGCGGAGGTTGCGCTCCACGTCGACCCCGAGCGCCTTGAGGGGCGAGATGTAGAGGACCCGGCACCGGTGCTGCTTGTCCTCCGGCGGCTCCGCGGTGAGCAGCCGGTCGATGCTCCACAGGAATGCGCTCAGCGTCTTGCCGGACCCCGTCGGCGCCACCACCAGCGCGTGCCGGCCCGCCCCGATCGCCGCCCAGGCGCCGGTCTGCGCAGGCGTCGGCTCGGCGAACGCCGCACCGAACCAGGTGCGGGTGGGTTCGCTGAACCCTTGGAGCGGATCGGTCACCCGTCCATCCTTGCGCACGCCACCGACAGCGGCCGTCGGCGCGGCGCGGAGGCGGTCCCTACTCGAACTTGAGCCCGGCGCCGGCAGTGACCGGGTCGGTGGCGAGCCGCCAGCTCGGGACGGCGCTGTTGCCCTGGAGGTACCGGCCCCCGAAGTGGAGGCCCAGCACCTGGTTGGTCTCCAGGTCGATGACGGGGGATCCGCTGTTGCCGCCGAGCGTCGAGCAGTCATGCCGGAGCAGCAGGTTGGAGTCGAAGGAGACCGTCAGCCGTCCGGGCTGCAGGCGCTTGACGTTGTAGATCTCCTGGAAGATCCGTGCCATGTCGCCGGGGTCGTTCCGGCGACCGTCCCACGCGGGGTAGCCGAGCACGTACACGGCCCGTCCTTCGACCTCGCTCGGTTGCTGGGCCGTCAACGTGAGGGGCTCGGGCAGCGATGCCGTACCGTTCGACGGCGCGACCCGCAGGAGCGCCAGGTCGACGTCGTCCTCGTCGTGGATGGCGATGATCTCCGTGATCTCGAACTCGGCCTGGTCCGCGCTGCCCTGCTCCTCGAGCAGGTCCCAGCTCGCGCTCCGCCCGTTGATGAAGGTCCAGCCCGAGTCCCGCATGGCGGCGAACTCGCGGGCGACGTGGCGGTTGGTCATCACGATGTCCGGTGCGACGAGGAAGCCGGTGCCGAGCCAGTCCAGGTCGGGGTGCCCCGTCACCTCGATGCGCCCGACCCGCGTGATGGCCTCGCGGATCGCGGCGCGATGACCGTCCAGCACCTGCCACTCAGGCGGCAGCACCGCTGCGAAGTCACCCGCCTGGACGAACAGCGCCGGCCGTCCTTCGCGCAGCACTATCGCCTCCAGCCCGACGTGCTCCTCCGGCGTGAGGTCGGCATCGGGGTCGCGCGCGAGCTTGTGGAGCCCTCGGGCACCGTCGGCGAGGACGGACCCGCGCGCCTCCCGGGCAGCGAGGTCGAGCACGTCGGCGGACGGGGAGCGCCCGGGCACCGCCGACTCCTGCAGCTCGGGCTGGCTCTCGGCCTCGGCCTGGACTCGCTCGGCCACGGCGTCGAGGTCGTCGAAGATGGCGCTCAGGTCGGTGGCGACCGGGGAGGAGAACTTCATGGCTGCTCCAAGCAGGTGATGGTTAGCCGGACATCTCGGTGACGGAACCCGGAGCCGCGAGCGCGACCTGCGCGGCGACGTCCGGGTAGCGGGTCCGCAGGTCGTCGAGGATCGCGTGGATCTGGGTGCCGACGTTGATGTAGGCGCTCGACTTGCCCTGGAACTGGACCTTGACCGACTGGGAACCACGGTGCAGCGCACACACCCGCCAGTCGTCGGTGAGGACGGGCGACCCCGAGGAGCCCGTCTTGGTGTCGGTGAAGTAGTTGACGTCGCGCTCGGTCGTCTGGTGGATGAGGTTGTTGCGGAGACCCACTCGCTTCGCGCGTCCGTCGGGGTGCTGGATGATGTTGACGGCGACGTGGTCGTCGAGGCTCACCTCGAGCGGCTCCTCGTAGAGGGGCAGCGGGTCCCGGTCGGTCGGTGCCTCGAGGGAGACGACGGCGTAGTCCAGCTCCCGCGACCAGGCCACGAGCCCGGTGCACGCGACGGAGGGACCCTCGGACGCGTTGGTGACGTAGTCGAAGTTCACGACGGCGTGCGCGGCCTGGTCCGCGAGGTCGGTGTCCGGCACCTGGGGAGCCGGTCCCGCGACGGCGGCACGGGCGTTGACGACGTGGTGATTGGTCACGACCAGGTTCGGTGCGATCAGCCAGCACGTCCCGGCGTGCGGCTCCACGGCCCCACCCGGACGGACGACCGGGGCGCCGTTCGACCACGGGGCGACGGTGATCCGACCGACCGAGCGGCCGCGCAGGGCGCCGAGCTCGAGGAAGTCGAAGGCCACCATGTCGTCGCGGAAGATCACCAGCTCCTTCGACTCGACGACCGCGGCCACCGCCTCCACGGAGGGCTCGCCGGCCGCCGCTGCCGTCACCTTGTCGAGGGCCTGGTCGACGACGGCGCGCTCGGTCGCGTCCTGGACCTGGCCCGCGGCGGCCCGGAGCCATTGCTGCAGGGGGACGCTGCCGTCCGACAGTCGCTCGACACGGTTCATCTTGACGAGGTCCGAGCGGACCTGGTTCGTGGGCTTGGCGTTGTAGGGGAGCACGCCCAGGAAGTCGCGGTGCACCCGCTCGAAGAGGATCGGCCGGAGCTGTGGATCGAGGGCGAGCTCGCGACCGATGATCTCCGTGAGCGCATCGATCTCGGTGTCGTCGAGGTACTCGGACATCGTCACGCACGTCCTCCCGGCTCGTGCCCCGCGTGCCCCGGGTGCCCGGCGTGCCAGGCTCCGGAGAGGTCCGTGTACGGACTGCTGCTCAGCGGGGACGCCTCCTCCTGCATGGCCGCCGCGATGCCGCGCTGGAGCGCGCCGGACTGGTCGTGCGCCCCGAGCAGGTGCTTCGCCAGCTCGTCGAGGCGGCCCGTGCGACTGGTCTCGTCCAGGAACTGCCGCACGTCGGCCGGGCGGGGGCTCGACCAGTGCTGGCGCGACTGGTGGGCGAAGGAAGCGAGGACGTCCCCCAGGTTGGCCTGGTCCATCGTCTCCACGATCGCGTCGGAGAGCACCGAGATGTCGGACTGTGACAGCGCGGGCAGACCGACGAGATCGATGGCGTGGGCGAGGACATCCGCTTCCTGGCCGCCGATCTCTCCGGCCACGGCCCGGAACAGCGCGGGGCGCGACGAGAGCAGCTCGTCGGGCACCTGCCGGACCCGGGTGACGAGTGCGGCGCGCGCGTCCTCGTCGATCGCGCTGGTGGCGAGGTCGGGGAGCGCGTCGAGCAGCCGGGCGCGCAGCAGGAGTACGCCGAGGCTGTCCAGGTCGTGGCCGAGCCTGAGCGCGACCCGTTCCGCGACGTCGAGATCGGCGTCCGCCGCGGCCCAGTCGCTCGCCTCGGCCGCCAACCTCGCCGAGAGCAGCAGGAGCTCCAGCTGCTGGTCGGGGAACTGCTCGATGCCCGGCTCGTCGAGGGCGGCGGCGACCGCGGTGCGGGCCTCCTCCTGACGCCCCAGCTGCATGAGGATCTCGGCGTTGAGCGCGTGCAGCGGGCTCCCGATCGTCCAGGGGCGACGCCGGCCCACGACCGCGAGAGCGTCCTCCACGAAGCCCTGGGCGAGCAGGTTCTCGGCCTCCTCCGCGGCGTCCTGCTCCCACTCGGCCTGCTGCCTCTCGGGCAGCGTGTCCGGAGTGCCGTCGAGCAGCCGCGACAGGAGCTTCGCGCTGCGACCGGGCAGCTCCTCGGCGGCGACGTCGAGCAGGTGCGGACGCAGCTCCGGGCGCCAGCGTGCGGAGACCACCTCGAGCTCGCGGCCCAGGCGGAGCCGGTGGTAGATCTCCTCGGCGCGGTCCGCGGTGGAGTCCTTGCCGGCGAACCACTGGACCGCGGCCTCCTCGACGGCGGTGACGTCGGGGTTGCGGTCGGCCTTGAGGAGCCGGAGCATCACCCGGCGTACGTCGGATCGGTGCTTGAGCACGTCGGGCGCGACACGGTCGACGAGGTCGAGCTCGCGGGCGAGCTCCTCGAACAGTTCGGAGGCCTTCGTCGGTGAGTCGATCGCGACACCGCACACGGGCGCGAGGACGTGCTCGATGACCTCCGGCGTGATCCTCCGGAGGACCAGTCCCGGATGTGCCAGGCGGCGGACCTCGCGGTCCCGGATGTGCATCAGCACGCGGTCGTAGAGCATGCCCTGGATCAGCATGTCGTCCACGGCGCCGAACACCCTGCGCCGGCGGGCGGGCATGTGACGCAGCAGGTCGTCGTGGTCCGCCCCGTCGGGGCTGGCACAGACCTTGGCGGCCAGTTGCAGGTTGAGGGGGTTCCCGCCGATCCGGGCGACGACGTCGGCGGCGAGGGTGCCGTCGACCCTGCGGTCGACGAGGAACCGCTGCGCGGCCGCGTCGTCGAGATCGGTCAGCTCCAGCGTCGGCACCTGGGTGACGTCGATCGTCGGGTGCCCGATCGGCGCGCGTCCGGCGACGACGACCCGGGTGTTGGGATAGACCTCCTCCAGGGCGTACAGCATCGCCCACATCCGGTCCAGCACCGGCGATGCGCGGTACTGCGCCTCCTCGAAGGAGTCGAGCGCCACGACGAACGTGGGGTGGTCCGGTCCGGTCGCCTCGGCGAGGACCTGCCCGAGACGGGCGATGAGCTGGGCTCCGTCGTCCCTCGACGCGGTGTGGTAGCTGCGGGCCGCACCCCGACTCAGGGCGCGCGTGGTGCTTCCTCCGCGCAGGTCGTCGATCTCCTCACGACGCGCCCGGAGGTTGCGGGACCAGACGCTTGCCGTCGCGGCGATGTCCGCGAGCTCGTCGGCGTGCTCGGGATACTGGGTGCCGAGCTGTCGAGCCATCTCGGCGACCAGCGAGGTGGGTTCGTCGAGGTCGACGGTCGCGCGCTCGGCATCGACGTAGACGAACGGGAACTGTCCGACGTCGTCGCTGGTGAGATGGTCCAGCAGGGACCGGGCGATGAGCGTGCTCTTCCCGATCCCTCCGGGGCCGTAGACGACCAGCGGGTAGTCGTCCCGCGGGGCCCACCGGGCCGTCAACGACCTGGTCACGGTGTCGCGCAGGCCGCGGCGTACGAGGCCGAGGTGCCTCTCGATCGTCGTGAGCTCGTCGGTGCGCCCCTCGAACGTCTCCCTCAGGAGCTGCTCGAGAGGCTCGAGGAGGCGGGCCCGCTCGAGGGCGTGCTTCACGGCCACGGCGTCGGGCAGTCCGCTGGTGCCCGGGACGAGCCGCAGCCACGAGATCGCCTTGCGCAGCCGGGTCAGGTGGTCGATCGACAGCGTGGTCAGGCCGGGGACGTTGCCCAGGAGGAGCTCACGGGCGAACCAGGCACTCGATCGCGTGGCGACCTGGTCCATGTTGGCCTCGAGGTACTCGAGCGCCTCCCTCGGCGAGGTGAACGACTCCAGGGCGGCGTCGCGGACCTCCTTCCGCAGGCGCCAGTGGAGGTTCCCGCGCGGGGACAGGGAGACGCAGTCGTCGACGAGGAGGGCGAGCGTCGCCGACCCGATGAGCTCGGGGCGTCCCGGGACGCGCAGCCGCCGCGGGTCGAAGCCGGTGAGCAGCGCCGCCGCGCGCCGGCACTCGACCCGGTCCGTGCGCAACGGCGCGGCGCCGGACGCCGCCCTCTTGCGGGCGCGAGACCTCTCGAGGAGCTTGTCGGCGAACGACGGGCCGTCGGGCCGGTCGCCCGCAGCTCCGGCACGCTCCTCAGACGACATGGGCCGCCTCCTCGCGGAAGAGGTCGATGGCGTCGGCCGCGCTCTCCGCGAGCGCCTCCATGTAGCACTGTCCGAGGGTGGTTGCCTCCTTCGCGTCCTCGGTCGCCCGCTGGACGCTGTCCGCCACCTGGCTGGCCAGCTGCGCCTCGTCGGGCGCCTCCTCCGGGTGGACCTCCTCGTGCACCTCGCGGAAGACGTGGTCGAAGAATCGCGTCAGCTCGTGCTCGTCGACCTCGGTGACGGTGTCGACGAACACCTGCTTCGGCGGCAGCCCGAGATCGGGGAGCTGGTCGTTGTAGCCGAGCAGCACCAGCTTGGGGCGCAGCGTCCTCGCCGGCTCGTGGATCGCGGGAGACTTGATGACCCGGGCGAGGTGCGCGATCAGCTCGACGGCGTCCGAGCTCGGATCGAGCTCGTTGCACTGGTCGAAGACGAACCAGAACGCACGATCGTCCGTGGACTCGTTGGCGCGAGCGACGATCCAGTCCGCCCAGTGCGCCAGGCGCTTGGCGGGATCGTCGACCGATCGCGGCTCGGCCCCTTCCGGCGCGATCTTGGTGGAGACGTCGCGCAGGATGTCGGCCGCGGTGTACGACTCGTCGAGGTACACGGGCACCGGCTGGACCGAGACGAAGCCGGACAGGTGGAGGATGAAGGAGTAGGTGTACGACTTGCCGAGGCGGGACTCCCCGATCACGCGCATCGCGAGCGGCACCGGCCGCTTGGGCTCGGGCTTGGTGAGGTCGCGGAGGAGCTTCCTGGTCGAGACCCGATTGATGAAGATCTCACCCGAACCGAGGACCCGGGCAGCGAAGGGATCGAGCTTGGCGAAGGCCTGACGCTCGCGTTCGAGGCGGTCGCGGAAGTCGCGCAGCCGGTCGAACTCGGTGGCCTGGAGCAGTCCGATCTCCTTGATGCGCAACAGCCCGTCGAGCAGCCGGATGCTGAAGGGGTCGGGGTCGCCCGGCGCGACGTTGCGGGCACGCAGGACGATGTAGCGAGCGTTCCTCGCCGGCACCGCGGTGATGGTCCACTGGGCGACGAGGTCCGGGAAGAGGTCCTTGAGGGCGCCGTAGGGGTCCGCCGTCCCGACCAGGTAGTCCTCGACCAGGCCCTGGACGGTGTCCCACTCGCCCTCATCGAGCGGCATCGTTGCTCCCGAGCCGAGGTCGGGCTCCGTCCGTTGACGGGGTGTCGCCCGCCGCGCTGCCCTCGCCACCACTGCCGACGCTGAACTCGACCTTGCCGAACCCGGCGACGGTCAGGTAGGCGATCACGAGCGCGACCATCGCGAAGCCGCCGGTGGTGGCCGCCGCGCCGGCGGACGTGTCGGCCAGTGCCGCGGTCAGGACCAGCCCGACGACGGCACCGACCACGGCGAACCAGGCGAACGCGATGCGCGCGCCGGCGCCCAACCAGGCCGGCTTGCTCCCGGAGACGGTCACCGCGGGGATCGGGACGACGCTGCCGAGGCCCTCCTGCATCTGTCGTGCCTGCTGCTCCGACACGATGCCGGTGTAGCGCGCAGTCACGTCGTCGCGGATGTCCTCGTACGCTCCCATGGTCGAACTCCTCGAGACCGCTCGCCGTGTCGCTCGAGCTCAGTCACGGGACAGTCCCCGGACTCGCTCCCTTTTTTGATGACAACACACGGCCTGCACCCCCGGAATAGCCCATCCAGACCATGTGAACGGCAGTCGTGGCACCCGGATGATGGGCGTACGACCAAGGCCTCGAGTCGCTTGCACCGGAGGTGAAGCCATGGGCACCGTCGTCGACGTCCACTGCCACAACTTCAACGGGGACGACCTGCCAGTGCGGGGCTTCGTCCGTGACGTCAAGCTCGAGGGCAAGCGGCTGGGTGACGCGGTCGCGACCCTGGTGGACCGGGTGGTGCAGGCGAAGGCACCCGACTACGAGCAGGAGCTGCGTCGGCTGGACGCGCTGCTCGGAGATGCGCTCCGCGCGCCGGAGACCGAGAGCGTGCCGGGGGCTGCCACCGGGGAGGACACGGCGGTCCGCGCTGCCGTCGTGCCCGACCTGGAGTCGCGCGTGCGCTCGGAGCTGCGCGAGATGGCGGCGTCCGATCCCTACCTGCTCGACGCGGCGGCGGCGGAGCTGGAGGAGACCGCAGGGGACACGCTGGTCGAGACCGAAGGGATCGGGGACTTCACCGCGGCTGCTGCGCGGGCGATGCGATGGGCGACCATCTACGCCTCCTCGCGCCTGGACGTCACGGTCCACATGGTCCGGCAGTTCGGGGACTCGGTCGACCTGTTCACGCCGATGCTCGTCGACCTCGAGTTCGGCCTCAACGATCGGGCGAAGACCTCGATCCTGCACCAGGTGATCCTGCAGGAGCGGATCAGCCGCCTGAGCATGCTCGGCAGGCTGCCGGGGGTGAAGCGGGCCCGGATCCACCCGTTCGTGGGCTTCGACCCACGTCGCGAGGCGCTCACCGAGCTGCGCAAGGAGCCGGTGAGTGCCCTCGAGGACGTGCAGCGCGCCGTCACCAGGTACGGGTTCGTCGGGGTGAAGCTCTACCCGCCCATGGGGTTCCGGCCGCTGAACAACGCCACGAAGCCGGGCGGACCTCCCGGGCAGGACGGGGTGGCGGTGGACCGGGCGCTGCGCAGGCTCTACCAGTGGTGTCTCGAGGAGGACGTGCCCGTCACGGCGCACTGCAACATCTCCAACGGCGCACGTGACGCCTACGACGCGTTCTCCGACCCCGACGACTGGAAGACCGTGCTGCAGGAGTTCCCCGGGCTGCACCTGAACCTCGGGCACTTCGGCGGGATGCACGGATCGGTGGGGCCGACGATGTGGCCGCACAAGATCGCCGCTTTGGCTCGCCGCGAGGACGACGCGCCCGGCCGGAACCTCTACGCCGACGTCGGCAACCACCGGACCGACAAGAAGGAGTTCCGCTCCTACATGGAGCAGCTCCGTGACGTCGTGTTCGCCAACGAGGAGACCAGGACGATGGCCGACCGCCTGATGTACGGCTCGGACTGGTACATGCTCGCCATCCTGCCCAACGTCGACGACTTCATGGCCGACTACCGCGGTGCGTACGCCGCGGAGTTCGGCGCCAACGCGACGGACGAGTTCATGGGGGAGCGGGCCCTGGCGTTCCTGGGCTTCGACGACCCGAAGAACAAGAACGCCGTACGCCTGCGCGAGCGGTACGAGCGCTACGCGCCGCATCGGATGCCCGCCTGGCTGGCGACCGGCTGAGGTGGCCTGTTCCGGCCATCGCGGGATGGCCGGTCCCGGCGATGGGGCGGGGGCTGCCGGCGCGGTGGACTCGGGGTGCCTGGAAGGAGGCACCCATGACATCCACAGCCACGCTCCTGGAGCGCTTCGGGGCCGCGGTCTACGACCCGTTCCTCGCGAAGGGCGAGCGACGCGGCATGGCCCGACGCCGGGCCGCCCTGCTCGGCCGCGTCCACGGCGACGTCCTCGAGATCGGCGCCGGTACCGGACTCAACGTCGAGCACTACCCGAGCACAGCGACCTCGGTCGTGCTGACGGAGCCGGTGGCCGCGATGGCCGCCCGGCTGCGCCGCCGGACCGCGGCACGCGACGGCATGTCCGTGGTCGAGGCGCCCGCCGAGCGACTGCCGTTCGCCGACGCGAGCTTCGACACCGTCGTGTCGACGATGGTGCTGTGCACCGTCGCGGACGTCGACACGGCGCTGGCGGAGGTCGCCCGCGTGTTGAGGCCGGGTGGCGGGCTGCTCTTCCTCGAGCACGTCCACGCGGGTGACACGCGGCTCGGCCGCCGGCAGACCCGGTGGGCCGGTGCGTGGGCCGCGTTCGCCGCCGGCTGTCGCTGCGACCGCGACCTCCTCGGTGCGTTGCGCACGCGCTTCGACGTACGGGACGTCGAGACCGAGCGGTGGGACGGCATGCCCTCGCTGGTGCGGCCGCTGGTGGTCGGCTCGGCCGAGCCGGCGACCCGCCGGAGGCCGGTGGGACGGCACCCGGCGGGCGACCTCGTCCGGCCGGCTACGGCGGGGTAGGCCCTGCTCACTTGGGGTCACGCAACCGGAGCTCGCGGGAGTTGTCGCGGAGGTACTTCGCGTACGCCATCTTGCGCTCCGCGACGACCAGGGCGATGTCGACGGTGTCCGACCCTCCGGAGGCGGCGTCCGGGCGATCCGCGCTGGCGGCGGTGGGGGCGACGGCGGACAGGACCGTCACTGCGGCCGCGACGGCGGTGCCGGCGGCGATGGTGGCTGCGGCGTAGCGGGTGGTGTTCATGGCGGATCCCTTCGTCGTGGAGCCGGTGGCCCCGGTCTGGTCTCCGTTTCTGACACCGACGGGTATCGCCCCGGTGCGGGACCGGTATCGCCGCGGTATCAACCCCGTTGACGGCACCGACGCCCGGGAGGACCGTGAACGGGTGGGCATCAGGGTGCTGGGCCCGCTGACGGTTGATGGCTCGGGAGCACTGGGGCGGCGGGACCGCGTGGTTCTTGCATCGCTGGCGACCAATCCGGGACATCCGGTGAGCGCCGACCAGCTCTCCGACGCGCTCTGGGGCGAGCGCCCTCCGGCATCTGCCGGCAAGATCCTGCAGGGCTGCGTGGTCCGGATCCGCAAGGTGCTGGGGTGGGACGCGGTCCGGACGTCACCCCACGGCTATGCGCTGCACCTGTCCATCGAGGACCTTGACTCGTTGCGGTTCGAGGACCAGGTCGCCCGCGCCCGCGAGCTGCTCACCCTCGGTGAGGCCGACCGGGCGGCGTACCTGCTGACCGACGCGCTGGACCTGTGGCACGGGGAGGCCTTCGCCGACCTGGAGAGCTGGGAGCCGGCCATCGCGGCCGGGACTCGGCTGTCCGAGCTGCGCCTGGAGGCCGAGGAGCTGCGGGTCGACGCCCTGCTGCGGGCGGGCCGGTATCGCGAGGTCCTCTCGGAGGCTCAGGTGCTGGTCCGCGCCGCGCCGCTGCGCGAGCACCGCTGGGTGCTGCTGGCGCGGGCGCAGTACCAGTCCGGGCAGCAGGGCGAGGCGCTGCGCACGATCCACCAGCTCAAGGGGGTCCTGGCTCAGCACCTGGGCATCGACCCGGGCCCCGACGTGGTCGCGCTGGAGACGTCGATCCTCCGGCAGGACTCCTCACTCCTGGTGGCCGACGCGCCCGCATCGTCGGCCACCTGTCCGTGGCTGGGCCTCAGGCCGTACGGCGTCGAGGACGCCGACTGGTTCTTCGGGCGGGAGGACGACCTGGCCGCGTGCCTGGAGATCCTGGCGCGGACCCCGGTGCTCGCCCTGGTCGGCCCGTCGGGCTCGGGCAAGTCCTCGCTGCTCCGGGCGGGAGTGGCGGCAGCCCTGCGACGTCGTGGGCAGTCCATCGTGACGATCTCGCCCGGCGTCCGGCCCATGGAGTCGCTGACCGCCCTGACGCACGCGCCGCACGGAGCGGCCCTGCTGGTCGACCAGTGCGAGGAGCTGTTCTCACTGTGCGAGGACGCCGAGGAGCAGCAGGAGTTCCTCCGGGCCCTCACCGCCGAGGCCGCGAACCGGACCGTGGTCATCGCCCTGCGTGCCGACCACCTGGCCGACCTGGCCGCCCACCCGGGCTTCAGCCGGCTCGTCGAACGCGGGATGTACCTGGTCGGTGCGCTGGACGAGGAGGGCCTGCGCACCTCGGTGGAGACACCGGCCCGGCAGGCGGGGCTGCTGATCGAGCCGGGCCTGGTCGACCTGCTCGTCCGCGAGGTCCGGAACGACCCCGGGGCGCTGCCCCTGATGTCGCACGCGCTGCAGGAGACCTGGAAGCGACGCGAGGGCAGCACGCTCACCGTCGCCGGGTACCGCGCGAGCGGCGGCATCAACGGAGCCGTGGCCCAGTCGGCGGAGGGTCTCTACGCGCGGGTCGAGGTGGAGCGTCGAGACCTCCTGCGCGACCTCGTCCTCCGCCTGGTCTCTCCGGGCCCCGAGGGCGAACCGGTGCGCACCCGGGTGCCGCGGCGCCTGGTCGGCACCGACCCCGAGCACGAGCAGCTCATCGAGATGCTGGTCGCCGCCCGGCTGGTCACCAGCGACGACGGCGCGCTCGAGATCACGCACGAGGCCCTCACCCGGGCCTGGCCCCGGCTCCGAGGCTGGCTCGACGACGACGTCGAGGGCCAGCGGATCCGGCACCACCTCTCGGCCGCCGCCGACGCCTGGGCGGCGCTCGGCCGTCCCGACAGCGAGCTCTACCGCGGCGTCCGGCTCGCGAGAGCGGTCGACTGGCGAGCCGGCAAGGACACCGCCCTGACCGAGGTCGAGCGGCAGTTCCTCGAGGCGTCAGCGCGCCACGACGAGGCCAAGCAGCAGAGCATCGTCGAGCGCGCACGTGCGCAGGCCCGGATGATCCGTCGGCTCCGGATCGCGCTGGGCGCAGCCGCCGCGCTCCTGGCCCTCGCGCTCGTCGCCGGGGTCCTCGCCGCGGTCCAGTCCGACCGGGCGAACGACAACGCCGCGCGGGCAGAGCAGGGGGCCGTCGCCGCGGATGCACGGCAGGTCGGCGCCCGGGGCCTGCTCACCGACGACCCCAGCCTCTCGATGCTGCTGGCCGCCGCGGGTGCGCGGCTGGACGACTCGCCCGAGACCCGGGCGAACCTGGTGGGCGCGGTCGCCAGACATCCCGAGCTCGTCCGCTCGACGCCTGCCGCGGGCGGCTACGTGGAGGACATCGACGTCGATCGCGACGGCCGCTGGATCGCGGTCTCGGACGACGAGAACCGCGTACACCTCCATGACGCCGCCACGAACCGGCTGCTGCGCAGCTACGACCCCGTGCGGCCGGACGCACCCGGCTGGATGCTGATCGACTTCAGGCCCGGCGGCGATCAGCTCGCCGTCATCCTGAACGGCGGCGGCTCCAGGGAACCGGTGCGCCTGCTGGACGCGGACACCATGGAGCCGGCCACGACGCTCGACATCCCCGGCGGAAAGCGGGTGTGGGGCGTGGACGTCCGGTTCAGCCCCGATGGTCGCTACCTGGCCGCCGCCGTGCACACCGTCGACTGGGCGGCCCCCGAACAGGTGTGGGCTTGGGAGGACCCGGGTTACACGCTGGTGTGGGACCTCCGTTCCCCGTCCGCACCAGCCGTCCGGGTGCCCACGGGACCCGTGCCCCAGGGGATCGCGCTCAGCCCGCACGGCCGGACCCTGTACACCGGCTGGCCGCTGACGGCGTACGACGTGGCGACGGGCGAGCGACTCTGGCGGCGCAGCGACCTCGTGTCGCAGCCGGGTGTCGACGTGAACGCCGAGGGAGGCCTGGTCGCACTCGCAGACTCGCGTGTGGGGCTCACGGGCACGAATCTGCTCCTGGTGGACGCCGCCACCGGGGCCACGGTCCGGACGCTGCGCGGACACCGGGACATGGTCCGCGACGTCCAGTTCTCACTCGACGGCTCGCTGGTGGGGTCACACTCCCACGGGGGCGACCTCATCGTCTGGGACACCGCCAGCGGCCGCCCGCTGGAACGGTGGGAGACCTCTGCTCTGTGGGGCGCCAGCATCAGCCCGGGCGGCGACCACGTCTACGAGGGCGGCGGCGAGACGATGCTGCGCACCTGGGACCGGTCGATGCAGGACACCTACCTGCAGCAGACGACCCGGGCCGACGACGCCGAGGCGTTCGCGCACGTCGACGTCTCGCTGGACGGGCAGCAGGTGGCCTACAGCTGGGTCGACGGCGACAGCGGATGGGTCCGGTTCGTCGACACCGCCACCGGTGCCGCGACGACGCCCACGAGGATCTCGGCGGCGCTCGTCCCGGCGGCCAGCTGGCACCCCGACGGCGGGCGGTATCTCCGCTGGTCGGCGACCGGCGACGTGACGGTCCTCGACACCACCACGGGGGATGTGGTCGACGACGGGAAGCCACTCGACGACATCGTCGCTGCGGCGTACGTCGACGGTGGCCGACGTCTCCTCGTGGGCGACAGTGAGGAGCGGAGTCATCTCGTGGACGCCGAGTCCCTGCGTCCTGTGGGCGACGATCTCGACGTTCCCGCAGACTTCGTCACCCCCATCGGGGACGGGAGCACCGCCATGGCCGGCATCAGCTCTCCTGACGGCATCTCGATGGTGTGGCGGGTGATCGAGGTCGCCACCGGCGGCGTCCGGTCCGAGGGGACGGTGCCCATGGTGAACTACGGGGCATCGGTCTCGTCTCCTGACGGTTCGACCGTCGCGATGGTCGGAGAGTCCGGTGAGATCGTGAACGTCGACGCCTCGACCGGAGCGCTGCGGCGGCGATCCATCGGCCTCGGCGCTCAGGTGCTCGGGCTCGACTACTCCGTCGATGGCGAGCTGCTGGTCTCGAGCGCAGTCGATGGTCGGGTGAGCCTCTGGGACGCCACGACGCTGGACCAGCTGGGCACCGTCTACACACCCCGCCACGGAGCAGAGGACCCGGTGTCGGCCGACGCGCAGTTCGTCGGCGACAGCCACGACGTGGCGATCGCGTCGTACGACGGCACGGTCTACCGCTGGGAGACCGACCTCGACCGGGCCCTCGACTTCGCGTGCCGGATGGCCGGCCGGGACCTGACCGAGGAGGAGTGGGAGCAGTTCCTGCCCGACCAGCCCTTCCGGTCCGTCTGCCCTGACGAGTGAGCTCTCATCTTCCGGGTCGAGCATGACGTCGTTGGACCGTCAACCACGACCAGGAGGAGGAGAGCGATGAACCGACAGGTGCTCCGGATCGGCCTCGCCGCCGCAGGGGCTGCAGCAGTGGCAGCAACGACCGTGATCGCGGCTCAGGGCGATCAGGGACGAGATCACGACACGCGGAGGGTCTCGGCCTTCCTCGACGGCTACAGCGAGACCCCGCTGGCGTTGTCGACCCCGGGCGAGGGGTTCTTCCGTGCGAGCGTCGACCAGGCGCGGCAGGAGATCCGCTACCGGCTCAGCTTCGGGGGAGTGCCCACCGCGGTGACCCAGGCGCACATCCACTTCGGCAGCCCGTCCCAGTCGGGCGGGGTGAGCGTCTTCCTGTGCACGAACCTCGGCAACGGGCCGGTGGGTACGCAGGCGTGTCCCGCCGCAGGCACCATCACCGGCACCATCGTTCCGGCCGACGTCATCGGCCCGGCGGGCCAGGGCATCGCAGCCGGCGAGTTCCGTGAGCTCGTCGACGCGATCGAGGCGGGCGCGGCGTACGTGAACGTCCACAGCACCCAGTTCGCGGGCGGCGAGATCCGCGGTCAGCTCCGCTGACGGCGCTCGGGCAGGAACTCGCGCACCAGCCGTCGTGACCACCAGGCGCCGGTCTCGCGGCGCTCGCGGCGGCTGGTGAACTCGTAGCGGTAGAGCCGTGCGCGCACCACGCGCGGCGGCTCTCCCGCGAACGGGTCGTGCCGGAGCAGACCGAGCACGTGCCGGTCGGCCTCGAGCAGCCGCTGCACCAGCCTGGGCAGCCACGGCTCGGCGTACGACGGGGAGATCGCGGCGAACCACATCAGCCAGTCGAGCCGGAGGTGGTACGGCGCGTACTGGCGCGGCCTACGGCGTACGTCGCCGGGCTTGCCGCGGAACTCGTACTCCTCCCACGTCGCGCCGTCCCGGGATCCCTCCAGCACGATCTCGTAGCGGGCCTTGGTGACGTGGCCGAAGGCGCCGTACGCGTTGACGAGGTGCCAGCGGTTGAAGGACGTGTTCATGCGCTGCTGGGAGGACAGCAGGTTCGCCACCGGCCAGTAGCTGAGCACCACGACCGCGGCCGTGACGAGCGCGACCGCCACGACGAACGGCAGCGGTGCCTCGCCGGCATGCGCGCCGGCGCCGGGCAGCAGCGGACCCAGCCACGCGTCGGGCAGGGCGGAGAAGGCGATGACGATCGTGAGCCAGTTCAGCCAGGCGAAGTTGCCGCTGGCGACCAGCCACAACTGCGTCGCGATCATCAGCCCCGCGGCCACGCCGGCGACCGGCTGGGGGACGAACAGCGCGAACGGCACGACGAGCTGGGTCGTGTGGTTCGCGAGCACCTCGACCCGGTGCAGCGGGCGGGGGAGGTGGTGGAAGTACCAGCTGAACGGTCCCGGCATCGGCTGGGTCTCGTGGTGGTAGTAGAGGCAGGTCAGGTCGCGCCAGCAGGGGTCGCCGCGCATCTTGATCAGCCCCGCCCCGAACTCCACGCGGAACAGCAGCCAGCTCAGCAGGACCAGCGTGGGCAGGGGCGGGCCGACCGAGTCGTTGCCCAGGAAGACCGCGAGGAAGCCGGCCTCGAGCAGCAGCGACTCCCAGCCGAAGCCGTACCAGGTCTGCCCGACGTTCACGATCGACAGATAGAGCACCCACAGCACGACCCACACCAGCATCGCCGGCGCCAGCGGGAGCACGTCGGTCAACCCGGCCACCATCGCGGCCGCCAGCGCGGCGCCCGCCCAGGCGACGCCGAGATAGAACCGGTCGGAGTGGTGCAGGTGGAAGATGCTCGGCGACCGGCGGAACGACACGTGGGTGAGGTAGCGACTGACAGGCATCAGACCGTGGTCGCCGAGCAGGCCGCGGTACTGCCGCGCGGCGGCAACGAACGCGACGACGTAGACCGCGGCCAGGGCCCGCTGGAAGAGCTCCCGGGCCAGCCAGCTCTGCTCGGCGACGAACCAGTCGGTCACCCAGTCCTTGTACCCGCAGTGCCCCCGAGCCCGCCATCCGGACGGCGAACCGGTGGGGCGACTCGAGGGAACAAGCCAGTATGGACATGAGATCGACATCGCCGTTGCTCGCCGGACCGGCAGCCCTGCTGCTCGTGCTCCTCGTCGCCTGCTCGTCCGGCGACGACGTGGCCGGTGCCTCCGCGCCGAGCGCCGGCGCTGCCGACCTGGCCGGCCTGGACCTCTCCGAGCACGAGGTCGTCCTCACCAGCGGGACCGGGCGGGAGCAGGCCGACCTGTGGCTGACGAAGGCCGACGGGACCGACCCGGTCCAGCTGACCGACGCGCCCGGGCTCGAGTTCTTGGCCGCCTGGTCACCGGACGGCGCCCGTCTGGCGTACACGGCCGCCGCGACCCAGGACAGCCCGAGCGACCTCTTCGTGCTGGACCTCGACGACGGTGGGACGCAGCAGGTCACGAGTACGCCGGACCGCTGCGAGTCCGCGCCGACCTGGACACCGGACGGCGAAGAGCTGGTCTACGCCAGCCGCAGCTGCGCGGAAGGCGATGAAGGCATCTTCGCGATCTCGCTCGGCGGTGGGGAGGAGCGTGAGCTGGTCGCGTCGGGCTCCTGGCCCGACGTCGGCCCGGACGGCCGACTGCTCTACTCCACGCCGGTCCCCGGGCAGCCGTGGCACGTCCAGCGGGTGTGGGTGAGCGAGCCGGACGGCTCCCGGCCACGGGACGTGACGCCGCGAGGGTTCGCGTCGGCCTCGGAGGCGACCTGGTCGCCCGACGGCAGCCGGATCGCCTTCGTCGTCGCGACCGGTGACCCCGATGCCGAGTTGGTCGAGGCCTGGAACGAGGACATCCATGTCATGGATGCCGACGGGAGCAACCCGCGTCGGGTGACGACCACGCCCGGCAACGACCACTGGCCACCGTCCTGGTCGCCCGACGGTCGCCGCCTCGTCTACAGCGCCGACGGCCTCGGCGCCACCGGCGAGGTGGCGGCCGTGGACCTCGAGTCGCTCGAGGTGTCCCTGCTGACCGACGACGACGACCACGACCTCTTCCCGGCCTGGCGTCCCTGACCGGTCCGGGCCCACCGCGGCCACCGCATCCTCGCGATATCCGTGCGCGCGATGTCGGCGAATATTTGTAGGGTCCGTCACGTGGCCGACACCGACTCCATGATCCTCGCCTCCGGGCTGCGCAAGTCGTTCGGGAGCTTCGAGGCTGTGCGCGGCATCGACGTCGACGTACGCCGCGGCGAGGCGTTCGGGTTCCTCGGCCCCAACGGTGCCGGCAAGTCGAGCACGATGCGGATGGTCGCGGCCGTGTCGCCGGTGAGCGCCGGCTCGCTGCGGATCCTCGGGATGGACCCGGCCACCGACGGCCCGCAGATCCGGGCGCGGATCGGCGTCTGCCCGCAGGAGGACACGCTCGACACCGAGATCACCGTCCGGGAGAACCTCTACATCTACGGCCGCTACTTCGGGCTGCCGCGCAAGGAGGTGCGTGAGCGAGTCGACGAGCTGCTGGAGTTCGTGCAGCTCACCGAGAAGGCCGACGCCATGGTCGAGGATCTCTCCGGCGGCATGAAGCGGCGGCTGACGATCGCGCGGAGCCTGATCAACCGGCCCGAGGTGCTGCTGCTCGACGAGCCGACCACCGGGCTCGACCCGCAGGCCCGCCACGTCGTGTGGGACCGGCTGTTCCGGCTCCGCCAGCAGGGCGTGACACTGGTGCTGACGAGCCACTACATGGACGAGGTGGAGCAGCTCTGCTCGCGCCTGGTCGTGATGGACAAGGGCGTGATCGTCGCCGAGGGCTCGCCGCACGGCCTGATCGCCGAGCACTCCACGCGCGAGGTCGCCGAGCTCCGCTTCGCCGTGGGCGAGAACGAGCCGGCTGCGAGCAAGGTCGATGACCTCGCCGACCGGATCGAGGTGCTGCCCGACCGGCTCCTGCTCTACACCTCCGACGGCGAGGAGACGGTCGCCAAGGTGCACGAGCGCGGCCTCCAGCCCGTGGCGACGCTGGTACGCCGCAGCACGCTCGAGGACGTCTTCCTCCGCCTCACCGGCCGGACGCTGGTCGACTGATGGCCGCCGTACCGACCGAGAGCACCGCGCCCGCCAACGTCTGGGCCGGTGCCGCCCGGCTGATCGACTACTGGGCGATCGGCTACCGGCGCACCTGGAAGGGGTCGGCGATCTCGTCGTTCGTCACCCCGCTGCTCTACGTGCTCGCCATGGGGGTGCTGCTCGGCGACTACGTCGCCGACGACCCCGGCGAGCTCGAGGGCGCCGCGTCGTACCTGGCGTTCATCGCGCCGGGCCTGCTCGCCGGCCAGGCGATGCAGACGACCTTCGGCGAGACGACCTATCCCGTCATGGGCATGATCAAGTGGCAGCGCGTCTACTACGGCATGACCGCGTCGCCGCTGAGCGTGCGGTCGGTGATCCTCGCCCACATCGGCTTCACCGTCTTCCGGGTCGCCACCACCTGCGGCGTCTTCGTGCTGGTGATGGCGCCGTTCGGCGTCTTCGAGACCGTGTGGGGCGCGGTGCTGGCGTACCTCGCGCAGGTCCTGGTCTGCCTCGCGTTCGCCACGCCCATCTACGCACTCTCGGCGGGGCTCAAGGACGAGAGCCCGTTCGCACTGGTCTTCCGGCTCGGGATGATCCCGCTGTTCCTCTTCTCCGGTGCGTTCTTCCCGATCGACAACCTCGACCGCTGGATGCAGGTGCTCGCGCAGGCCACCCCGCTGTGGCACGGCGTCGACCTGACCCGGATGCTCACCCTCGACACCGTCGACGGGTCGGCCGCGCTCGTGCACGTCGTCTACCTGGTGACGCTCGCCGTGCTCGGCTGGCTCTGGGCGGTGCCGCGCCTGACGCGGAGGTTGATGTCGTGACGGTCGTCGCTCCTGCGGAGGCCACCGCCCTGCTGGTCTACCGCAACTACCTCGCCTACCGGCGGGCTTGGTACATCTTCGTCTCCGGCTTCCTCGAGCCGGTCTTCTACCTGTTCTCGATCGGTGTCGGGGTCGGCCAGCTGGTCACCGGGTTCGAGTTCAACGGCCAGGACATCCCGTACGCCGAGTTCGTCGCGCCGGGCATGCTGGCGGCGTCGGCGATGAACGGCTCCCTGCTCGACAGCACGTTCAACTTCTTCTTCAAGCTCAAGTACAACAAGCTGTTCGACCAGATGCTGGCCACGCCGCTGACCACGATGGACGTCGCCCGCGGCGAGCTGGCCTGGTCGCTGCTGCGCGGCGGCATCTACTCCGCGGGCTTCCTCGTCGTCATGGTCGCCATGGGGCTGGTGTCGTCGTGGTGGGCGCTCCTGGCGGTCCCGGCGTCGCTGCTGATCGGCCTGGCCTTCGGCGGCGTCTGCATGGCGCTGACGACCTGGATGCGCTCGTGGCAGGACTTCGAGTGGGTGACGCTGGCGACGATGCCGATGTTCCTCTTCTCGGCGACGTTCTTCCCGATCGAGGCCTACCCGTCGGCGATCCGCTGGGTGGTCGAGGTGACGCCGCTCTACCGCGGGGTGGTGCTCTGCCGGGAGCTCACCACCGGGGCGCTGTCGTGGGGCTCGCTCGTGTCGGTCGTCTACCTGGTCACCATGGGCGTCGTCGGCCTGCTCGTCGTACGCCGCCGCCTCGACAAGCTGCTCCTGACCTGACGGACCACTCAGATCCCGAGCCGCTCCCGCTCCCGCACGCACCAGTCGCGGGCGAGGGGGACCCCCCACTCCTCGCACAGCTCGACGGCGCGGGTGGCGTGCCGGGTGGCGAGGTCGTCCTGGCCGGTGGCGTGCGCTGCCATCGCGAGGAACATGTCGATCGGTCCGATGGTGCTGCCGGAGCCGGCGCATGCGGTCTGGCCGGCGAGCGGGGCGAGCAGGGAGTACGCCGTGGCCGCGAGCTCGCTGTCGCCGAGGTAGCAGGCGGTCTCGGCGGCCATGCTCCACGCCATGGGGGAGTACCAGGTGTCGGCCTCGACCGCGCGGTCGAGGTGCTCGCGGCCGGTGGCCAGGAGCTCACGGGCCTCGTCGAGACGGCCGGTGCGGCACAGCATGGTGAGCATCGGCGGAGCGGTGGGGACGAACCCGTCCACGGGCAGCTCCCGCAGCGCGGCCAGCACGTCGTCCTCGCCGCCCTGCCACAGCGCCTGCATCATCATCGCGCCCGCGATGGACTCGATCGTGCCGGGGATGGTGACCACCTGGGCGATGGTGCCCATCTCGCCGACGAGCTTCGCCACCTGGTCGAACTCCCCGCGCATCGCGGACCACGACACCTCGAGGGAGTCGAGGAAGAGCTGGGCGTAGACGTGCCGGATCCGGTCCGCCTCGGCGCGCCCCTCGATGAGGCACTCGTCGAGGATCGCGACATTGCCGATCTCGCCGGCCGCCTCGGCCCGCAGCGCGAGCGCGGAGACCAGGCCGACGGCGTCGCCGAGCTCGCGCGCGATCCGGACGGCCTCGGTGGTCATCTCCAGGCGATGCGCGGCGTTGACACCGCGCCAGGTGCCGGTCGTGGACTTGATGAGGGCGTTGAGCACCAGGACCGGGTCGTCGAGCCGGCGGGCCATCGCCACGGCCTCCTCCGCGAGCGCCTCGCGCTCCTGGGGGGTCGAGCCGTAGTAGATCTCGCCGGCCAGGGAGAGCATCACCCGGCAGCGGCGGGGGTCGTCGCCCTCGGGGAGCAGGTCGAGGCCGCGGCGCAGCGCCTTGACGACGACCTCGTCGACCTCGCCGCCCCCGGGATTCCAGAGCGCGCCGGTGCTGGTCATCGCGCCGGCGCGGATGAGCAGGTCGAGGTCACCGGCGTCGTCGGCGACCTCGATCGCCTCGTGGGCGACCTCGCGCAGCTCGACCCAGCGGCCGGCCCGCCGGAGCACGTCGGCGAGGTCGGTGAGCACCTCGAACCGGTCGGCCGCGGTCGAGGTGGGGTCCTCGTCCTGCGTGCTCAGGGCGTACTCGAGCATCTCGAGCGCCTCGACGTACGCGAAGACGGCCATCGCCGAGCGGGCGGCGGCCTGCGCGGCGGGCCAGGCCTTCGACACGTGGCGGGGGCCGGCGGCGAGCCAGTGCCGCGCCACCTCGGTCTCGCGCTTCGGCCGGTCGCTGAGCGCCGCTGCGGCGCGGGCGTGGACCCGGGCGCGCCGCGACTGGGGCAGCGCGCTGAGCACGGTGTCGCGGACGAGTGCGTGGTTGAAGCGGAACCGGTCCACGCCGTCCTCGGCGACCAGCCCGGCCTCGATCGCTGGGTCGAGCAGGTCCAGCGCGTCGTCATCGTCGACCGCCGCCACCTCGGCGAGCGTCGGCAGGTCGAAGATCCGGCCGAGCACGCTCGCGGTCTGGAGCAGGTCCTGCGTGGCCTCGTCGAGATGGGCCAGGCGCCGCGACAGCACCTCGTGCACGGCGGCCGGCGGCCGCCCCTCGGCCACCAGGGCGGCGAGGTCGCCGTCCTTGGCGAGGCGGGCGTACTCGACGAGGAAGAACGGGTTGCCCTCGGTACGTCGCCGCAGCGTGTCGGCGTCGGCGTCGGTGGGCTCGGTCTCGGAGACCTGCGCGAAGACCTGCGCGGCCGCGTCGGCCGAGATGCCGCGGAGCTGGAACCGCAGCGCATGCTTGCGCGCCAGCGCCTCGGCGACCTCGGCCAGTGCACCGGTCGGCACGGGGTGCTCGCGCCAGGTCGCCACCACCAGCAGGCGCGCGGGACTCTCCTGCGCGACCGCCTCGGTGAGCAGCCGGAGCACCCGCAGGCTCGAGGTGTCGGCCCAGTGCAGGTCGTCGAGCACGAGCAGCAGCGGGGCGCGCTCGGCGGCCTCGATCACGGTCTGCACGACGGTCTCCCAGGCCCGGAACGCGGCCGCCTCGTCGTCGCCGTCGGCCGCCGACGGGAGCTCGGACCCGAGCCGCTCGAGCACGGTCGCCCACGGCCACAGCGCGGGCGCACCGTCGTCCTGCGAGCAGCGACCCCAGGCGATCGTGACACCGTGCTCGACGGCGTACGACGCCAGCTCGATCGCCAGGCGGCTCTTGCCGATGCCGGGTTCGCCGGTGAGCGCGACGAACGCCGGGGAGGCCCCGGCGCCGGCGACGACGCGGTCGACCAGGTCGGTCAGCGCCGCGAGCTCGTCGTCGCGGCCGGCCAGCGACCACGGCCACAGGCTCGGGAACGGCAGCGGCGCGTGTGTCTCGACCGCGGCGGGGGTCGAGACCGCAGGGGGAGCGGCGGCCGGCTCGGCGATCGCGGTCTGCTCCTGTCGGAGCACGGCCGTCTGCACGGCACGCAGCTCCGGGCCGGGCTCGAGCCCCAGCTCCTCGTCGAGGACGTCACGCACCTCGCGCAGCACGGCCAGGGCGTCGGCCTGCCGGCCGGAGCCGGCGAGCGCGAGCGCCCGCAGCGCCCAGGCGCGCTCGCGCAGCGGGTGGGCCCGGGTGAGGGCGTCGAGCTCGGCGACCGCGGTCGCATGCAGGCCGAGCAGGATGCCGAGCGCGGCGTGGTCCTCGCTGGCGAGGACCCGCAGCTCCTCGAGGCGGGCGCGTTCGGCGACGGCCGCCGGCACCTCGCCGAGCTCGGCGAAGGGCACGCCCCGCCAGAGCGCGAGCGCCTGCTCGAGGGAGTCGTGGAGGGTGGTCAGCCCGCCGGCGTCAGGGGAGCCCGGTGGCAGCGCGCGACCGCGGCACAGGGCGTCGGCGAGCGGGGCGACCTGGGTGTGGGCGGTCGACACCACGGCCTCGAACGCCGCGGCGTCGAGGTCGTCGTCGGGGAGCCGGAGGGCGTAGCCGGGCTGCTCGGTCACCAGCAGGGTCGCGGCGGCGCGCGTCGTGCGGTCCGGCTCGAGCGCGCGCCGGAGGCCGGCGACGTACCCCTGGAGCGTGCCGGCGACGCCGGGAGGCGGAGCCCCGTCCCAGACCAGGTCGGCGAGGGTGTCGGCGGCGACGGCGCGGCCGCGGTGCAGCGCCAGCGCGGCGAGGAGCGCGCGCTGCTTGGGCCCGCCGAGGTTGACCGGACCGTCCGACCCGGTGGCCACGGTCGTGCCGAGGACGCCGATCCGCATGGCCGCAGGATAGGGCCGCGGCCGGGACACGGTCAGGACATTGCGGCGATGTGCCCGGGACGGGGTACGCGGGAGCGTCATGTCCATGATCACTACTGACACCCACACCACGTCCACCCTTCCGACCCGACCGAGCCGGCCGACCCGCCTGCGCCGTACCGGGGTGGCGGTCACCGCCTTCCTGACCTGCGCGATGCCGACCGTCTTCGCCTTCAACCTCTCCCGGATGCTGGTCACCGGCGAGCTCGACGAGCACCGCTTCCACCAGCTCACCGGCCAGGGCCTGCTGCTGTGCGCCCTGTGGCTCGGCGGCATCATCCCGCTGGTCCGCGCCGGCTGGGCCGGCCGACGGCCCTCCTCGGCCGCCGGGATCCTGCACCTCGCCTTCATGGCGACCGGCGCGCTGACCGCCGCGGCGGCCACCGGCGGCGGGGCACCAGCGCTGCTCGGCGTCATCGGCGTGCCGGGCGCGCTGCTCTGGCTCGCGCTGCCGGTCCGCCCGCAGGTGCGGCTGCCGGCGCGCATCGACCCGGTGCTGGCCCCGGTCGCGCTGGTCGCGGCCGCCGTCTGGGCGCCGTACGCCATCGACCAGATCGCGCTGCAGAACGCGGCCACCGGCCACCACGCCCAGAACCCGCACTACTTCGACATGGCCTGGATGGTGGCGACGCTCGTCGTCGTCGGGCTCGCCGGCGCGATCCTCCCGGCCGTCCGCCGCCTCACGCTGGTGGCCGGCGGCGGCCTGGTCTGGACCGGTGCGATGGGCGTGCTCCTGGGCGTCGACCGGCCGTGGACCCCGCTGATGCTCGGGGTCGGCGCGCTGATGGTGCTCGTCTCGGCCCGCCGCGCCCGGCGCTGATCTAGGATCTGCCGCCATGTCGAGCACCCGCTCCGCGGTCGGCCTCGCGCTGCTCGCCGGGGTGGCGTCGGTCGCCGCCATCTGGCTGGTGACCGACGCGGACGCCTGGGGACGCACCGGGATGCACGACGTCCCGGTCGACGCCGCCGTCGGGCTGTCGTACGCCGCCGCGGCGCTCCTCGTGCTCGCCGGCACCGGAGGTCGCCGGCTCGGCTGGCTGCTGCTCGGGATCGGCCTGTGCGGTGCCGGCGGCGCCCTGTCGGCCGCCCTCGACGTCGACGCGGTGGCCGAGTG
This sequence comes from Nocardioides sp. GCM10030259, assembly GCF_042666375.1. NCBI lineage: Bacteria > Bacillati > Actinomycetota > Actinomycetes > Propionibacteriales > Nocardioidaceae > Nocardioides > Nocardioides sp. GCM10030259. The sequence continues at coordinate 95,200 of NZ_JBHTDF010000023.1, read as the reverse complement.
GATCTGGATCGGCGGGTTCGTCCCGCTGCTGACCCTGGTGCCGCTGCTCTACCCGGACGGGCGGCTGCCCGGCCCGCGCTGGCGGGTCTGGGTGTGGACGTCCGGTGCCGGGATGATGCTGCTCGGCGTCGGCACCGCGACGTACCCCGCGACGGGATCGAGGCCGTTCTTCCTGGCGGGCGCCGTCCTGCTGCTGCCGTCGGTCGGTGCCGGCGTCGCCGCCCTCGTGCTGCGCTGGCGGCGCTCGGACCGGCTCGGGCGGCGCCAGGTCGCCGTGCTGCTGGCGACCGCCGGGGTGCTGCTCGTCGACACGCTCCTGCAGCCGCTGATGACCTGGCCGTGGGGTGCGCTCACCCAGGCCGTGGCGGTGGCGTTGGTGCCCGTGGCGATCGCGGTCGCGGTGACCCGGCACCGGCTCTACGACCTCGACCTCGCCATCTGCCGCGCGATCGGCGGCGTGAGCCTGGCGATCTGCCTGGCCGCGACGTACGTCGTGCTGTTCCTGCTCGCGGACGCGGTGCTGCCGGGCGGGACCACCGTCGGAGCTGCCATGGCGGCCGCGGCCTGCGGCCTGCTGCTGCACCCGCTCGGGGTGCGGCTCAACCGCGGCGTGGACCGGTTGTTCTACGGCGACCGCGCCGACCCCGCCCGTGTGCTGGAGGCGGCGGCGAGCGGCCTCCGGGAGGGGCTCGACCTGTCCGACGTGCCGGCCCGGGTGTGCACGGTGGTGGTCGAGTCGCTCCGGCTCGGCTCCGCCGCGCTCGTGCTCGGCGACGATCCCGACGCGGAGCCGGTGGCCCTGGTCGGCGCGCCGGGCGGGCCCCTTGCCGCGCTGCCGCTGCTGCACCGCGGCGAGACCGTCGGCGTGCTCCGGGTCACGGCGCGGCAGGGGGAGGCGGCCGTCGGCGACCGGGACCTCGACCTGCTCTCGGTCGTGTGCGACCAGGTGGCCCCGGCGATCGCCGCGCTACGGCTCTCCGACCGGCTCCAGCACAGCCGGGCGGCGCTGGTGACCGCCCGCGAGGAGGAGCGGCGCCGGCTGCGTCGCGACCTCCACGACGGCGTCGGCGCCGCGCTCGCCGGCGTACGCCTCCAGGTCGAGACCGCCTGCGACCTGGTGTCCGACCCGGTCGCCGGCGGGCTGCTCGAGTCGGCCGCGACCGGCGTGGCAGCGGCCGTGGACGACCTGCGCACCGTCACCGACGACCTGCGTCCGGCCGCGCTCGACGACCTCGGCCTGGCGGCGGGCCTGCGCGGGCTCGCCGACCGGATGGCCACACCCGCCACGACCGTGGAGGTCGACGCCGAACTCCACGAGGCGCTCCCTGCTGCGGTCGAGGTCGCGTGCTACCGGATCGCCGGGGAGGCGCTCGCCAACGCCGTCCGGCACGCCGGTGCCCGGTGCGTGACGCTCCGGCTCGGGAGCACGGCCACGGCGCTGCTCCTCACGGTCGAGGACGACGGCGCCGGGCTCCCTGACCGCCCCCGCGCGGGCGGCCTGGGCCTGGCCTCGATGCGCCAGCGCGCGGAGGAGATCGGCGGCCGCCTGGTCGTCACCGACACCGGCTCCGGCACGCGCGTGCAGGCGGAGCTCCCGAGAGAGGCACGATGACAAGGATCATGCTGGTCGACGACCACCCGCTCTTCCTCGACGGCGTGCGCGCCGCCCTGACCGGCGCGACCGACCTCGAGGTCGTCGGGGAGGCGCACGACGCCGCCGGCGCCGTCGCGCTCGTCGCGGAGCTCGCCCCCGACCTCGTGCTGATGGACCTCAACCTGCCCGACGCCTCCGGCGTCGAGGCGACGGCCAGGGTGCTGGCCACGGCGCCGCAGACCCGGGTGCTGATGATGACGATGAGCACCGACGACGACGCCGTGGTGGCCGCGATGCGCGCCGGTGCGCGGGGGTACGTCGTGAAGGGCGCCGGTCGCGAGGACCTCCTGCACGCGATCCGCTCGGTCGCCGCCGGGGGAGCGGTGTTCAGCCCGGTGATCGCCGACCGGCTCGGCCGGTTCTTCACGGGACTGGCCACCGGGGGCGGCCGCGAGGCCTTCCCGCAGCTCAGCCCGCGCGAGGTCGAGGTGCTCGACCTGGTCGCCCGCGGTCTGGAGAACCGCCGGATCGCCCGTCAGCTCGTGCTCTCCGACAAGACCGTCCGCAACCACGTCTCCAACATCATGGCCAAGCTCGGCGTCGAGGACCGGTCCGAGGCGGTCGCCCGGGCCCGAGCCGCCGGGCTGGGCGGCTGACCCGCCGTCGGTCGGTCCCGATAGCGTGCGGGACATGGTCCGGCTCTCCTGCATCCTGCTCGTCGATCCGCGCGGACGGGTGCTGCTGCAGGAGCGCGACGAGCACGCCCGGATCGACCCCGAGAAGTGGGGGTTCGTGGGCGGCCACGTCGAGGAGGGCGAGGACTTCGAGCCCGCGGCCTACCGCGAGCTCGAGGAGGAGACCGGCGTGGTGCTGGCTCCGGGCACCCTGCGGCTCTGGCGCGAGGTGGTCCGCAGCCGCCCCGACGTGGCCGACGCCAGGTTCCGGCTCTGGTACGCCGGCACCGACCTGACCGACGCGGACATCGTGGTCGGTGAGGGGCGGCAGATCGTCTTCGTCGAGCCCGCCCGGTTCGGCGACCTCGACCTCGCCGACCTCTCGCACGCGGTGCTGCCGGAGTTCCTGGCGTCGCCGGAGTACGGCGACCTGCACCCCTGATGGGCGGCGTCGACCCGGGCGTGCTGGCGCTCGCCTTCGCGGCCGTGCTGATCGGCTCGACGGTGCAGTCGGTGGTCGGGCTCGGCGTCGGCCTGGTCGCGGCGCCGGTGATCACGCTCCTCGAGCCCGGCCTGATGCCCGGCGTGATGATCGTCCTGGCGTTCGTGCTGCCCTGCGTGACGCTGGTGCACGACCACGACGACATCGACTGGCCCGGCCTCGGCTGGTCGCTGCCGGCACGGGTGCTCGGCACGGCCGTCGGCGTCTGGGTCGTGGCGACGTTCAGCGCCGACCAGCTCGGCGCCTTCATCGGCGTCATCGTGCTGCTCGCCGCAGCCCTGACCTGGCGCGCGGTGACCGTGCCGGTCACCCGGTCGACGCTGAGCGTGGCGGGGTTCGTCAGCGGCGCCACCGGCACCGCCACGTCGATCGGCGGTCCGCCGTTCGCGCTGCTCTACCAGCACCGGCCGCCCGCCCAGATCCGCTCGACGATGGCGGTGTACTTCCTGATCGGCGCCGCGATGAGCCTCGTGGGCCTCACGATCTCGGGCGACCTCGAGCTCCACCAGGTCGCGGTCGCCGCCCTGCTCCTCCCGGCGCTCGGCCTCGGGGTGGTGCTCGGCGTACCCCTTCGGCGCTCGCTGCCCGCCGACCGGGTCCGGCCGGCCGTGCTGCTGGTGTGCAGCGCGTCCGCACTGGTGCTCGTGGTGCGGTCGCTGGTCTGATGGCCACCGTGAGCACGCCCACGAGTGGTCTCAGCGTCATCCCGGTCCCCGGCCCCGGAGCCGAGGACGTCGTCGTCGGCACGTCCGGGCCCGACGAGGGCGCCGTCTTCACCGGCACGGAGGACGGGAGCATCTTCCGGGTCAACCATGACGGGCGACGGATCGACCGGGTCGCGCACACCGGTGGGCGCCCGCTCGGCATCGAGATCGACCTCGACGGCCGCCTCCTGGTCTGCGACGCGCACCGCGGGGTGCTCCGCGTCGACCCGCGCACCGGCGGCGTCGAGGCCGTCGCCGAACGGCTCGGCCGCGCGCCGATGATGTTCTGCAACAACGCGGCGATCGCCGGCGACGGCACCGTGTGGTTCACCGACTCCTCGACGCGCTACGGCATCGACCGGTGGAAGGACGACTTCGTCCAGGACACCCGCACCGGCCGCCTCGCGCGCCTCGCGCCCGGAGGGGAGCCGGAGGTGGTGGTCGACGGGCTCGCGTTCGCCAACGGCGTCGCGCTGGCCTCCGACGAGTCGTACGTCGCGGTCGCCGAGACCGCGCACCGCACGATCGTGCGGTGGTGGCTGACCGGGCCGCACGCCGGCACCCGCGACCTCCTCGTCGGCGACCTGCCCGGCTACCCCGACAACATCGCGCGGGGGAGCGACGGGCTGCTCTGGGTCTCGATCGCGAGCCCGGTCGACCCGCTGGTGGAGCGCCTGCAACGCGGGCCGGTGCCGCTGCGCAAGGCGGCGACCAGGATCCCCGAGGCGATCCAGCCGAAGGAGAAGCGCACCGTCCGTGCGCAGGCGTACGACGACGCCGGCACGCTCATCCACGACGTCGACCTCCCTGCCGACCAGGGCGGCACGGCGTACCACATGGTGACCGGTGTCCGGGAGCACGAGGGACGGCTCTGGCTCGGCAGCCTGCACGAGCCCGCGATCGCCGTTGTCGACCTCTGAACCCGTAGACTCGACCGCTATGGGCATCCTCGACTCGATCACGTCCCCCCGGGACCTGCGCGACCTCAGTGACGCTCAGCTCGACACCCTGGCGGCCGAGATCAGGGACGTCCTGATCCGCACCGTCGCGACCAACACCGGCCACCTCGGGCCCAACCTCGGCGTGGTGGAGCTGACCCTGGCGATGCACCGGGTCTTCGACTCGCCGACCGACCGGATCGTCTTCGACACGGGCCACCAGGCCTACGTGCACAAGCTCGTCACCGGGCGCGCCGCGACGTTCGACACCCTGCGCCGCGAGGGCGGCGTCAGCGGCTACCCGAGCCAGGCCGAGTCCGCGCACGACATCGTCGAGAACTCGCACGCCTCGACCGCCCTCAGCTACGCCGACGGCCTCGCGAAGGCCTACACGGTGCGCGGCGAGGACCGGCACGTCGTGGCGGTCATCGGCGACGGCGCGCTCACCGGCGGCATGGCCTGGGAGGCGCTCAACAACATCGCGATCGCCAAGCGGAGCAAGCTGGTGATCGTCGTCAACGACAACGGCCGCTCCTACACGCCCACCATCGGCGGCCTCGCCACCGCGCTGACCTCGCTGCGCACCAACCCGCGCTACGAGAACGTGCTCGACCTGGTCAAGCGCCGCCTCAACGCCGTGCCGGGCGTCGGCCCCGCGGCGTACGACGCCCTCCACGCGATGAAGAAGGGCGTCAAGGACGCGCTGGCGCCGCAGGGCCTCTTCGAGGACCTCGGCCTCAAGTACGTCGGCCCGGTCGACGGCCACGACCGCGCGGCGATGGAGCACGTGCTCGCGCAGGCGAAGCGCTTCAACGGCCCGGTCATCGTGCACGCCATCACCCGCAAGGGCTACGGCTACGACCCGGCCGAGCGGCACGAGGCCGACCAGTTCCACGCGCCCGGGCCGTTCGACGTGCAGACCGGCGCCGAGAAGCCCAAGGGGAAGATCTGGACCGACCACTTCGCCGACACGATGGTCGAGCTCGGCCAGCGGCGGCAGGACGTCGTCGCGATCACCGCGGCGATGACGCACCCGGTCGGTCTCGACAAGTTCCAGGCGCGCTTCCCCGACCGCTTCTTCGACGTCGGCATCGCGGAGCAGCACGCCACGACGTCCGCCGCCGGCCTCGCGATGGGCGGGCTGCACCCGGTCTTCGCCGTCTACGCGACGTTCCTCAACCGGGCCTTCGACCAGGTGCTCATGGACGTCGCGCTGCACAGGTGCGGCGTGACCTTCGTGCTCGACCGGTCCGGCGTCACCGGTGACGACGGCGCCAGCCACAACGGCATGTGGGACATGTCGATCCTCCAGGTCGTTCCGGGCCTCCGGCTCGCCGCCCCGCGTGACGCGACCCGGATGCACGAGCTCGTCAACGAGGCCGTCGAGGTCGACGACGCCCCGACCGTGGTGCGCTTCCCCAAGGGCCCGCCGCCGGAGGACATCGAGGCCGTCGGCAAGGCCGGTGGCTGCGACGTGCTGGTCCGCAACGGCACCAGGGACGTGCTGGTCGTCGCCGTCGGCTCGATGGCCACTGTCGCCGTCGGCGTGGCCGAGCGGCTGGTCGCCCAGGGCATCGGCGTCACGGTCGTCGACCCGCGCTGGGTCAAGCCGGTCGACCCGGCGCTGATCGAGCTGGCCCGCGAGCACCGGCTCGTCGTCAGCATCGAGGACAACGGCGAGACCGGCGGCTGCGGCGCCGTGCTGCTGCAGACCCTCAACGCCGCCGGCGTGCACACGCCGTTCCGGCTCCACGGCATCCCGCAGGACTTCCTCGGCCACGCCAAGCGTGACGCGATCCTCGAGCGGATCGGCCTCACGCCGCAGGCGATCGCGCTGACGATCGTCGAGGAGATGGGCATCGTGGAGGACATGACCTCGCTCGCGGAGGGTCGTTCTCCCGTCGATGCCGAGCAGACCAGGTAGCAGTCGCCCCACCGCGGCGGCACTCGTCCTCGGAGCCGTCGCGCTCCTCGGGCTGGCCGGCTGCTCGGACGACGACGGGCACGCCGCCGCGACGCCGACCGCGGACGTCGCCCTGGCGGTCGAGCGCGCGCTCGACGCTCGCGCGATCGCCGTACGCCGCGGCGACGTCGACCGCTTCGAGCGCGTCCTCGGCGGAGGCAGGGCGTTCCGCGAGCAGCAGCGCACCTGGTACGCCAACCTCACCCAGCTCCCGGTCGAGCGCTTCCGCTACCGCTTCGACCCGGCGAGCCTGGTGCGCGACGGCGATGCCTACTGGGTGACGGTCGAGGAGGTGCTGCAGCTCGAGGGGTACGACGAGGCGCCCGTCGTCTCCTCCGACCGGTTCCGTCTCGCGCCGGCGGCCAACGGCTCCGGGCGGATGCGGCTCGTCTCGGTGACCGACCGGCAGTGGGAGGAGGCGCACGACGTGCAGCCGCAGCCGTGGGACCTCGGCCCGGTCGACGTGCGCGCCGGCTACGGCGTGCTCGGCATCTTCGACGGCGGCTCGCTCGGGACGGCCGGGTCCGTGCTCACCTCGGTCGAGTCGGGCATCGCGGACGTGGCCGCGCGCGTGCCCCACGAGTGGTCGCGGTCGGTCGTGGTCTACGCGCTGTCGGACCCGGCGTTCATGGCCGGCCTCGACGACGTGCCCGGCGACGACCCCGAGGACCTCGACGCGGTGTCGTTCCCGGTCGGCGAGCAGACCCGCTTCGTGCTCAACCCGCGCGTACTCACGGCGCCCTCGGAGGAGCGGGACCGCCTGGTGCGCCACGAGCTCACCCACGTGGCGGTCGGCACCGCCGACGACCACGCGCCCGTCTGGCTGTCGGAGGGGATCGCGGAGTGGGTGTCGGTGCAGCCGCTAGCGCCCGAGGAGCGGCGCATCCCGGACGCCGCCCTGGCCGCCGCCGTGGAGGGCGTACCCGACCTGCCGGCCGACGACTCCTTCAACGACGCGGACTCCCAGGCCCACTACGGGCTTTCGTGGTGGGTGGTCGAGTACGTCGCGGACGCCTACGGCGACGACGCGCCCTGGACGCTGCTCGCCGCGCTCGGGGAGCCCGGTGCGGACGCGGACCAGGTGCTGCGCGACGACTGGGGGACCAGCACCGCAGACCTCACCGCGCAGGCCGAGGCGATGATCATCGCGACGTACGGCTGACGGCCCGGGGACTGGTTTCGGCCTCGCAGGCAGAGGACAGTGTTGGGACATGAGCCTGTTCCGGACGAAGTCGATCGAGCAGTCGATCGCCGACACAGACGACCCTGACCACAAGCTCCGCAAGGACCTCGGCGCCCTCGACCTGATGGTCTTCGGCGTCGGCGTCATCATCGGTGCCGGCATCTTCGTCCTGACCGGCACGGTGGCGGCCTCCAACTCCGGCCCCGCCCTCGCGCTGAGCTTCCTCATCGCCGCGATCGCCTGCGGCCTGGCCGCCCTCTGCTACGCCGAGTTCGCCTCGACCGTCCCGGTCGCGGGCTCGGCGTACACCTTCAGCTACGCGACGCTCGGCGAGCTCATCGCCTGGATCATCGGCTGGGACCTGGTGCTGGAGTTCACGATCGGCGCCGCGGCCCTGTCGGTCAGCTTCTCGGGCTACCTGCAGGAGCTGCTCGACGGCACCGCGTTCGAGATCCCGGCCTCGCTGGGGTCCGCCTCCGGCGGCACCATCGACCTGCCGGCGGTCGTGATCGCCCTGGTCGTGATGGCGATGCTGATCCGCGGCACGAAGTTCTCGAGCCGGTTCAACCAGGTGGTCGTCGCGATCAAGATGGCCGTCGTCGCAACCGTCATCGTCGTGGGCGTCGCCTACATCGACCCCGACAACTGGGTGCCGTTCATCCCGGAGTCGCAGCCCGTGCCCGAGGGTGAGGGCGGCTTCCGCCAGCTGCCATTGATCACCACGCTGTTCGGCATCGAGCCCGCGGTCTTCGGGTTCGCCGGGGTGGTCGCCGGCGCGGCGATCGTGTTCTTCGCGTTCATCGGGTTCGACATCGTCGCCACCACGGCGGAGGAGGCGAAGAACCCGCAGCGCGACGTGCCCATCGGCATCCTCGGCTCGCTCGCGATCGTCACGATCCTGTACGCCGCGGTCAGCCTGGTCGTGACCGGCATCCAGCCGTACGACGAGATCGATCCCGAGGACGCGGCGCCGCTGGCCACGGCGTTCAACGCCGCGGGCGTGGAGTGGATGGGCGACCTGATCTCGGTCGGCGCCTGCATCGGGCTGGTCGTGGTCGCGATGATCCTGATGCTGGGCCAGTGCCGGGTCGCGTTCGCGATGGGCCGCGACGGCCTGCTGCCGCGCTGGATCTCGAGGGTGCACCCGACCTACGGCACGCCGTACCGGATCACGGCCATCACCGGCGTGGTCGTCGCCGCCATCGCCGGCTTCGTCGACCTGTCGACCCTGGCGAACCTGGTCAACATCGGCACGCTCTTCGCGTTCATCCTGGTCAGCATCGCCGTCGTCGTGCTGCGGCGCACCCGCCCCGACCTCCCGCGCGCCTTCCGCACCCCCGCGGTCTATGTCGTGGCCACGCTGTCGGTGCTGATGTGCCTCTACCTGATGCTCAACCTCACCGGCGAGACCTGGGAGCGGTTCCTGATCTGGATGGCCCTCGGCTTCGTCGTCTACTTCGCCTACGGCCGCCGCCACTCGCGGCTCGGCCAGCGACAGGAGGCCGAGCGGACGGACGCCTAGCTCGTCGAGACACCCCAGATGGCCCCCGGGAGGTGCTCCCAGGGGCCATTGAGGGTGTCTCGACGGGGGATCAGGCCTCTTTGCGCGCCACGATCTGGCCGAGGACGGCGTACCCGATGCAGAGGTGGGCGGCGCCGATGTAGCCGGCGACGGTGCTGCCGAAGATGCCGTACGCCGGCACCGTCACGACCGCCCAGCTCTCCGCGACCAGCGGCCAGAAGCGGGACACGCCCGTCCAGCGTCCGGCGATCGCGATCCGGATGCCGATGAAGAACATGCCCATCATCGACAGCGGCCAGCACAGGTCGAGCAGCAGCCAGCCCGTCTGGTCCAGGTCCGAGACCCCGATGCCGTCGACGAAGGTCGAGCCGATCGCGAGCGTCAGCACGACGGCCTCGAGGCGGAGGAAGAACCTGGCCAGCCGGCCCTCGCCGAGGGCCTTGGTCTGCCAGAGCACGGTCAGCAGGGCCATCACGCCGAGCTGGAAGAGGCCCGAGACGGTGGAGTAGACCGCCTCCTCGGTGGCGCCGGACGGGTCGGAGCCGAGCACGACCATTCCGGCGGCCCAGGCGAGGGCACCGGCCGTGAGCAGCATGCCGCGCTTGTAGTAGGGACGGGTGGGCGTGGTGGCGCCGGCGGGAACGCGGCGTACGTCGGACCGGGCCGGGGCCGGGGTCTGCTCGATGGTCATCGGGTCTCCTGGTGAAGTGGGGGCGGCACCGCGCCGCCGATGACCGGAACACTCCCGGGGCGGGCGCCCCGGGCGGCAGGGAGCGGCGTCCCTCGCTCGGTCCCTCGCCGGTGTCCCGTGGGCGCGGGACCCTGATCCCGGGACGGCGGGACGGGAGACACCTGATACTGCTGACGTGAACCCCGTTGTCAGGGGGCGCGAGCGGGCTCCCGGACTCGTGCCCGTCGTCGTCATCGCGACCGTGACGCTGCTGATGGTCGTGGCCTGCGTCTGGCTCGACGTCGTCAACGACGCCGCGGACCGCGAGCGGGCGATGATGGGCTGGGGCACGCTCTCGGTGTCGATCGGCGCCATCGCGACGGCGACCCAGCTCCCGGTGCTGTGGAGGTATCCACGCCACCGGGTCGCGTGGGTGATCACCGCGACCGGGCTGCTCTGGTCGTTCGACGCCCTCTGCGAGTCGTGGGCGGCGTACGGCATGGCGCAGACGCCGTACCCGCCGCTCACCGGGTTCGCGGTGTGGGTGGTCGCGCAGCTGGGGGCGTTCCTGCTCGTCGGGCTGCCGCTGGTGCTGGTTCTCTACCCGACCGGCCGGCTGATGACCGGCCGGTGGCGGGTCGTCAGCATCGTGGTCGTCGTCATGGCCTGCACGATGCCGGTGCTACTGCTCTTCGCCCCCGTGTCGGCCCTGACGGCGGACGGCTTCGACATGCCGATGGACACCGGGATGCCGGAGGTCCCGCTGCCCGGCGACCTCTTCGTCGGCCTGTTGACCGTCAGCCGGCTGCTCACGCTGCTGTCGCTCCCGCTGGCCGTCGTGGTGGTCTTCGCCCGGCAGCGCCGCGCCAGCGGCCGCGAGCGGATGCAGCTGCGCTGGCTGGTCTGGGCGGCGGTGATGTGCGTGGTCATGAGCGGCATCGCGCTGTGGCTGCACAACGGCTGGATCCCGACGATCGCGCTGACCGTGGCGCTCGGCGTCACCGGCGCCTCGATCGCGATCGGCATCCTCGACCCCGAGGTCCGCGACGTCGACGCCCTCATGGGCGGGACGATCGTCTGGGCCACCGTCGCCGGCACCGTCATCGCGGTCGACCTGGTCCTGGTCGCGCTGCTCGACGGGCTGCTCGGCGACCGTCTCGACGAGCGCGACGTGACCCTCCTGCTGCTCCTGGTCGCCGTGACGATCTACGCGCCGGTGCGCAGCCGGATCACCGCGCTGGTACGGCGGGCGCTCGTCGGCCGCCGCGGCGACCGCTACTCCGTCGTCACCGAGCTCGCGGCCCGGCTGGAGCAGTCGGGCGACGTGCGCACCCAGCTGCCCGCGCTCGCGCAGGCGGTGGCGGCGGCGTTCAAGCTCGACTACGTGCGGGTCGAGGTCTTCGGCCACGGCGGCGGCACCATCACCGCGACGTACGGCGACCGCCCGCGCGACGTACGGGACGTGCCGATCCGGTACGGCGAGGAGGAGGTCGGCCGGCTCGAGCTGCCCGCCCGCGGGGTGCGGTCGATGCTGTCCGGCCGCGACCAGGCGCTGCTCTTCGACATCGTGCGGCAGGCGGCGATGGCGGTGCGCAGCGCCCGGCTGGCCGACGACCTCCAGCACTCCCGCGAGCAGCTGGTGCTGGCCCGCGAGGAGGACCGGCGCCGGATCCGCCGCGACCTGCACGACGGGCTCGGCCCGGTGCTCGGCGGGGTCGCGATGCGGCTCGACGCGGCCGGCAACGCGCTGGACCGCGACCCCGGGACCACTCGGCGGCTGGTCGCCCAGTCGCGGCAGGACATCACCGACGCGCTCGCCGACGTCCGCCGCCTCGTGCACGGGCTGCGGCCGCCCGCCCTCGACGACCTGGGGCTGCTCGCGGCCCTCGACCAGCAGGCCGAGCGGTTGAGCTCCTCGTCGCTCGCCGTCACCGTCGACGCCGAGGACGTGCCGGCGCTGTCGGCGGCGGTCGAGGTGGCGGCGTACCGGATCGCCTCGGAGGCGCTCACCAACACCGCCCGCCACGCCGGCGCCCGCCACGCCGCGATCCGCCTGGTGGGCGGCGGCCGCGCGCTGCTCGTCGAGGTCGCCGACGACGGGACGGGCATCGACCCCGACGTCGCGGCCGGCGTCGGGCTGCGGTCGATCCGTGAGCGCGCCGAGGAGCTCGGCGGACGCACGGAGATCACCTGCCCGACCGCCGGCGGCACGCTCGTCCGCGCCTGGCTGCCGACCACCCCCACCCGCGCCGAGGAGAACTAGATGTCCGAGACCGTCCGCGTGCTGATCGCCGACGACCACCCGGTCTTCCGCGACGGGCTGGCGTCGCTGCTCGGCACCCAGCCCGACGTCACGGTCGTCGCCACGGCAGGCGACGGCGCCGAGGCGGTCGCGCTCGCGGCCGAGCACCGGCCCGACGTCGTCGTGATGGACCTGCAGATGCCCGTGATGAACGGGATCGACGCGACCCGCCAGCTGACCGAGACGCAGCCGGAGGTACGCGTGCTGGTCTTCACGATGGGCGAGGAGGACGGCACGGTCCTGGCGGCGATGCGTGCCGGCGCCCGTGGCTACCTCGTCAAGGGCGCCAGCCAGGACGAGGTCGCCCGCGCGATCTCGACCGTGCAGGCCGGCGGACTCGTCTTCGGCGCCTCGCTGGCGCTGCGGATCGCCGACCTGCTGTCGGGTACGGCGGCGCCGGACCGGTCCGCGTTCCCGCAGCTCACCGAGCGCGAGGTCGAGATCCTCGACCTGATCGCGGCCGGCAGGAACAACGCGCAGATCGCGTCCGCCCTCTACCTGGCGCCGAAGACCGTCCGCAACAACGTCTCCAACATCCTCGCCAAGCTGCAGGCCACCGACCGGGCCGAGGCGATCATCCGCGCCCGCGACGCGGGCCTCGGCGGAGGCTGACTTTTCGAAATGCTCAAGTCTTGGTGATTTCGGTGTCGAGGAGCCCCACACCGTCGCCACAATGAAATGTGCCGTTCACCGAGGAGATCCGACTTCGGCTGGCCCACGAGGCCGCCGAGCTCGGCACGTGGCACTGGAACGCCGACGACGACTCGAACGTCTGGGACGAGCAGCTGCTGCGCATCTACGGCCTGACGGCGGAGGAGTTCGACGGCAGCTGGGACACCTGGGTCGGGAGCATCTACCCCGACGACCGGGAGCAGGCGCTGGCGATCGTCGCTGCCGCGATGGAGGACTGCTCGGCGTACGTGCTGCGCAATCGGATCGTGCGGCCCGACGGCACCGTGCGCTGGATCGAGGCGCACGGGCGGGTCCTGGCCCGTGATGACGGGACGCCCGCGGGCACCATCGGCTGCGTCCGCGACGTCACCGACCGGATCGAGCTCGAGCGCCGGCAGGAGGGCGCGGCGAGGCGGGCCCAGCTGCTCCAGGAGGTCACGGCGGACTTCGCCCAGGCGTCGTCGCCCGAGGAGGTGGCGGCGGTGCACGCCCGCAGCCTCGAGCGGGTCCGCGACCTGGTGGGTCCGCACGAGCCGTCGACCGAGGACGCCCAGCTGATCGACACGCTGACCTCGCAGCACTGGATCGCCGCGGAGCGCGCGGACCTCCTGCGGCGGTCGATGGAGATCTCGGACGAGCTGCAGTACAGCCTCGCGGCGAGCCCGCTGCCCGACCACGACCGCTTCGAGATCGCGGCGTACTACGCGCCCGGCGGCGACGACCTCGAGCACGTGGGCGGCGACTGGTACGACGCGATCGAGACGCCCGGCGGGGGACTGGTCCTGGTGGTCGGCGACGTCATGGGTCGAGGAGTCCGCGCCGCGGCCTCGATGATCCACCTCCGTGCGGGCATCCGGGGCCTGCTCACGGTGGAGTCGGCGCCGGCGGCCCTGCTGCACGCCGCCGACCAGATGGTGTCGCGCGCCGCGCCGGACGCGTTCGTGACCGCAGCCGTCGTGCGGCTGGACCCGCTCGCCGGCACGATCGAGGTGGGCAGCGCCGGACACCTGCCGACCGTGGTGGTGCACCCCGACGCGACGACGACGATGGTCGGTCAGGAGCCCGGCACGCCCCTCGGCGTACCGTCACCGGCCGAGCGTGCGACCGACCGCGTCGCGCTGGAAGCGGGCAGCATCGTCGTCCTGGTGACCGACGGCGTCGTCGAGTCGCGGGACCGCGACATCGACGTCGGGATGGAGCGGCTCCGCGAGTGCGCCGTGGAGCTGGCGCCTGGCCCGCTGGACGAGCTGGTGCGTGGCGTGGCCGCGCTGGCCGACGGCCGGCTCCGCGACGACGTGACGGTGGTGGCCGCCCGGATGCGGTGACCCGTGCCGTCAGCTGGCGACCGACAGCCAGTGCTCGGCGGGGGCGGACCAGCCGGCCTGGCGGGCCACCGCCACGGCGGCGAGCTGGCTGCGGACACCGAGCTTGGTGAGGACGGACTTGATCTGCGTGCGCACGGTCGCCTCCGACACGACGGCCCTCCGGGCGATCTCGGCGGTGCACAGACCGCCCATCAGGTGGGTCATGACCTCGCGCTCGCGGGGTGTCAGCGAGGCGAGGCGGGTCCGGGCGGACCAGTGGTCGGCGTCGTCGCGGCGCGCGGCCGCGAGCAGCCGGTCCGCCTGCGCCCGGTCGAGGTGCGACTCGCCGACGCAGGCACGGTCGAGCGCCTCGTGGAGCGTCGCGAGGCCGCAGCTCTGGGAGAGGACGCCGATCGCGCCCGCGCCGAGGCAGCGCCCCCACCGGACGGGATCAGCCTCGGCGCTGCTCGGGCAGAGCGCGACGACGGTGTGCCCCGTGCGGGCCAGGCCGTCGATGACCGCCTCGCCGCTGATGTACGGCCCGAGCCTGGTCGTCACCAGGGTGAGGTCCGGGTTCGTCGCGCGGGTCGCGGTGACGACGCCGGCAGCGGTCGCCGTGCTCGCGACGATGACCTTCCGCACCTTGAACCTCCCCCAGAGGCTGCCCTCGAGGGCGTCGGCGAAGGCGGTGTGCTGCTCGACGATCGTCAGCCGCGGCCGGCGGCTGGAGAGGGCGGTGACCGACCTGTGGTGGCTGCTGGCGACGTCCATGGGAAACCCGATTCCTCCCGTACCGGACCCGCGTCGAGCGGGATTACCGCAGAGGAGCGCCGACGCTCGGCGGAAGTACCTCGGGGGCCGAACGAGCCTCAGGAGCCGTTGCGCAGCTGCTCGACCTGACGGCGTACGGCGGCCTCCCGCTTCTCGGTCGTGGCGCGCAGCACCGGCAGCATCACGGCGTACCGGTCGGTGCGGCCGAGCGCCGCGAAGGCGGCCCCGGCGACCGGGTCGGCGTCGAGGGCCGCGGCCAGGTCCGCCGGCACGTCGGCGGTGGCCTGCCGCTCGTACGCCGCGTCCCACCGCCCGTCGGCCCGGGCCGCCTCGACCTGCGCGCGACCGGCAGGACGCATCCGGCCGGCGGCCTCGAGCGCGGCGACCTTCTCGACGTTCACCTGCGACCACGTGCTCCGGGCACGCCGCGGGCAGTAGCGCTGGAGGAACGACACGTCGTCGAGCGACCTCCGCTGCCCGTCGATCCAGCCGAAGCAGAGCGCGCCGTCGAGCGCGTCCGAGATCGAGATGGTCGCGAGACCCGAGCCCTTCCGGGCGATCCGCAGCCACGCCTCGGGCGTCGCGTCGTGATGCGCCTCCAGCCACGCCTCCCAGGCCGCGGCGTCGGGGAAGTCGAGCATGTCCATGGCCCCTCCTCGGAACCACCCAACCAGAGGACGGCGACGAGTCGGGAGTGGATTTCCGGGCGGCGCCGGATTCCCGGGGAGCCAGCTAGACGACGCGCACGCGGGTGTAGGTGCCGGCGGTCCAGTTCCACAGAGTGCGGGCCAGCCCCGCCGACAGCCGGACGCAGCCGTGGGAGACGTCGAGGTTGGTGCCGAGGTACCAGTCGGGGTGCATCTGCCGACCCGTCGACTGGTAGCGCGGGATCCGGTGGAAGCCGATGCCGCACGGCGCGAACCGCACGAAGTCGTCCATCCACACCGCACCGCTCTGGTTGAGCCGGACCCGCGCCGGGCGCCCGCAGTAGGAGCCGGTGCCCCACGAGCCCTTGCGCAGCACCGATGCGTTGTCGACCATGCCGCCCTGGGCGACGACCTTGCCGCGCCGGTCGACGAGCCAGACCCAGTTCTGCGCCTGGGACACGACGATCCGGCGACCCTGCCCGGTGCCCCGCGGCACCGGGCGGCGGTCGCAGCGCGGTGCGTCGTCGGCGCGCAGGCGCTTGCGGGTGCGCTCGTCGAGCTGCCCGGTCTGCCGGATGCCCACCCGGGACTGGAACCTGACGATCGCCGACCGCGTGTGCCGGTCGATGCGGCCGTCGGCGCGGCCGGCGTCGCAGTGCAGCTCGTTGAGGTGCTTCTCCGGCTTGAAGCGGGGCTTCGCGGCCGCGGCATGGGCCGGCGCGATGGCGATCGCGCAGGCGACGGCGGCCAGGACGGCGAGGAGGCGGGTCACGCGGTCCATGGTGCCCATGTGACAGGGTCGAGCATGCATCGCGCGCCGGAAGACCCCCTCGTCCCGATCCGCCGGGCCGGACCGGCGGACGCAGCAGCCATGGCCGACCTGGCGCAGCGGGCCTACGCGCCGTACCTCGACCGCATGGAGATGCGCCCCGGACCCATGGACGCGGACTACGTGCTCGCCGTGGAGCAGGACGAGTGCTGGGTCGTCGACGGTCCGGACGGTGCGATGATCGCGATGATCGTGCTGTGCCCGACGACGGACCACCTGCTCCTCGACAACGTGGCGGTCGATCCGGGCCACCAGGGCAGGGGGACCGGTCGGGCGCTGATGCTCGTGGCGGAGGAGCGGGCCCGCGCGCTCGGCCTCGACGAGGTGCGCCTCTACACGCACGTGACGATGGTCGAGAACCAGCGGATCTACGAGACCCACGGGTACGTCGAGACGCACCGCGACGCGGACGGTCGTGCCGCCCGCGTGTACTACGCCAAGCGGGTCGGCGGGCGCCCGCAGACCGGCTGACGACGCACCCGGTGCTGCGCGTTCGCCCTGCGCCGCGGGCCGAGACGCCAGAATGCCCACGTGAGTCACGACGTGGTCGTCCTCGGCGACGCCAACCCCGACCTGGTCCTCCGCGGCGACGTCGTCCCGCGCTTCGGGCAGGCCGAGCAGCTGCTCGACTCCGCCGACGTGACGCTCGGGGGCTCCGGGGCGATCATGGCCGCCGGCCTGGCACGCCTGGGCGTCGACGTCGCGCTGGTGGCGGCCATCGGCACGGACGCCTTCGGCGACCTCACGCTCGACCTCCTGGAGCAGCACGGCGTCGCGACCGAGCACGTCGTACGGCGTACCGCGGTCGGCACCGGCCTCAGCGTGGTGCTCGCCGCCGACTCCCGCGCGATCCTCACGCACCCGGGCGCGATCGACAGCCTCACTGCCGCCGATGTGCCCGCCGGCCTGCTGGAGGCCGCCCGGCACGTGCACGTCGCGTCGCCGTACCTCGTCACGGGGCTGCGTCCCGAGCTCCCACGGCTCCTGGCCGCGGCGGCGTCGAGCACGGTCGACACCAACGACGACCCCCGGCGTGCGTGGGAGGACCTGCCCGACCTACTGGACGCCGCGCGCACGGTGCTGCCCAACGACGGCGAGGTGCTGCACTGGGCCGCGGCGCTCGGCCACCCGGCCGACGACTGGCTCGAGGCCGCCAGGATCGTGGCCGCCCGCGGCGTGGACGTCGTCGTGAAGGCCGGGCCGCTGGGCGGCGTGGTCGTCGGTGCTGACGGCGAGCTGCGCCAGCAGGCGCTGGCGGTGACGCCCGTCGACACCACCGGAGCCGGCGACACCTTCGACGCCGGGTGGGTAGCCGCGCGGCTCGAAGGCCTGCCACCCGAGGTCGCGCTGCGCTGGGCGGTCGCGGCAGGCACTGCGTCGACCCAGGGCGTCGGCGGCACCGCCGCCCAGCCGACGCGGGAGGAGCTGCTGCGCGCGGTCGGGCGGCTCCCGTGAGCCCGATCCGCTGCGTCGCGCTCAGCCCGGCCGTCGACATCACCTACGAGGCGCTCGCCGACGGACCCCTCCGGCTCGGCGGGGTGAACCGGCCCACCACCGTGCACCGCCGGGCCGGCGGCAAGGCCGCCAACGTGGCGCGCGTCGTGACCGCGCTCGGCGGGCGGAGCGTGCTCGCCGCGGTCGTGGCCGGCCCGACCGGGCGGTGGTACGCCGAGGCCGCCAAGGCCGAGGGCCTCGACCTCGACCTGGTGGAGGCCGACCGGGGCGAGACCCGGCTCTGCGTCACTGTGCTCGGCGAACCTGCCCCGACCGAGCTCTACGAGCCTTCGGCGGCCCCCGGCCACGAAGCCTGGGCGGAGCTCGTCGGCCGGGAGGCGGCCGCCGAGGCAGCCTGGACCGTGGTCT
Source organism: Nocardioides sp. GCM10030259 (assembly GCF_042666375.1). Taxonomy (NCBI): domain Bacteria; kingdom Bacillati; phylum Actinomycetota; class Actinomycetes; order Propionibacteriales; family Nocardioidaceae; genus Nocardioides; species Nocardioides sp. GCM10030259. The sequence goes on along the minus strand of NZ_JBHTDF010000023.1, from coordinate 77,062 downwards.
CGGGCTCGGCGCCGCCCGGGATCGGCGCCGGCGACCTGGCGCTGCTCGTGGGCGCCGCAGCCCGGCACCGGCCGGTCGCGCTGGACGCCCACGGTTCAGTGGTGGCGGAGGCGCTCGCGCAAGCGTTGCCGCTGCGGGTGCTCAAGGTCAACCGCGACGAGGCGGCCGGCCTGCTCGGCCGCCCGCGGGACACCGACGCGGAGCGCCTCTGCGCCGGGCTGGCGTCGTACGCCGACTGCCCTGTCGTCGTGGTGACCTGCGGGGCGGACGGCGCCGTCGCCGTCGACGAGTCGCGGACGCCGGTGCGGGTCGAGGCCGGTCCGCTCGGCCCTCACCCGACCGGGAGCGGCGACGCGTTCCTGGCGGCGCTGGTCCTGGCGCTGTCGCAGGAGGAGCCGCTCGGCGTGGCCCTGGAGCGCGCCGGCGCGGCGGGCACGGCCAACGCGCACGCGCCGACGGCCGGCGACGTGTCGCGGATCAGCCCTTCAGGCCCGTGAAGCTCATCGTCGCGACGAAGTGCTTCTGGGCGAGGAGGAACCCGATCAGCAGCGGCAGCGTGGCGACGACGTTGCCCGCCATCAGCAGCTGCCACTCGGTGCGCCGCATGCCCTGGAAGGTCGCCAGCCCGAGCTGGAGCGTGAACGAGTCCTGGTTGCTGATCGCCACCAGCGGCCAGACCAGGTCGTTCCACGAGCCGAGCAGCGTGAAGATCGCCAGGGTGGCGAGCGCGGGCTTCGCCAGCGGCAGCACGACGCGCAGGAAGACCTGGAGCCGGCTGCAGCCGTCGAGCAGCGCCGCCTCCTCCAGCTCGACCGGCAGGCTGAGGAAGAACTGACGCATCAGGAAGATGCCGAAGGCACTCGCCAGCCACGGCACGATCGCGGCCCCGAGGCTGTTGATCAGGTTCAGCCGGCTGAACATCACGAACGTCGGGATCATCAGCAGCTGGATCGGGACCATGATCGTCGCGACCAGCACGAAGAAGGTGGTGCCGCGACCGGCGAACCTCAGCCGGGCGAACCCGTAGCCCGCCAGGCTGCAGAGGATCAGGTGCGAGACGACCGCGACGGACGCCACGATCACCGTGTTGAGCAGCCAGCGCAGGATGTCGGAGTGCTCGAAGAGCCCGCTGTAGCCGGCGAAGGAGATCCGGCTCGGCCAGAACCGCGGCGGGAAGCGGTCGATGTCCCCGGTCGGCATGAACGACGTGAGGACCATCCAGGCCAGCGGCAGCGCGAAGATCAGCGCGGTCGGCATCAGCAGCAGGTGCCAGCCCGAGAACGGCAGCACCCGTCGGCGGCGTACGACGGCCATCAGAACGCCTCCGTCCCGGTACGCCGCGCGTACCAGATGAGCAGACCGGTGCAGAGCATGGTCACCGCGAAGACGCAGTAGGCGAGCGCCGAGCCGTAGCCGGCCCGGAAGAGCTCGAACGCCTGGCGGTAGAGGTAGTAGACGATCGTGACCGTCGCATCGCCGGGTTGGCCCTTGGTGGTCGTGTAGACGATGTCGAAGAGCTGGAGCGCGATGATCGTCTGCCAGATCGCGACGAACACCGTGACGGGTGCCATCTCGGGGAGCGTGACGTAGCGGAACACCGATACCGGCCCGGCGCCGTCCACGATCGCGGCCTCCACGACGTCCTCCGGGATGTTCTGCAGCGCCGCCAGGTAGATGACGACGTTGAAGCCGGTCCCGCCCCAGAGCGCGATCAGGACCAGGACGGCGAGGGCCTGGTTCGGGTCCTCGAGGAACCCCTGTCTGGGCAGGCCGAGGACGCGCAGCAGGTTGTTGGCGAGCCCGAACGCGGGGTCGAAGACGAAGTTCGCCAGGATGCCGGTCGCCGCGGCCGAGGCCACGAACGGCACGAAGATGCAGGTCCGGTAGAACCACTGCAGGCGCAGCGGCCGGTTGAGCGCGATGGCCAGCAGCATCCCGAGCAGGATCGACGTCGGCACGAAGAGCGCCGCGAAGAGCAGCGTGTGCCGGGCGGCGGCCGCCGCGTTGGGGTCCTCGAGGATCAGGCGGTAGTTGTCCCAGCCCACCGGCTGGGGCGGGGAGATCAGGTCGGTCTTCTGCCGGCTGATCAGGAACGCCCAGCCCGCGGGGAACACCGACAGCCCGATCACGATGACCGACGCCGGCAGCACGAACCCCCACCCGGTGAGGTGCTCGCGCCACGTGAGGTGCGGACGCGGCGCGCGCGGGCCCGGCGTACGCCGGCCGACGCGGCGCGTCGGCACCTCGTCCGGGCTCCGGACCTGCGTGGCAGTCACTACTGCAGGTCGAGCGCCGCGGCCTCGGCGGCTTCCTCGAGCGCCTCCTGCGGATCGCCCTCGCCGCGGAGCACGTCGCTGATCGCGGTGCCGACCGCCCGGGACAGCGCGGCGTACCCGACCACCGTGGGGCGCGGCGTGGTGGCGTTCTGGAGGTTCTCGAAGAAGACGTCGGCGCCGGGGTAGTCCTCGACGTACTGCTCGAACTCGGGCGTCTCGGCGGCGCTGCTGCGCAGCGGCAGGTTGCCGTAGGCGAGGTTCCAGCGCACGTCCTGCTCGGGCTGGGTCAGCCAGTTGATGAAGTCGTACGACGCGGCCGCCCGCTGGGCGTCCCCGTGGTCGAACAGGGTCCAGAGGTCCGGGCCGGAGATCGTCTGGTGGCTGCCGTCGGTGGCGGGCAGCACGCTCACGCCGTACGGCGTCTCGTGCGCCTTGAGGTCGTAGAGCGTCCACGGGCCGCTGATCAGCATCCCGATGTGGCCGGCGTAGAAGTTCGGCTCGAACTTCTGGTCGGTCTGGTCGAGGTAGACGCTCTCGTCGTCGACCGCGAGCGTCCGCCAGTACTCCAGCGCCTCCACGCCGGCCTCCGAGTCGAAGGCGGGCTGGCCGTCCTCGTCGAGGACGTCGCCGCCGTTCTGCCACACGTGCGGCCAGAAGCGCCACACCGTGTCCTCGCCGCCGTCGGTGGGGTACGCCGTGCCGAACTGGTTGCGCGCGGGGTCGGTGAGCTCCGCCGCGGCGGTCCGGAAGTCGTCCCAGGTCCAGTCCTCGGTCGGGTAGTCGAGGCCGGCCTCGTCGAAGAGCTGCTTGTTGTAGATCAGCCCGAGGTTGTCGACGACGGCGGGGAAGCCGATGACCTCGTCCTCGACGGTCGCGGTCGCCCGGGCGGCCTCCGGGAACTCCTCCCAGCCGGAGTCGGCCGCCTCGACGTGCTCGGAGATGTCGAGCGTGCGGCCGGACGTGCCGAGCACGGAGGCCCAGCTGCCGTAGGTGTAGGAGATGTCGGGGTACTCGTCGGCGGCGAAGCCCGCCTGCAGCTTCTGGAGCAGGTCGTCGGTCGTGTCGGCGCCCGGCGAGATCTCGATGGTGACGTTCGGGTGCTCCGCGGTGTAGTCGTCGACGAGATCCTGCAGCAGCGCGTTGGCCTCGGAGTCCTGGCCGGTCCACCAGGTGATCGTGACGTCCTTGTCGGGGTCGAGCTCGTCCACCTTCGTCGAGCCGGCGGCGGGGTCGTCGGAGGAGCAGGAGGACAGCGTGGCGAGGACGGTCAGGGCCGCCGCGGCGGCCGTCAGTCGGTGCAGGCGTCTCATCGGGGTCCCTCCAGGGGCGACAGGATGACGGAGCGGGTGAGGTTGCGGGGGTGGTCCACGTCGAGGCCGCGGCGCTCCGCGGCGGCCACCGCGAGGCGCTGGCAGGTGACCAGGCGGGCGAGCGGGTCACGGGGCTCGTCGAGCACGGTCGCCCCGGTGGCGCGGACGTCGTCGAGCACGTCCTCCTCGACGCCGCCGAGCGAGACCACGAGCGTCCGCGCGTCCGCGACGGCGATCGGCCCGTGCCGGTAGTCGAGGGCCGGGTAGCTCTCCGACCACGCCTGGGCGCACTCGCGCATCTTCAGGGCCGCCTCGTGCGCCAGTCCGACGGTCCAGCCGCGGCCGAGGAACACGAAGTGGTCGAACCCGCCGACGTCGACCGGCAGCGGCGCGGCCACCGCCTCGCGGCAGTCCTCGACGACCGCGGAGAGGTCCTCGCCGAGCGCGGCCCGCCAGTGCACGAGCGCGGTGGTCGGGAAGCGGGTCTGCACGATCGACGTCTCGTCGGCGTACGAGAGGTCGACGACGACGTCGCACGCGTCGGGCACCGGCGTCCCCGGGACCGCGGTCACGCAGGTGGTGCGCGTGCCGGCGCCGGTCGCCAACGCCTGCAGGATCTCGGTCGTCGTGCCCGAGCGGGTGATGGCGACCAGGTGGTCGTAGCGCCGGCCCACGGGCATCTCCGACGCGTAGGCCCAGTCCGTCGCGCCGAGCCCGCGCTCCTCGCGGAGCCGGGCCATCGCGTGGGCGACGAACGCGGACGTGCCGCAGCCGATCACGAGGACCGACGACCCTGCCGGCGGCACGGTCGCGCCGGCTCCGTCGCGGGCGGCCTGGGTCCAGGCGGCGGGCTGTCCCGAGATCTCCGTGCTGGTCTGGCTCACGCGCTCAGTAACGCGCTCGGCCTCGCGGGCTGTCGAGGATTGCGCGCAAACGCGCAGGATGACGCGCGCGCATCGGCCGCAAGCTGCGCGCGGCGTCCAGAATCGGAGTCGTGACCGATCTGCCGCTCTCGCGCTGGCGGCCGCGTCCGCGGGTGGTGCTGCCCGCCCACGAGGTACCGCGCCCGCTCGTGCCCGCCGTCGACGCGCACAACCACGTCGGCCGGTGGCTCGCCGCGGACGGCGGCTGGCTGGCGTCGCTCGCCGACGTGCTCGAGGTGATGGACGCCGCGGGCGTGGAGACGCTGGTCAACCTGGACGGCCGGTGGGGGAGCGAGCTGGCCGAGAACCTCGCCCGGTACGACGCCGCGCACCCCGGCCGCTTCGTCACCTTCTGCCACGTGGACTGGACCCTGCTCGACTCCGGCGACGCGCTGATCACGCAGCTCGGGGAGTCGGCCGCGGCGGGCGCTCGCGGGCTGAAGGTCTGGAAGGACCTGGGGCTCCGGGTGCGCGACGGGTCCGGCCGGCTGGTCGCGCCCGACGACCCCCGCGTGGTGGCGGTGTGCCGGGCAGCCGGCGAGCTGGGACTGCCGGTGCTCATCCACACGGCCGACCCGGTGGCGTTCTTCGACCCGCTGGACGAGCGCAACGAGCGCATCGAGGAGCTCGGCGTGCACCCCGACTGGTGGTTCGGGGGTCCCGAGCACCCGTCGTTCCACGAGCTGATGGCCGCGCTCCACCGGCTGGTGGGGGCGTGCCCGGGGACGACGTTCGTCGGGGCACACGTGGGCTGCCACGCCGAGGACCTCACCGCCGTCGGCGAGGCGCTGCGCCGGCTGCCGAACTGGCACGTCGACACCGGCGGCCGGCTCGCCGAGGTCGGCCGGCAACCGCGGGCCTTCCGCCGGTTGGTCGAGGCGTTCCCCGAGCGGGTCCTCTTCGGGAGCGACTGCTTCCCGCCGGAGCTCGGGGAGTACCGCCGCTGGTGGCGCTTCCTCGAGACCGACGACGAGCACTTCTCGTACGTCGACGAGGACGCGCTCCCGCCGCAGGGCAGGTGGCGGGTCAGCGGCTGCGCCCTGCCCGAGACCCTGCTCCGCGCTGTCTACCGCGACAACGCCCAGCGGGTGCTTGGTCTCTAGAGCTCCAGAGGCACGCGCAACGGCTCCGGCAGCCGGTCGCCGTGAGCGGCCACCATCGCGTCGACCAGCGACCAGATCTCGTCCACGGTCAGCGACGCGGCCGCATTGGGGTCGACCATGGCGGCCTGGCGGAGCACCCTCGGGTCGCCGGTGACCGCGGCCTCGGCGACCAGGTCGACCACGTTGAGGAAGCTGCGGTTGAGCGCCGCGCAGACCGGAGGCAGGGCGCCGACGCGCGCCGGCGCGGGACCGGCCGCGTCGAGGGCGACCGGCACCTCGACGCCGAGGCCGGCGGGCAGGCCGTCGATGAGCCCGTCGTTCGCGACCGTGGCGTGGATGACCCGCGGCGTGCCGGTGACCAGCGAGTGGATCACCTGCGGGGCGTACTCCGTCGCGTCGGCGGTCTCCAGCGGCTCGTCGGTCTCCAGCAGCGCCCGCGTCGCGTCGTGCTCCGCGAGGTTGCCGGCGCTGATCCCGAGGTAGTCCCCGACCGGGATCCGCAGCCGCTCGACCTCGCGCTCGTCGCGCAGGTACCACGGCACGTACTCGCTGGAGTGCTCGCTGGTCTCGGTCGGGTAGCGGCCCAGCCGGCGGTACATGTCGACGCGCACGCGCCGCCGCAGCTGGGGATCCTCGGCGATCCGGGCGTCGAGCAGCGGGTAGAGGTCACGCCCCTCGTGCTCCCAGTGCAGCAGCCACGCCTGGTGGTTGACGCCGGCCGCGCGGTACGACGTGCCTTCGAGCGGCACGCCCAGCAGCTCGCACAGGTCGTGCACGGTCCAGTAGACCGAGTGGCACAGGCCGAGCACCTTGAGCCGCGGATGACGGCGCGCGAGGTAGGTGACGTTCATCGACATCGGGTTGGTGTAGTTGAGCAGCCACGCGTCCGGGCACCCCTCGAGCATCGCCGCGGCGATCCGGTCGAGCACCGGGTACGTGCGGAGGGCGCGGAAGATGCCGCCGACGCCGAGCGTGTCGCCGATCGTCTGGCGCAGGCCGTACGCCGCGGGCACCTCGAAGTCCGTCACGGTCGCGGGATGCCCGCCGACGTTGACGGCGTTGATGCAGAAGTCCGCCCCGGCCACGGCCTCGTCCAGCGACAGGTGGGTGGAGACGGTCGGCTTCGCGCCGACCTGGGCCGCCATCCGGTGCGCGATCGCCTCCGCCGTCACCAGCCGCTGGGCGTCGATGTCGTGCAGCCGGATGGTGCTGCCGGCCAGCTCGGGCATCGACAGGAGGTCGTGCAGCAGGTCCTTGGTGAAGACCACGCTGCCGGCGCCGATGAAGGTGATCACGGGTGGCCCGCCTGGAGTCATGGCGTCAGTGAACACCGAGGCGTCCCGGTCGCCGTACGAACAAGCAACGCACCCTGCGCGTTTGTGTGCGCTCAGGTGATCGCGTCGCTCATAGTGGACGCCATGCCGAGCCCGTCGAGTCCGCGGTCCTGGCGGCGCGCCGACCGCGTGTCGGCGATCCTCGACCACCTCGATGCCGCCGGGTCTATCAGCGTGCCCGAGCTGGCCGCGATGTTCGGTGTCTCGCTCGCGACCGTACGACGGGACCTGCAGCTGCTCGAGGAGCAGAAGCTGCTCGAGCGCACCCACGGCGGAGCGGTCGCCGTCGAGGCCGCCCACGAGCTGCCGCTGCGCTACCGCGCCGCCCAGACCGCGCAGAAGCGCGACATCGCCCGCGTCGCGGTCAGCCGGGTCCCGATGGGCGCGGTCGTCGGCCTCACCGGTGGCAGCACGACGACCGAGGTCGCCCGCCAGCTCGCCGTCCGCGAGTCGCTGTCGGTGGTGACCAACGCGCTGAACATCGCCGCCGAGCTCGCGCTCCGGCCCAAGGTCAAGGTGGTCGTGCCAGGCGGCGTCGCTCGGCCGCAGTCCTACGAGCTGGTCGGTCTCTGGAGCGAGCAGGCGCTGCGCGTGCTCAACGTCGGGGTCGCCATCGTCGGTGTCGACGGGGTCGACCCCGACGGCGGGCTGACGACCCACGACGAGGTCGAGGCGCAGACCAACGCCGCCCTGCTCTCCCGGGCGCGCCGGGTGATCGTGGTCGCCGACGGCAGCAAGCTGGGCCGCGTGCACCTCGCCCGGATCGCCGGCATCGACGACGTCGACGAGATCATCACCGACGCCCAGGCCGACCCCGCCGAGGTCCAGCGGCTCCGGTCGGCCGGTGCCACCGTGACCCTGGCGCCGCCCTCCGCGGCGCGACGGCTCGCCGCCGTACCCGAGCCCGACGACATCGAGGAGCCCACATGAGCACGGTCCCCGGCTGGACCGACCCGCTGCTGATCTTCGCGATGGACCACCGCGACTCCTACCGCACCCTCCTCGGGCTCGACGGCTCCGACCCCGCCGCGGAGACCGCCCGTGCGCGGGCGGTCAAGCGGGTGGTCCTCGACGGCTTCCTCGACGCCCTGGGCGAGCTCGACGATCCGCGCGGTGCCACGGTGCTGCTCGACGAGGAGTACGGCGGCCCGCTGGTCGCCGACGCCCGCGCCGCCGGCGCGCTGGTCTGCCTCCCGCTCGAGCGCAGCGGCCAGGGCGAGCTCCAGTGGGAGTACGGCGAGACGCTCGACGCCACCGCCGCCGTGGTGGACCGGCTCGCGCCCGACCTGGTGAAGGTGCTGCTCCGCTACAACCCCGAGGGCGACGCCGACCTGAACGCCCGCCAGGCCGACCGCCTGGGGGAGATGTCGGACTGGTGCCTCGACCGTGGGCTCCCGCTCATCGTCGAGGTGCTGATGCCGCCGACCCCGGCCCAGCGCGCCGCCTCCGGGCCGGACCTGCAGCGCTGGGACGCCGAGATGCGACCCGGGCTCATGGTCGACGCCGTCCACCGGCTCCGCGCCGCCGGCGCCGACCCGGCGGTCTGGAAGATCGAGGGCCTCGACTCGACCGCCGACGCCGCGGCCGTGGTCGCCGCCGCCCGTGCCGACGGCCGGCCCGACGTCTCCTGCATCGTGCTCGGCCGCGGCGCCGACCTGGACCGGGTCGAGCAGTGGCTCGCCGTCGGTGCGGCCACCCCCGGCTACGTCGGCTTCGCCGTCGGCCGCTCGCTCTGGAACGCGCCCGCCCTCGCCCACGCCCGCGGCGAGCTGGACGAGCACGGCGTACGCGCCGCCGTCGCCGAGAACTATCTCCGCCTCTGCCGAGCCTGGCGGGCCGGGAGCGCCTGACGCGTCAGTCCGGGAGTCCCCAGAACGCGCCGCTGAGTCCGACGCTGCGCAGGTAGTCGGCGGCTGCGCCCGGTTCACGGCGGACGTAGCCGCGGTCGAGCCGGCCGGCGTACCACTCCGACGCGAGTCGCCAGAGTGTCGGCAGGTCCATCACGTAGCCGCGCGCGAGCCCGGTCCTGTCCAGCCACGCGTCGACGCAGTGCTCGGAGCAGAAGATCCGCTGGTTGCCGCAGGTGTGGACCACGTCGTCCCACATGTGGCTGGCCGGCACCAGGAAGTGCGCGACCTGATCGCCCTGCGGGGGCTGCTCGTTGTCGACCTGCCAGGCATGGGGCCTGTCGCAGGCGGGGCAGGCCGTGGCCACCAGCGCCGGGCTCTGGTCGGGCAGCAGGTGAGGGATCGCGAACGAGTCCCACGCGCAGCCGCCCCACCACAACCTGTCCCGGCCCATCACCGAGAATCCCAGCGGGACTGCCGTGAAGGGGTGCGCCATCGTGATCTCGCCGTCCGCCCCGAGTGCGAGGTGCCGCTGGCCGGCAAGGGTCGTCAGCTCGGCTCTGACCTCGTCGGTCGTGACCGACAGGTCCGTGGCGAGCGATGACACCGAGGGGATCTGGCCGCGCCGGAACTGGTCGTAGATCGCGATGCGTACGTCCTCGGTGTCCACGCACCGAGGGTAGGCACGCACCGCGGGGTCTGCCGTAACACATCGCCGGGCACCGTCGTTACCCATGCAGGCTGTGCGGGTGCCGCAGCCTGAGGGATCGGCGGAGGGGAGCTCGCCATGGTTCGAGCATCGATGGGAGTCAGGATCCTGGCCGTAAGCGGCGTGATCCTGCTGTCCTGGGTGGCAGCGGGGCCGGCGCTGGCGGACGGAGTCGTCGGCGACGTCGGCGACGTGGTGGGCGACGTGGCCGGCGACGTGGCCGGCGACGTGGCCGGCGAGCCCACCGGTGACGTCGTGGGCGGCGTGGTGGGCGGCGCGGGCGGCGTTGTCGACGGCGCCGCCGGAGACGTGGTGGAGGGCGCCGTGGACGGGCCCGCCGTCGACGCTGTGGGTGACGCGGTCGAACAAGTCACCGACACTCCCCAGGCCCCCGCCGACATCGTGCGGAAGGCGCCCGAGCCGGTCGGGAACAAGCCGGTCGCGCCCAAGCCGGTCGACCACGCGCCGGTCGAGCACACGCCGGTCGTGCAGGAGCCGAGGGAGGCAGTGGCGGCCCCCGAGACCGGGACATCGGCTCCGCCACCGATCGAGGCCGCGCCGCAGACGGCGGCCTCCTCGACCGCGTCGTCGCCACGGGACCACGTCCGGGCCGGCCGCCCGGTCCCGAAGCAGGCCCCGGCTGCTCACCCGCCGGCGCGCAGCGCCGCCGCGCGAGCCTGGGCGGTCCGACGCCAGGTCCAACCGGTCGCCCTCGTCTCGGACCCGGTGGGCGGTGACCCGTGCGCGTCGCCGAGCCTCGCGCCTCGAGACCTGAGTCGCTGCGGGATCGCCGGCTCGCCCCTCCCGCAGCTGGGTGGACCCCCGATGACCCTGCTTCCGGCCGGGCTCGCACTGATCGGCATCGGAGCCGTGCTGCTGACCTACGGCCGACGTCGAGCCGGCACCGAGCTGGGAGACGCCACGAAGGTGCGGTCGGCCTAGCGCCGGGCGTGTTCGGCCGCCAAAAAGGAACGTGCGTCGGCCGGTCGTGACAGCCGGATCACGCAGGGTCCGTCGGCGGCTGCGGCCCACGCCCGCATCTCCCTGCGCTTGTTGCGGAAGGATGTGAAGTGCCAGACGACGAGCGAGTCGCGGGCGAACACCGTGCGCCATGACTCGTGGTTTCCGTTGCAGATCTCCTGCCGGTCGCGGATCCGGGACGCGGTGCGTCGGAGGAGACGGGTGAGGCTGGTCAGCCGGGAGTAGTCCAGCGCGACCACCAGGTCCGCTCGGTCGTGGACGAGGTGGCGCCACCCGCCGTACGCCGAGTCCAGGATCCAGGACGGTCTCCTGGTGAGCGCGTCGAAGTGGGCGACCTGCTCGTCCTGGGGCATCTGGACCCATCCCGGACCCCAGCAGATGTCGTCGACACTCGTCCACGAGATCGCGGTCAGCTCCGACAACCGGGACGCCATGATCGACTTGCCGGAGCCGGTGGCGCCGTACACGAGGATCCGCTGAGCGCTCCCAACGCGGTCGGTCTCGGGCACCCGCTGATGGTAGGGCGGTCACGCCTTCGCGGCGTCGTACGCCTCCTGGATCTCCTCGTTGGACGCGGCGGAGCGCTGGGCGACCCGAACCGAGTTGCCGAACGGGTCGCGCGCACCGAAGTCGGTGCCGTAGGGCTGCTCGACGACCTCCTGGGTGATCTCGGCACCGGCGGCGACCACCGCGTCGTACGTCGCACGCACGTCGTCGCTGGTCAGGAAGATGCCGCCGAGCGCGCCCTTGGTGAGCAGGTCGCGCACCTGCGCGGCGGTCGCCTCGTCGTGCACGGGCGCGCCCGGGACGGTCAGCAGCACGTGGTGCTCCGGGTCGGAGGGCAGCGCGATCGTGAGCCAGCGCATGAATCCCATGTCGACGTCGTTGCTCACCTCGAACCCGAGCACTCCGCAGTAGAACGCCACCGCCTCTTCCTGGTCGAGCACGTGCAGGGTCGTGATCTGAAGTGTCTGGATGTGGTTGGTCATGGCGGGAACGCTACGGCCCGCCGGGCAGGGTGCGCTTCTCCGAAACGACTGTCCCCTCCCGGGGCCTGGTCCAGGAGGCGATGAAGCACGACGGGACGTCCACCGGCTCATGCAGGACGCGGAATTCGCTGGGCGTGCAACCAACGATCGAGCTGAAGGTCCGGCTGAAGGTCCCCAGGCTCGCGAACCCGACGTCCCAAGCCACCTGGGTCACCGGCCGGTCGGTCTGACGCAGCAACGTCATCGCCCGCTCGACCCGGCGCCGCTGCAGGTAACGGTGCGGAGTCTCACCGAAGGTGTCCTTGAACACCCGCGAGAACCGCGAGGCCGACAGGTGGGCGATGGCCGCGAGTGCCGGCACGTCGAGCGACTCGGCGTAGCGGCGATCCATCGCGTCCCTGGCACGCAGCATCCTCCGGTTGGTGTCCTCCGACGGGCTCGGCACGCGCTCGACGCTAGCGCGGCGCCCCGGGAGGTGCCGCCCACACGGGTCCGACTCGATCCCTAGCCCGGATCCGAGCGCTTGCGCTGCGGGTAGAACGTCTCGCCACGAGCCAGCATGTCGACGTACTGCTCGATCCGCCGGACTCGCGTCTCCTGCCGCTTGGCGGCACCGAGACGGTGCAGTACGGCGAAGCGGTTCTGGCTGGTGAGACTCTCGAACATCGCCTGCGCCTCCGGGCGCGCGGCCAGCGCCTCCGTCAGGTCCGCGGGGATCTCTGCGGTGGCCGGCCCGGCGTACGCCGCCTCCCAGCGCCCGTCGGCCTTCGCCCGCGCCACCTCGGACAGACCCTGGGGATGCATGCGGCCCTCAGCCGTGAGCCGCTCGACGATGCCGACGTTGCGTTGCGACCACATGCTCCGACGTCGACGCGGCGTGAACCGCTGCACGTACGTGTCCTCATCTCGGCGACGGGCCTGACCGTCGATCCAGCCGTGACACAGCGCCTCCTCGAGTGCGGCGGCATACCTCAGGCTCGTCGGATCCGTCGTCCCCTTCCTGGCCAGGACCAGCCACACGCCGGCCTGCTCGTCCACGTTCTCGGCAAGCCAGGTCCGCCACGCCGCAGCGTCGCGCACGATGAGCTGGGGAGGATCGGTCGCCATGTGCCGATCCTTCCCGCAACCACCGACAAGGGGCGACGGTACGGCGCCGCGGACCAGATGCCCGGGTCAGCGGGTTGGCGCCGGGAGGAGACTGATCGTGATCCGCAGCCGTTCCTGACGACGGACCCGAGGAGTCGTGATGTCAGAAGCTCGCCCGCCGTTCCCTCCGTTCACCGCGGAGACCGCGGCGCAGAAGGTCCAGGCAGCCGAGGACGCGTGGAACACGCGAGAGCCGGAGCGGGTGGCCCTGGCGTACGCACCGGACTCGGTCTGGCGGAACAGGGACGCCTTCATCCGGGGCCGCACGCAGATCGTCGAGTTCCTGACGGCGAAGTGGGAGCGCGAGCTGGACTACGCGCTGCGCAAGAACCTCTGGGCGTTCGAGGGCAACCGGATCGCCGTGCGCTTCCAGTACGAGTGCCACGACCGCGCCGGCCAGTGGTGGCGCAGCTACGGCAACGAGCTGTGGGAGTTCGACGAGCACGGGCTGATGCTGCGCCGGGAGGCGAGCATCAACGACGTGCCGATCACCGAGTCCGAGCGCCGGATCATCGGTGCCCGTCCCGCCTCCGAGCACGGCGTCGAGATGCCCCTCGAGTAGGGGAGCCGTCACCGATATGGGGGACGCCACGCGGGTGTGGTCGGCCTAGCGTCGAGACATGCTCGGTGCGGACTGGGGTGACCGTCCGCTCCTCCTGGCGGTCGACGCCGACCCGCTGCAGCTGCACCGGATCGAGGGCGAGCTGCAGCGGGCTTTCGGCAGCGACTACGGCATCCGCGGCGAGCTGCGCTGCGACGACGCGGTCTCCACGATCGAGGGCGCCCACGCACGGTCGGAGCGGGTCGCGATCGTGCTCGTCGCCGCCGAGCTGGCCGACGAGGAGCGCAGCCGGATCTTCGCCGCGTCGCGGACCCTCCACCCGGAGGCGCGGCGGGCGATGCTGGTGCCGTGGGGCTCCTGGGCCGACCGCGGGACGGCGCAGCGGATCCTCCGCGCGGTCGCGGTCGGCGACATCGACTACTACGTGTTGAAGCCGTGGGCGCAGCAGGACGAGCTCTTCCACCGGACCATCGCGGAGTTCGTGCAGGACTGGTCGCGCAACGAGCCGCAGAGCTTCCGCGAGGTCGTGGTCGTCGCCGACCGGTCGTCGGCCCGCGGGTTCGCGATCAGCGACCTGCTGAGCCGCAACCGGATCCCGTACTCCTTCCGCGCCCGCGACTCCGAGACCGGCGGCGAGATCTACGAGCGGTACGCCGCGTCCGGGGCCGAGGTCGTCGTCTGGCTGCGCGCGCTCGGCGGCCTGGCCCTCGTCGACCCCACCGACATCGAGATCGTCGAGGCGTGGGGCATGTCGACGCAGCTCCCCGACGAGCGCGAGTATGACGTGCTCGTCGTGGGCGCCGGGCCGGGCGGGCTCGGTGCCGCGGTGTACGCCGCGTCCGAGGGCCTGCGCACGCTCGTGGTCGAGCGGGAGGCCCTCGGCGGCCAGGCCGGCACGAGCTCGCTGATCCGCAACTACCTCGGCTTCTCCCGCGGCCTCCGGGGCTCCGAGCTCACCCAGCGCGGCTACCAGCAGGCCTGGGTCTTCGGCGCGCAGTTCGTGCTGATGCGGGAGGTGGCTGGGCTGCGCCGCGACGGCGACCGGTTCGTGGCCACGGTCGCCGACGTCGGCGAGGTGTCCACCCGAACCGTCGTCCTGGCCTCCGGTGTCTCCTACCGCCGGCTCCAGGTGCCCTCCCTCGAGCAGTTGTCGGGCAAGGGCGTCTACTACGGCGCCAACGTGTCGGCTGCCCACGCGCTGACCGGGCTCGACGCCGCGGTCGTGGGCGGCGGGAACTCGGCCGGGCAGGCGGTCCTCCACCTCGCCCGCTACTGCACCCGCGTCTACCTGGTGGTCCGCGGACCCGACCTCGTCGACAGCATGTCGGCGTACCTCATCGACGCGATCGACGCCGAGCCCGTCATCGAGGTGCTCACCGAGAGCGAGGTCGTCGACGGCGCCGGCGACGGACGCCTCGAGCAGGTGACTATTCGGCACCGGACCAGCGGGGAGCAGCGGGAGGTCGCCCTCAACGGGCTCTTCGTGATGATCGGCGCCCAGCCGCGGACCGACTGGCTGCCGCCGGAGGTGGGGCGCGACGGCCACGGGTTCCTGCTCACCGGAGCCGACGCCGCGAGGTCGGACGCCTGGCCGCTCGAACGGCCGCCGCAGCCGTTCGAGACGACGCTCCCGGGGGTGTTCGCCGTCGGCGACGTGCGCTGCGGCTCGGTCAAGCGGGTCGCGTCGGCCGTGGGGGAGGGCTCCGTCGTCGTCTCCCAGGTCCACACCCACCTGAGCACGGCGCATGGCTGAGCGGCGCACGCCCTCGCCCGCCCGGCTCGCCGGCGGCGCCGTCGCCCTGCTGCTGCCCCTGGTGGGGCTGGCGCTGCTGCTCACGCAGTCCGACCTCGATGTGACCTGGGAGCACCAGCCGGCGCACTTCTGGCTGGTCTTCGCGACCGCTGCCGTGGCCGCCGGGCTCGCGTACGCGACCGGTGACGCCGCGATCCGGCGCGGCGACGCGCGGGTGCTGCAGGTGTCGCTGACGTTCCTCGCCTCGGCCGGGTTCCTCGCGCTCCACGCGCTGGCGACGCCCGGCATGGTGCTCGACGCCGCCAACCTGGGCTTCATGCTCGCGACGCCGATCGGCGTCGCGGTCGGCTCCGTCTTCGCGGTGCTCTCGGGGCGCGACATCCCGGCCGCGCGCGCGGAGGCAGAGGTACGGCGGGGCCGGGCGCTGCGCATCGCGCTGCTGGCCGTGATGGCGGGCTGGGGCGCGTGGTCGCTGCTCGGCCTGCCACCGCTCGACCGGCCGCCCACGGCCGACGACGCGGTCACCGACGTGCTCGCCGTGATCGCGATCGTGCTCTACGGGATCGCGGCCGCCCGCTACGCGCAGCTCTGGCTGCGGCGGCCGTCGGTGGTGCTGCTGGCGATGCTGTCGGCCTTCGTGCTGCTGGCGGAGGCGATGGTCGCAATCGCCCTCGCCGACAACTGGCACCTCGCGTGGTGGGAGTGGCACCTGCTGCTGCTCGCAGCCTTCGCGCTCGTCGCGCTCGGGGCGCGTGCGTCGTGGCACGAGGAGCGGTTCGCCGACCTCTACCTGCCCGCGACGACGTCGGGCACCCGGGTCATCAGCGTGCTCTTCGCGGACCTGCAGGGCTTCACGACGTACTCCGAGGGGCATGACCCGGAGGAGGTCACCGCGATGCTCAACGCCTACTTCGCGGCGACGGTCCCGGCGGTCGTCGACCCGTACGGCGGCGACGTCGACCGGATCGTCGGCGACGCCCTGATGGTGACCTTCAACAAGCGTGGCGACCAGTCGGACCACCCGCGGCGCGCCGCTGCGGCCGGGCTGGCGCTGCAGGCCGCGGCCGGACGGGTGCACGCCGACCACCCGGACTGGCCGCGGTTCCGGGTCGGCATCAACACCGGCCCGGTCGCGGTGAGCCTGCTCGGCACCGCCGGCGGCCGCACGCACACCGTGATCGGGGACGTCGTCAACACGGCCTCGCGCATCGAGGGCAAGGCGCCGGCCGGCGGCGTCGCGGTCGGCGCAGCGACCAAGGCGCTGCTCCCCGACGCGACGACGGTGCCGCTCGGCGACCTGGAGCTCAAGGGCAAGAGCGAGGCGGTGCCGGTGCACCTGCTCGTCGCGCTGGAGGAGCGGCCCGACCCGGCGCGCTAGCCGAATTCAGCTGGGCACCGGGTCGGGCCTCCAGCGGTCAGTGGAACTTCCCGAGTCCCTCCCGCTCGAGAAGCATCGTCAGACCGCCGTTCCAGAACGAGAATCCTGCACCCGTGATCATCGCCAGGTCCAGGTCCTCGGCCGCGACGACGACACCCTCGTCGAGCATCCGGCGGGCCTCGTCGGCCAGGCCGGTGAGCACCCGCGTGCGGACCTCGTCGGCCGTGAGCACGACCGGTGACGCCGGCTGCTCGAGCAGCGCCTCGACCTCGGGGTCGAGGCTGCCGTCGGCGCCGTAGTACGACGCCTTCCTCGCCGCGACGACCCGCTCGAGCGCGGGGGAGACGTAGAAGCGGTCCGGGAACGCGCCGTGCAGCGTCTCGTTGTTGTGCAGCGCGATCGCCGGCCCGACGAGCGACAGCAGCACGAACGGCGGCATCGGCGCGACGCCCGCGAAGGCGCCGTCGACGACCGGCACCGGCGTGCCCTCGTCGACGATCCGCCCGACCTCGCCCATGAAGCGGCCGAGCAGCCGGTTCACGATGAACGACGGGCTGTCGTTGACCAGGATCGTGGTCTTCTTCAGCGCCTTGCCGGTCGCGAACGCCGTCGCGAGCGCCTCGTCGGAGGTCTTGCCGCCGCGGACGATCTCCAGCAGCGGCATCACCGCGACCGGGTTGAAGAAGTGGAAGCCGACGACCCGCTCGGGGTGCTCGAGGTCGGCCGCCATCTCCGTGATCGACAGCGACGAGGTGTTGGTCGCGAGGATGCACTCGGGGGAGACGGCCCTCTCGACGTCGGCGAACACCGACTTCTTGACCGACATCTCCTCGAAGACCGCCTCGATCACGAAGTCGGCGTCCGCGAAGACGTCGCTCTTGTCGACCGCGCCGGTGACGAGTGCCTTGTGGCGGTTGGCCTTGTCGGCCTTGATCCGGCCCTTGGCGAGCAGCTTGTCGATCTCGGCGTGCACGTAGCCGACGCCCTTGTCCACGCGCTCCTGGTCGAGGTCGGTCAGCACGACCGGCACCTCGAGGCGGCGCACGAAGAGCAGCGCCAGCTGCGAGGCCATCAGGCCCGCGCCGACGATGCCGACCTTGGTCACCGGACGGGCGAGTGACCTGTCGGGCGCGCCGGCCGGGCGCTTCGCCCGCTTCTGCACCAGATCGAACGCGTAGAGCGAGGCCAGCAGCTCCGGCGTACGCGACAGGGCCTCGAGCGCGTCGTCCTCGCGCGCGAAGCCCGCGTCGCGGTCGCCGTCGCGGGCCGCGTCGATGAGCTCGACGGCCTTGAGCGCGGCCGGGCTCGCGCCACCCGTCTTCGACTGCGCGACGGCGCGGGCGCGCGCGACGGCGGCGTCCCACGCCTCACCGCGGTCGACCGCCGGGCGGTCGACGACGATCTCGCCGCGGAGCACCGCGTCGGCCCAGAGCAGCGACTGCTCCAGGAAGTCCGCGCCGGAGAAGACCGCGTCGGCGAGGCCGAGCTCGTACGCCGCAGCGCCGCCCAGCGACTTGCCGTTGTTGAGCGGGTTCTCGAGGATCGCGGTCACCGCCTTGTCGGCGCCGACCAGGTTCGGCACCAGGAAGGCGCCGCCCCAGCCGGGGATCAGGCCGAGCATGACCTCGGGCAGGCCGAGCGCGGGGGCGCTGTCCATCACCGTGCGGTAGGTGCAGTGCAGGGCGACCTCGAGGCCGCCACCGAGGGCGAGGCCGTTGATGAACCCGAAGGACGGCTTCCCGCCCTCGCCGAGCTTGCGGAAGACCGCGTGGCCGAGCTCCGCCACGACGCGCACGCCGTCGGAGCCGCCCCCGGCGATCGACGTCAGGTCGGCGCCCGCTGCCAGGATGAACGGCTTGCCGGTGACGCCGATCGCGGTGATCTCGTCGTCGGCGAGCGCGGCGTCGATGGCCTCGTTGAGGGCGAGGAGCGAGCGCGGGCCGAAGGTGTTCGGCTTCGTGTGGTCCTCGCCGTTGTCGAGTGTGATCAGGCCGAGCACGGCGCCGCCGGGGAGCGTCGCCCTGCGCAGGTGGGCCCGGGTGACGCGCTCGGCGTCGGAGGAGATCTCCTGGGCGCGGTTCAGCAGGTTCGTCAGGTCGCTCATCAGGCGTTCTCTCCAGTCCAGTGCGGGTTCTCCCAGATGACGGTGCCGCCCATGCCGATGCCGATGCACATGGTGGTCAGGCCGTAGCGGACCTCGGGGCGCTCCTCGAACGCCTTCGCGAGCTGGGTCATCAGCCGCACGCCGGACGACGCCAGCGGGTGGCCCATCGCGATCGCGCCGCCGTACGGGTTGACCCGCTCGTCGTCGTCGGCGATGCCGAAGTGCTCGAGGAAGGCGAGCACCTGCACGGCGAAGGCCTCGTTGACCTCGAACGCGCCGATCTCGTCGATGGTCAGGCCGGCCTGCTTGAGGGCCTTCTCGGTCGCCGGGATCGGGCCGGCGCCCATCACCTCGGGCTCGACGCCGACGAAGGAGTAGGACACCAGGCGCATCTTGACCGGCAGCCCGAGCTCGCGCGCGGTCTCCTCATCGGCGAGCAGCGCGGCGGTCGCGCCGTCGTTGATGCCGGCGGCGTTGCCCGCGGTCACCTTGCCGTGCGGGCGGAACGGCGTCTTGAGCGCGGCCAGCGACTCCATGGTCGTGGCGGGACGCATCGGCTCGTCGGTGGTGGCGAGGCCCCAGCCCTCCTCGGCGGAGCGGGTCGCGACCGGCACCAGGTCGGGCTGGATCCGGCCGGAGTCGTACGCCGCAGCCGTCTTCTGCTGCGAGCGCACCGCGTAGGCGTCGACGCGCTCCTTGGTGATCGTCGGGTAGCGGTCGTGCAGGTTCTCCGCGGTCTTGCCCATCACGAGCGCGTCGGGGTCGACGAGCCGCTCGGAGAGGATGCGCGGGTTGGGGTCGACGCCCTCGCCCATGGGGTGGCGGCCCATGTGCTCGACGCCGCCTGCGATCGCGACGTCGTACGCGCCGAAGGCGATGCCGGACGCCGTGGTCGTGACGGCGGTCATCGCGCCGGCGCACATCCGGTCGATCGCGTAGCCGGGGACGCTCTGCGGCAGCCCGGACAGCAGCGCGGCGGTGCGGCCGATGGTCAGGCCCTGGTCGCCGATCTGGGTGGTCGCGGCGACGGCCACCTCGTCGACGCGCTCCGGCGGCAGCGACGGGTTGCGACGCAGCAGCTCACGGATGCACTTGATGACGAGGTCGTCGGCGCGGGTCTCGGCGTACTGGCCCTTGGCCTTGCCGAACGGGGTGCGCACGCCGTCGACGAAGACGACCTCTCGCGACTGTCGGGGCACGGGTTCTCCTCGGAGCGGAAAGCAGTGGACGCGCACAGGTTACCAGCGGGTAATAACGGTGCGCGTGTGACCTCTCCCTCGCCGGGGGTCCCCGAAGTCCGCGCCGGTCGTCACTACGCTGTAGCCCATGCCGGATCGCCGCCTCGTGCACATCGTCGACGACGTTCCCGAGCTCGAGGACGGCGCTTCGCTGACGATGGTGCTCGTGCTCGACGGGTTCCTCGACGCCGGCAACGCGGCGGGCCGGGCGGCCCAGCACCTCGTCGACCTGTCCGAGGGCCCGGTCGTGGCGACGTTCGACATCGACCAGCTCCACGACTACCGAGCCCGCCGGCCCCCGATGTCCTTCGTGCGCGACCACTACGCGTCGTACGCCGCACCGCGCCTGGTCGTGCGGCTGCTGCGCGACGCTGGCGGTACGCCGTACCTGCTCCTCCACGGTCCCGAGCCCGACATCCGGTGGGAGGCCTTCTGCCGGGCGGTGCGCGAGGTCGTCGAGCGCCTGGGCGTCAGCCGTGTCGTGGGGATCGGGTCGGTGCCGATGGCGGTGCCGCACACGCGCCCGATCGCGCTGACCCCGCACGCCAACGACCCCGCGCTGCTCACGGGCGAGAGCCCCTGGCGTGGCGAGCTGCGCATCCCGAGCAGCGCCCAGGCCCTGCTGGAGATCCGGCTGGGGGAGTGGGGCCACGATGCGATGGGCTTCGTGGCGCACGTGCCCCACTACCTCGCGCAGATGGACTACCCGCTGGCCGCCGCCGCGCTGCTCGAGCAGGTGGAGCTCGCCGGCCGGCTGACGATCGACCTCTCCGGCCTGCGTGCCGAGGCCGAGGACAAGGACGCCGAGATCGCGGGCTACCTCGCGGCCAACGAGGAGGTCGCGGAGGTGGTCGCGGCGCTGGAGCGGCAGTACGACGCGTTCGAGCGCTCCGAGGACCGCGGCTCCAACCTGCTCGCGGCCGACCAGCCGCTGCCCACCGGCGAGGAGATCGGGGCCCAGTTCGAGCAGTTCCTCGCCGGGCTCGACGGCCCCGAGGACCCCGAGCCGCAGGACGGCGACGACCAGGAGAAGGACTGAGATGCCGCGCGACGCCGACGAGCTGCTCGAGCTGCTCGATCTCGAGAGGATCGACGACGACCTCTACCGGGGCGCGCAGATGCCGACGACCCGCCCGATGGTCTTCGGCGGCCAGGTGGCCGCGCAATCGCTGGTGGCGGCCTCCCGCACGGTCGAGGGGCCCTACACCGCGCACTCGCTCCACTCCTACTTCCTCCAGCCCGGCGACCCGTCCGTGCCGACGATCTACGACGTCGAGAAGCTCCGCGACGGTCGCTCGTTCCTGACCCGCCGCGTGATCGCGCAGCAGCACGGGCGGCCCATCTACGCGCAGACCGTGAACTTCCACCTCGCCGAGTCCGGGCTCGAGCACCAGGAGTCGATGCCCGACGTACCCGGTCCCGACGACGAGTCCGTGCGCCCGGTGACCCGGCGCCAGCAGCAGGAGCTGCACGCCGACCAGTGGAACGTCGCCGACATCCGGTTGATCGGCTCGTCGGCGTCGGGGCTGGAGCCCGACGACCGCCACCCGGCGCGGCAGCGGGTGTGGCTGCGGGTCTCGTCGAAGCTGCCCGACGAGCCGTTCTTCCACCAGGCGGCCTTCACCTACCTCTCCGACATGACGCTGGTGGGCGCGGCGATGGCGCCGCACGGCGTCAGCTTCGGCAGGGGCGACGTGTTCGTCGCGTCGCTCGACCACGCCGTGTGGTTCCACCGGCCGTTCCGGGCCGACGAGTGGTGGCTCTACGACCAGGTCTCGCCGTCGGCCTCGTCGGGCCGCGGCCTCGTCATCGCCCGGGTGTTCGGCCAGGACGGGTCGCTGGTGGCGTCCGTCGCGCAGGAGGCCGTGCTCCGGCCGCGGAAGGGGGCCTGATGGCCGAGCAGAACCCGACCGAGGAGCTCGTCGACCTGCTCGACCTCGAGCAGATCGACGTCGACCTGTTCCGCGGCAAGCAGCCCCAGACCGTTCGCGCCCGCGTGTACGGCGGGCAGGTCGCCGCCCAGGCGCTGATCGCCGGCATCCGCACGGTCCCCGCGGAGTACGCCGTGCACTCGCTGCACTCCTACTTCCTGCTCGGCGGCGACTACTCCGTGCCGATCGTGTACGACGTGGAGCGGATCCGGGACGGCCGCTCGTTCGTCACGCGCCGGGTCGTGGCCCGCCAGCACGGCCGCCCGATCTACTACCAGACCCTGAACTTCCAGAAGCCCGAGGAGGGCTACGACCACCAGGACGCGATGCCGTCGGTCGGCGACCCGGAGACCGGCTTCGACCTGGTCGACGTGATGCGTCGCGGCGGCAACGCCGAGGCCGACGCGCTCGCGAAGGAGTGGGGCGCCCTCGACGTGCGCTGGCTCGGCAACACGCGCTTCGGGCTCGACCCCGACGACGAGCACGTCTCGCAGGCGCGGATGTGGATCCGGCTGCGCGACGGCCTGCCCGACGACCCCGCGATCCACGTCGCGGCCTTCACCTACGCCAGCGACGTGAGCCTGCTGGGCTCGACGCTCTCGGTGCACGACGTGAACCCCTCGAAGACGCAGATGGCCTCGCTCGACCACACGCTGTGGTTTCACCGGCCGTTCCGGGCCGACGAGTGGTGGCTCTACGACCAGTGGTCGCCGTCGGCCCAGGGCGCGCGGGGCCTGGCCTTCGGCCGGATCTTCACCGCCGACGGGACGCTGGTGGCGACGGCCGCCCAGGAGGGCCTGATCCGCCCGCGGCGCCCCGGGTCCGAGGGCCCCGGCGCCAAGGAGCCGGTCGGCCGGCCGTGACCGAGCCGCTCCGGCTCAGCCGGACCGATGCCCGGCGCCTCGCCGTAGGCGCTCAGCTGCTGACGGCCGACCGGCCGCACGACCTCGTCGAGGTGGTGCGCCACCTCAGCGTGGTGCAGGCCGAGCCGACCAGCGCGATCGCGCCGAGCGCCGACCTGGTGCTGTGGAGCAGGCTCGGCCCGTCGTACGACGTCGCGTCGCTGCGCGAGGCACTCGACGAGCAGACGCTGATCGAGCACCAGGGGTTCTTCCGGCCCACCGCGGATCTGACGCTCTTCCGCGCCGAGATGGCGGCGTGGCCCGGCACGGGCGAGCTCCAGGACTGGCAGGTGGCCCGGGCGGAGTGGGTCGAGGCCAACTCCGGCTGCCACCGCGACCTGCTCGACCGGCTGCGCCGCGACGGGCCGCTCCCGACCAGCGAGCTCCCGGACTCCTGCGAGGTGCCGTGGCGGTCGTCGGGGTGGAACAACGCGCGCAACGTCCAGATGCTGCTGATGCTGATGGTGGCCCGAGGCGAGGTGGCTTGCGTCGGGCGGGAGGGTCGCGAGCAGCTGTGGGACCTGGCCGACCGCGTCTACCCGGACGACCCGTGGCCCGACGTCGAGGAGGCCGGCCGCATCCTCCACCGGCGACGGCTCGCCGCTCTGGGCATCGCCCGGGCGAAGGCCGCCTCGTCGCCGGGGGAGCAGCACGACGTGGGTGACGCCGGGGTGCCGGCCGTGGTCGAGGGGGTGCGCGGCTCCTGGCGGGTCGACCTCGCCCTGCTCGACGCGCCGTTCGAGGGGCGCGCCGCGCTGCTGTCGCCCTTCGACCGCCTCGTGCAGGACCGCAAGCGGCTGGGGGAGGTCTTCGAGTTCGAGTACCTGCTCGAGATGTACAAGCCCGTGGCCCAGCGGCGATGGGGCTACTACGCGCTTCCGATCCTGTACGGCGACCGCCTGGTCGGGAAGCTCGACGCGAGCGCAGACCGCGCCGAGGGCGCGCTCGTCGTGCGAGCGGTGCACGAGGACGTGCCCTTCGCGCCCGACGTGGCCGCCGCCGTTGACGCCGAGATCGACTCCCTCGCGGAGTGGCTCGGGCTGGACGTCGTACGCCTCGACCGGTCGGGCGGCTGACGACCAGCTGGTCTGGTCCAGAACTGCTGGGGCGCACCATCCTGCCGATGGGGCTGCCATGAGCAACGCACAGGACGGACCCAGCGCCGACGAGCTGACGCTGTCGGCGGTGCCTCTCGTGCACGACATCGTGCGGGAGGTGGCGGCGCGCATCCCGTCGTGCGTCGACCGCGACGAGCTGCTCTCGGTCGGCCTGGTGGCCGCGGTGCAGGCCGCCCGCGACTACGACCCGGTCGCCGACGACGACTTCCTCGTCTACGCCAACGCGGTCGTGCGCAGCGAGATCCTGGTCGTGCTGCGCACCACCGACGTCCCCGCGTCGCGCCCCGCACCCGTCATCGTCGGCACCGTGCCGGCCGACGCGCGGCTCACCGGCCTGCGCGAGGCGATCGGCGCCCTCGAGGAGCGGCACCGCCTGGTGCTGGACGGCTACTTCCTGGACGAGCGCGCCACCGCCGCACTCGCCGCCGATCTCGGCCTGACGGAGCCGCAGGTGGTGCAGCTGCGCACCGAGGCGCTGGTGCGGCTGCGCGACACGCTGCACGCGCACGCCATCGACCCGAGCCGCACCGCGCCTCGGGGCGGCCTGCGCGCGGCGTACGCCGCGGCGTCCGGGCGTCGCCGGCTGGTGCCGACCGCTGCGACCGGGCCCGACCTGCCGCGCGGCGCCGCCTGACGACCGGTCAGGCGGGGGTCGCCGCGCCCGCGAGGTGCGGCGCGCCGCTGGACGGCGACGACAGCGAGAACGCGTAGCCACCGGGCTCCGTGGTCCGGCGCGAGCCGAACGCCACCGAGCCGGGCAGCAGGATCGGCTTCTTGAAGCCGACGGCGACGGTGACGGCTTCGGGCAGCCGGTTCTCGAGCGCGCCGACGCAGCGAGCCATCGACCACATGCCGTGGGCGATCTGGCGCGGGAAGCCGAACGCCTTCGCGGTCAGGGGATAGAGGTGGATCGGGTTGCGATCGCCCGAGACGGCGGCGTACCGCCGCCCCAGGTCGGCCGGGAGCCGCCACCGGATGCCGGTCGGCGCCGTCTCGGGGAACGCCGTGCCCGCGGGCGCGTCGTCCGGGCCGCGGCCCAGGCGCAGGAACGTCGACGTCTCCTCCCACACGAGCTCGCCGCGCGAGTGCACGTGGGTGACCATGTCGAAGACCTGGCCCTTCGCGTGCGGGCGGAGGTGCTCGGGGTGGGCGGTGACCTGGAGCTTCTCGGTGAGCGCGATCGGTCGGTGCTGGGTGATCGAGTTCTCGAGGTGGACGGTGCCGATGGCCTGGAAGGGGAAGCTGCCGTCGGTCATGATCCGCATGTGCAGCCCGAAGGCCAGCAGGTGCGGGTACGGCAGCGGCAGCACGTCCTTGCGGGGGAAGCCACAGAGGGCGGCGTACGACGCGACGTGCCCGGCGTCGACGGGCACGTCGTGACGCTCGAGGCGCAGGTCGGGCAGCTCACTCCCGGGGCGGAGCTTGGGCAGCGCCGCCTTGAGCAGGACGGGGACGCCGACCACGTCAGGCCCCCAGCATCATCTGGCCGCAGACGCGGACGACGTTGCCGTTGACCGCCGTCGAGCCCGGGCTGGCGTACCAGGCGATCGCCTCCGCCACGTCAACGGGCAGGCCGCCCTGGGCCATCGCGTTGAGGCGCTGCCCGACCTCGCGCGTGGCGAACGGCACCGCCGCAGTCATCTGCGTGATGATGAAGCCGGGCGCGACAGCGTTGATCGTGATGCCGCGGTCCAGCTCGTCGGCGAGGGAGTCGACGAGGCCGATGACGCCGGCCTTGGACGCGGCGTAGTTGGTCTGCCCGACGTTGCCGGCGATGCCCGCGATCGAGGCGACGCCGACGATCGAGCCGTTGTCGTTGAGGACCTTCTGGTCCAGCAGCTCGCGGGTGATGCGCTCGGGGGCGGTGAGATTGACGGCGATGACCTGCTCGAACCGGTCGCCCTTCTCAGCCGAGGCCGCCATGTTCGCGAGCCTGCGGTCGCGGGTGATGCCGGCGTTGTGCACGACGACGTCGACGCCGCCGTGCTTCTCCTTCAGGTGGCGGGCGATGCGCTTCGGCGCGTCCTTGGCGGTGATGTCGAGCACGAGGTGGTCGCCGTCGAGGTCGCGCATCACGGCCTGGAGCTCGCTGGCCGCCTGAGGCACGTCGACGCCGACGACGGTCGCGCCGTCGCGGTGGAGCACGCGGGCGATCTGCTCGCCGATGCCGCGGCTCGCGCCGGTCACCAGCGCGACCCTGCCCTCGAGCGGGCGCAGCCAGTCGCCGACCTGGCCCGCGTCCTTGCTCCCGTGGGCGCCGATGCGGACGACCTGGCCGGAGACGTACGCCGACTTGGGGGAGAGCAGGAACGCCAGGGTGCTGTGCACCGCGCCCTCGGCGCCCTCGGCGACGTAGACCAGCTGCACGGTGCCGCCGCGCCCGATCTCCTTGCCGAGGCTCCGCGTGAAGCCCTCGAGCGCCCGCTGGGCGACCCGCTCGGCGCCGTCGACCTGCTCGGGCGGGGTGCCGAGCACGACCACCCGCGGGCAGCGGTCGAGGCGGCGCAGCAGGGGAGTGAAGAAGTCACGGAGCTCGACCAGCTGCTCGGAGGACGTGATGCCGGTGGCGTCCAGGACCAGGCCCTTGAACGTGCCGTCGCCCGTGGTGTCCGTGACCGCGGCGATGCCGAGCGAGTCGAGGATGCCGACGAGGTCATCGGCGAGCCGGCCCCGGCCGCCGACCGCGACCGTGCCGTCGACGAGCGGGGCGCCCTCGGCGTACCGCTCCAGCGCGACGGGCTGCGGGAGGCCCAGGAGCTTCGACACCTGCTTGCCGATGGCGGACTCGGTGAAGCCGCGGTAGAGATCGCTCATGGCTGGTATGTAACTCCTCGTGTAACTCAGTGTCCAGATTTCGTGATCTGGCACTCATGTCCTTCACGTCGTTCCCGCTCGCGGCGCAGGCTGAACCCATGACCACCAGCACTCGTCGAGTCGCCGTCATCGGCGGCAACCGCACGCCGTTCGCCCGCTCGAACACGGTCTGCGCCGACGCGTCGAACCAGGACCTGCTCACCGCCGCGATCGACGGCCTCGTCGCGCGGTTCGGACTGGAGGGGGAGCGCCTCGGCGAGGTCGTCGCCGGTGCGGTGCTCAAGCACGCCCGCGACTTCAATCTGGCGCGCGAATCCGTGCTCGGGTCGCGCCTCGCGCCCGAGACGCCCGCCGTCGACATCCAGCAGGCCTGTGGCACCGGCCTGCAGGCGGCGATCCAGGTCGCGAACAAGATCGCGCTCGGCGTCATCGACGCCGGCATCGCCGGTGGCACCGACACCACCTCCGACGCGCCCGTCGCGATCAGCGACAAGCTGCGCAAGAAGCTGATGAAGGTCAACGCCGCCCGCGACACGGCCGGCAAGGTCAAGGCGCTCGGCGCCATCCGGCCCGGCGACATCGGTTTGGAGATCCCGCAGAACGGCGAGCCGCGCACCCGGCTCTCGATGGGCGAGCACGCCGCGCTGACCGCGCTCGAGTGGGAGATCACGCGCGAGGCGCAGGACGAGCTCGCCGCCGCGTCGCACCAGCACCTGGCGGCGGCGTACGAGCGGGGCTGGCTCGATGACCAGGTCACGCCGTTCCGCGGGCTCGAGCGCGACAACAACCTGCGGCCGGACTCGTCGGTCGAGAAGCTCGCGAAGCTCAAGCCCGTCTTCGGCCGCGGCGAGGCCGCGACGATGACGGCCGGCAACTCCACGCCGCTCACCGACGGCGCGTCCGCCGTGCTGCTGGCGTCGGAGGAGTGGGCGGCGGAGCGCGGGCTGGAGCCGCTGGCGTACTTCGCCGACGCCGAGACCGCCGCCGTCGACTACGTGCACGGCGGCGAGGGCCTGCTGATGGCACCGGCGTACGCCGTGCCGCGGTTGCTCGCGCGCAACGGCCTGTCCCTCCAGGACTTCGATTTCTACGAGATCCACGAGGCGTTCGCCTCGCAGGTGCTCGCGACGCTGATGGCGTGGGAGGACCCGATCTTCTGCAAGGAGCGGCTCGGCCTCGACGCGCCCCTCGGCTCGATCGACCGCTCGCTGCTCAACGTCAACGGCTCGTCGCTCGCCGCGGGGCACCCGTTCGCCGCCACCGGCGGCCGGATCGTCAACGTGGCCGCCAAGCTGCTGGCCGAGAAGGGCTCCGGTCGCGCGCTGATCTCCATCTGCGCCGCCGGTGGTCAGGGCGTCGTCGCGATCCTCGAGCGCTGATGGCTCAGTGCGTGGCGAGCGCCAGCGCCGAGGCGACCAGGTAGTCGCGGACCTGCTCGGGGGAGATGGTGCCCACGGTGGGGATGCCGGGCGCGGCCTCCTTCACGAGGATGCCGACCCGGGCGAGCTGGAGCGCGCCGAGGCCGCTCGCGTAGAGCGTGTTCGCGAGCAGCACCGGGTCCTCGACCCGGAACTCGCCCTTCTCCACGCCGTCCTCGAGCACCTGGGTCAGCAGCGCGAGGCAGCCGGAGATGCCGCGGCCGAGCCGGAAGAGCGCGCTCTCGGAGATCTCGTCGAGCAGGTCGGGACCGGTGCGCCGCATGATCGTCTGCGCGCAGTCCACGAACGCCGGGTGCGCCACGCCGTACTCCACGAACGCCGCCACCACGTCGGCCAGCTGCTGGGCCGGGTCGTCAGAGCCCGCGACCGCCTCGGCGAGCGCGACGCGCAGCTCGTCGAGGTACTCGACCAGCGTGAGTGCGAAGAGCTCCTCCTTGCCGGTGAAGTGCCGGTAGACGATCGCCCGGTTGATCCCGACCGCCTTCGCGATGTCCTCGATCTGCGCGTCGCGCACCCCGCGCTGGTCGAAGAGCCCCCGCGTCGCCGAGATGATCTCCTTCTCGCGGGCCCGGCGTCGGGCCGCCGCAGCCGTACGCCGGCCGTCGGTCTCGGGAGCAGTCGCCATGCCGTCAGTGTACGAGCCGTGACACCGCGTGTTGCACGGTTGTGACGAATCGGGACGGGTCAGCCGGGCTGGCGGCCGAGAGGGCTTGCGATGGAACAGGCGCCCGACCGCGGCCGTAAGCCGTAGAGATTTTACTTGTTCGACGTTGAATCTCTGCTAGTGTCTACGTCATCGCGGACCTGCGAGTAGATGGAGTAAAATGGTGGTCGCACCGGCATTCAAGTTTACGTCCCATGACCTCGACGCCTCGATCGAGGTCGCCAAGGCTATCGAGGACAACGGCGGCATCGCGTCCCAGGACGAGTTGGCAGTCTGGCTCGGGTACAAGAGCAAGAACAACGGTGCGTTCCTAAGCCGAATCGCGAGTGCGCGTGCGTTCGGGCTCCTCACTGGGCAGGCCGGGGCGCTGGAACCCTCGCTCCGTGCGCGAAATATCCTCCGGCCGGACTTCCCCGCCACCGAACAGCGTGCGCGACTCGAAGCGTTCGAGGACGTCCCGCTCTACAAGGCGGTCCTGGATCACTACCACGGCGAGACGCTCCCCGACGCCAAGGGTCTGCGAAACGCGCTGGAGACGCGTTGGCAGATTCACGAAGATCGCTCGACCGGAGTCCTGGGCCGCCTTCTGGATTCTGCCGAGCAAGCTGGGCTGTTCGCCGTTTCGGGAGGTCGGACGCGCATGATTCGACCTTCTCTTGGAGAAGCCGCGCGACGTCCGGCCGTATCGACCGGTGCGGCCGCTGCGACACCCACGTCGACTCGTCACCCGACATCGCATGGAGTCGCAGACGCACGACACCACAAGGTCATCGATGGCGTCCTCGACATGCTTCCGCCGACGGACTCTGATTGGCCCGAGCCTGCCATGGCCCAGTGGCTGAGCTTCTTTGAGTCCGCGCTTCGGGTTGTGTATCGCGTCCCGGCGCCGCCAACCGGCTCCAGAAGCACTGGATCTCGAGATGAGTAGCGCTGCCGCAGCCGCAGGTCGCGATGGGCGCCCGGTGCCTTATGTAACGATGCTTGCTGGGATTGCCCTGAGGGAATTCGAGCGCCTGAGCGTTGTCGAGCAGATCGCTATAGACGAGGTGCTTAACGGACTCGAGTGGCACCCACACCCCGACGATGCTTTCGACGTCGACGATGCTTTCGCCGTACGGCGGTGTGGATTCTGGATCGTTTACCAGCGCGACGATCTCACGAAGTCGATCACAGTTTGGGTGATCATCCCGCAGGACTAGGGTTCGTTCGGTCGGCCACGTCAAGGTTGCGCCGGCGGACCCGGCGCCCATCATCTGCATCCCTGGACTGTCGGTACAACGCGGTGAGATGCGCGACGACACCGCCGCGCGGATCAGGAACTTGCGACGCCAGATCAACGACGTTTACTTCGTCGTCCGACACATCGGCCTCCGAATGGTGAACGGTCAGCTGTTGGCATCAGTAAACACCGGTATGTCGCCGCAGCTACAAGCTACAAGTAGTTTCGAACCGACTCAATGGTGTCCGCCTCGTGGGCGGGCTTGTCGTCGCGGTAGCGAACCACCCGCGCGAACCGGAGCGCGACACCACCGGGGTAGCGCGTCGAGCGCTGCACGCCGTCGAACGCGATCTCGACGACCTGCTCTGGCCGAACGTAGACGATATGCCCCTCTCGGTGCGTTTCGAGCTCCAGGAAGCGCTCCGTTTGCCAAGCCAATACCGAGTCGGTCATGCCCTTGAACGTCTTGCCCAGCATCACGAGCTCGTCGGTGGCCGGGTCGCGGGCGCCGAGGTGGATGTTGGAGAGCCACCCCTGGCGGCGGCCGGAGCCCCACTCGACGGCGAGCACGACGAGGTCGAGCGTGTGCACCGGCTTGACCTTGACCCACGCGGCCCCGCGGCGGCCGGCGTCGTACGCCGCGGTCAGCGACTTCAGGACGACGCCCTCGTGACCGGACCCGAGCGTGTTCTCGAGGAACGCCGCCGCGTCGGCCGGCGAGTCCGTCACCAGGCGCGGCACCCGGTGCGTCTCGGGGACGAGCCGGTCGAGCGCCGCGGCGCGCTCGGACGCCGGCGCGTCGAGGAGGTCGTGACCGTCGAGGTGCAGCACGTCGAAGAAGTACGGCGTGACGACGACGCCCGCGGCCATCGCCGTGCGCGACGCGGTCTCCTGGAAGGGGCGCGGCCGCCCCGCCTCGTCGAGGGCCAGCGCCTCGCCGTCGAGCACGAACGACGTCGCCGGCAGTGACAGCGCCACCTCGACCACCTCGGGCAGCCGGGCGGTGATGTCCTCCAGGGACCGGGTGGCCACCACGACGTGCGAGCCGGACCGGTGGACCTGGATCCGGATGCCGTCGAGCTTCACGTCGACGGCCGCCGGGTCTCCGCCGCCGGCCTTGGCAAGTGCCTCGGCGACCGTGGGCGCGCTCGAGGCGAGCATGGGGAGCACGGGGCGGCCCACTTCGAGCCCGACCGCCGCCAGCGCATCGACGCCCTCGAACGCCGCGCGCGCGACCGCGACGGTCGACCCGCCGAGCATCGCGGCGCGGCGCACGGCCGCGAGCGGCACGGATGCGGCGGCGGCCAGCCCCTCCTGGACGAGCGAGTCGAGCGCGCCCTGGCGCACCTCGCCGGTGACGACGCCGCGCAGCCACTGCTGCTCCTCGGTGGTGGCCCGCCCGAAGAGCTCGGCCACGGCGGTGGCCCGGGCGCCCTGTGAACCCGCGCCCGACAGGGCCGCGATCCGGTCGAACGTCACGTGCACCTGCTCGACGGTCAGGGTCGAGGACTCCGCCGGGTCGGGCAGTGCGGCGAGGCTGCGCCAGCCCAGGCCGGTGCGCCGCTGGCGCAGCGCGCCGCCGACGTACGCCGTGACCGTCTCGATGTCGTCGGGGCCCGCGGTCGCGAGCAGCGCGGCGATCGCGGCCACCTTGGCCTTGCGGGACCGGGTGGCGGCGACCGTCGTGGAGGTGGCGACGACGTCCGCGAGCAGCATGCGGTCATTCAACATGCAGTCGCCGACACTAGGTTGGACGCGTGGGACGCAAGCAGCGGCTGCTCGTCGGGGCCGAGCACCGGTGGGACGCGCTGCGACGGCGCCGCAAGGCCGGCGGGGTCCCCGAGAACTTCCGGGTCGACACCTACCTCGGCCACGGCGGACCCGAGGGGGTCGTCGTCCGCGGCCGGGTGCTCGACAACCCGCCGCCCGCGCCGGTCATGGAGGGCGAGGGCGTCGGTGCGGCGCTGCGGCGGAGCCTCGGGCAGTTCGTGACCGACGAGCTGCCCGGCGTGCCCCTGCGGATCACGGTCGGCGACGCCACCGCGGAGGTCGTGAGCGACGCCGAGGGCTACTTCAACGCCGAGTTGCGCCCGGGTGCCCTCGCCAGTCCGTGGCAGGACGGGTGGGTCGAGCTGGCGGAGGAGTACCGCGGGCTGACCGAGCACCGCGCGACCGTCCGGATCCGGGTGCCGGGGCCGGACGCCCGCTTCGGGATCGTGTCCGACATCGACGACACCATCCTCCAGACCGGCGTGCAGCGGGTCGGGCAGATGCTGCGGCAGACGTTCACCGGCTCGGCGCTGACGCGGACGCCGTTCCCCGGCGCGGCGCCGCTCTACCGGGACCTCAGCCGCGGCGTGAACCCGGTCTTCTACATCTCCTCGAGCCCGTGGAACCTGCACGCGTTCCTGCTCGGCTTCCTCCGCCACCGCGACTTCCCGCTCGGTCCGGTGCTGCTGCGCGACCTGATCGGCACCCACGACGGCCGCGCCCGCAAGCACGAGCGCATCGAGGAGGTGCTGCGGCTGCACCCTCAGCTGCCGTTCGTGCTGATCGGCGACTCGGGGGAGCGGGACCCGCAGGTGTACGCCGACATCGTGCGCGCCCACCCCGGCCGGATCCGCGCGGTCTACATCCGCGAGGTGCGGCTCGACCCCGGCGACGGCCGGGTCGAGAAGGTCACCGACGCCTGGGACGCCGACGTCCCGTTCGTGCTCGCGGCCGACAGCGACGCCGTACGCCGGCACGCTGATGAGATCGGGCTGCTGTGACGGGAGACCGCCTGCTGCTCGCCGTCGACGCGCCCTCGCTGCTCCACCGCAACCACCACGCGCGGGCGGAGTCCGGGCTGCGCGACCTCGGCGGCCGCCCGGCCTGGGCGCTGCACGGCATGGTGCGCCAGATCCTCGAGGCGATCGACCAGTTCGCGCCTGATGCCGTGCTCTTCGGGCTCGACGACCGGGCCGCGTCCGTGCGGGCCGACGCCTACCCGGCGTACAAGGCCGGCCGCGCCGAGAAGGACGCCCACCTCGTCGACCAGCTCGGCCGGGCCAAGGCGCTCCTCGACGCCCTCGGCCTGCTCGCGGTGCAGCCGGCCGGGCTGGAGGCGGACGACGTCAGCGCGTCCGCGGCCACCTGGGCCGAGCGTGAGGGCTGGCGGTGCGTGATCATCACCTCCGACCGCGACGCCTTCGCGCACATCAGCGAGCGGACGCAGGTGCTGCGCCTGATCACCGGCGGGATCGTGGGGTCGCCGCTGCTCAACCCGGCGCGGTTGCACGCGATGTACGGCATCGAGGCCGGGCACTACCTCGAGTACGCCGCGCTGCGGGGCGACGCGAGCGACAACCTGCCGGGCGTGCCGGGGATCGGCGAGAAGACCGCACCGGTCCTGCTCTCGCAGATGGGCTCGATGCGGGCCGTGTGGGCCGACATCGACCACTGTGCGGGCGAGAACCTCGTGGCCACCATCGACTCCTGGTGCGAGGAGACCGGCCAGCGTCGCATCGGGTCGGCGCTGCTCAAGCGGCTCGCCCCGCAGGAGGCGCGGGAGCGCTTCGACTTCAACCTCGCGATGATGACCGGCCGCACCGACGTCGACCTCGGCCTCACCCCCGAGGTGCCGGGCACCCCGGGCCTGCTCCCGCTCGACCCCGGCCGGGTGACGCGGGTGGTCGGGCACCTCGGCGTACCGGCGACGACGGACCTCGCGCTCCGGGTGCTCACCGAGCCGCCCGCCTCCGTGGGCTGGTGAGCCTCACCAGCCCGGCGGCAGGCTCGTGAAGTCGGGCTCGCGGCCCTCGGCGAACGCCGTCAGCGCCTCGATGTTCGCGGGTCCGCCCATCAGCTCGGCGAACGCGGCGTTCTCCCGCTCGCGCGCGGCGGCGATGCCGTCGCGCAGCGGCTCGGTCATGGTGCGCTTGACCGCGACCAGCGACGAGATGGGCCGGGCCGCGAGCACCTCGGCGTGGCGCCGCGCCTCGGGCAGCAGGTCCTCGGGCTCGCACACCCGCCAGACCAGGCCCATCTCGCGCGCCTGCTCCGCGCTGACCCACTCCGCCGAGAGCAGCACCCACGCCGCGTCCTGACGGCCGACCAGCCGGGGGAGCAGGTACGACGACGCCGCCTCGGGCGCGACCCCGAGGCTCGTGAACGGGCACTTGAGCCGGGCCGAGGTCGACATGAAGGCGAGGTCGGCGAAGCCCAGGATCGTGGCGCCGATGCCCAGGCCGAGACCGTTGACCGCGCAGACCAGCGGCTTCGGGAGGTCGACGAGCGCGTCGACGAGCCCGAGGAACCCGTGCTTGCCGGGCACGAAGTCCGGATCGGTCGCCCGGGCGTGCATCTCGAGCAGGTCGGTGCCGGCACTGAACGCCCGACCGCTGCCGGTCAGCAGCACCACCGCGACGTCCGGGTCGTCGGCCGCCGCTCGCAGCGCCTCGGTCGTCGCGTCGTAGAGCGCCTCGTTGAACGCGTTGAGCGCGTCGGGGCGGTCGAGGGTGAGCGTGCGGACCCGGTGGCGGTCCTCGATCAGGAGCGACATGGCCCGAGACTAGAACACGTTCCACCGTCGGCGGGCCGGGCTACCCTCGCGGAGTGGACGGACAGGTGCGTGAGTGGCGACCCGACTGGCCGTGTCCGGTCAGCGTCGTGCTCGCGGTCCACCGGCGGGGCGGCGGCGACCCGACGTACCGCGTCGACGGCGAGCGCCACTGGCGCGGCATCCGTACGCCGGAGGGTCCGGCCACGCTCGCGGTCGAGCCCCGATCCGGCGAGGGTCTCGTCCGCGCCGAGGCCTGGGGGCCGGGCGCCGACTGGGTGCTGGGCTCGATCCCGGCACTGCTCGGCGCCGACGATGACGTCGCGGGCTTCGAGCCGCGGCACCCGATCGTCGAGGAGGGCTGGCGCCGCTACAACCACTGGCGGATCGGCCGCACCGGTCTCGTCATGGAGGCGCTGACGCCGGCGATCATCGAGCAGAAGGTGACCGGGCAGGAGGCGTTCGCGGGGTTCCGGATGCTCGTGCACCGGTACGGCGAGCGCGCCCCGGGGCCGGGCGCCGACCTGCGCCTGTGGGTGCAGCCGGACGCCGAGACGATCCGCCGCATCCCGTCCTGGGAGTGGCTGCGCATGCACGTCGACCCCGCGCGCTCCCGGGCACTGGTCACCGCCGCCCGCGTCGCCGACGCGCTCGAGCGCACCGCCGGCCTGCCGGGCGAGGAGGTCGAGCGCCGGCTCACCACGCTGCCCGGGATCGGGGTCTGGACCGCCGCCGAGGTGCGCCAGCGAGCTCACGGCGACGCCGACGCGGTGTCCTTCGGCGACTACCACGTCGCGCCCGACGTGGGGTGGGCCGTGGCCGGGCGGCCGTTCGACGACGACGAGCTCGCCGAGTTCCTCGAGCCCTGGCGTCCGCACCGCGGGAGGGTGCCCGTGCTGATCGGCCTGACCGCCGGCCGGCGGCCGCGCCGTGGGCCGCGGATGGCGCCGCGCACCCACCTGCCCGCGCGCGTGACCCGGCGCTGAGTGCCGTGCAGGCTTCCCCGGTGAACCGGGGAAGCCTGAACTTTTCGGCCGAAGTTTCGCCCCAGAACGTCTGGTTTCCCCGGTGGACCGGGGAAACCGACACCGGAGCCGCGCCGCTAGAGCAGCGGGCGCAGCGGAGCGAGGATCATCTCCGTGAACTTGCGATGCAGGTCGCGCGCCTCCCACTCGCCCTTGGTGAGCTCGAGGCAGTTCGACTCGTCCGCGGCGTAGATCCGCTCCAGCTCGGCGGCGAAGGCGGGGTCGATGACCTCGACGTTGATCTCGTAGTTGCCCTGCAGGCTGAGCCGGTCGACGTTCGCGGTGCCGATCGTCGCCCAGGTGCCGTCGATCGTCGAGGTCTTCGCGTGCACCATCGCGTCCTTGAAGCGGAAGATCCGCACGCCCGCGTCGAGCAGCTGCGAGAAGTACCCGCGCGAGATCCAGTCGGCGACGATGTGGTTGGACTTCAGCGGCACCAGCAGGCGCACGTCGACCCCGCGTCGCGCGGCGTCCTTCATCGCGTCGACGAAGTCCTGGTCGGGGCAGAAGTAGGCGTGGGTCATCCAGACCCGGGTCGAGGCTCGGTTGATGGCCTCGATGTACATCGACCTGATCGGGAACATCCACAGCCGCGGCACGTTGCGGTGGAACCGGATCCGCGGCTCCCAGGTCGACGCGGTCTCGAGGAGCAGCGGCCGCTCCGACGTACCGATCCGGCGTCGGCGGCTGAGGTTCCAGAAGTCCGCGAAGGCGCGCTTCAGGTCCCACACGCCCGGGCCGGTGATCCGCACGTGGGTGTCGCGCCACTCGGTGGCGTACGCCGTGCCGATGTTGTAGCCGCCGACGAACCCGACCGTGTCGTCGACGACGAGGATCTTGCGGTGGTCGCGGCCGTAGCGGGCGAGGTCGAAGAACTTCCAGCCGGCCGGGTAGACGGGGTAGCGGAGCACCTTCATCGTCGGCGGGAATCGCTTGAAGCGCGGGGAGACGACGAGGTTCGCGAAGCCGTCGTAGATGCAGTAGACCTCGACCCCGCGGTCGGCCGCCGCGGCCAGCGCGGCCTTGAACCGCTCGCCGACCTCGTCGCCCTTCCAGATGTAGGTCTCGAAGAGGACCTGCCGCTCGGCCCTCTCGATCGCCTCGAGCATGGCGTCGTACAGGTCCTGGCCGTAGGTGTACGTCGTGAGCGTGCCGTCGCCGACCTCGACCTCCTTCGGCGCCGTGATGGGGAAGGGCTTCGGCTTCTTCCCGCGGCGCCGGTAGGAGTCGACCAGCGACATGCCGATCGCGATCGCGAGCTGGACGCCGACGATGGTCACCACGGTCCGGCGGATCGCTCGCAGCACCCGTCCGAGGCTGGGGGAGGGCGTGCGGCTCACGGGGCCAATCTAGCGAGCGCCCGGGAGCACTGTCGGGAGCACTGTCGGAGCCCCGGTCTACGCTCGACATCATGCGACCAGTGACCGACCTCGAGCGCCGGGTGGCGCCGTTCAAGGTCGTCTCCGACTACCAGCCCTCCGGCGACCAGCCGGCCGCGATCGCGGAGATCAGCAAGCGGATCAAGGGCGGGATCGAGGACGTCGTGCTGCTCGGTGCGACCGGCACCGGCAAGACGGCGACCGTGGCGTGGGTGGCCGAGCAGCTTCAGCGCCCGGTGCTGGTGATGCAGCCCAACAAGACGCTCGCCGCGCAGTTCGCCAACGAGCTGCGGCAGCTCTTCCCCGACAACGCGGTCGAGTACTTCGTCTCCTACTACGACTACTACCAGCCCGAGGCCTACGTCCCGCAGACCGACACCTACATCGAGAAGGACTCCTCCATCAACGAGGAGGTCGAGCGGCTGCGGCACTCCGCGACCAACAGCCTGCTGACCCGGCGCGACGTGATCGTCGTCAGCACCGTCTCCTGCATCTACGGCCTCGGCACGCCGCAGGAGTACGTCGACCGCATGGTCCGGCTCAAGGTGGGGGAGGAGCACGACCGCGACACCATCCTGAGGCGCCTGGTCGAGATCCAGTACACCCGCAACGACATGTCCTTCACCCGCGGCACGTTCCGGGTGCGCGGCGACACCCTCGAGGTCTTCCCGGTCTACGAGGAGATGGCGATCCGCATCGAGTTCTTCGGCGACGAGATCGAGCGGATGATGACGCTCCACCCGGTCACCGGCGAGGTCGTGACCGAGGACCAGGAGCTCTACATCTTCCCGGCGACCCACTACGTCGCCGGCCCGGAGCGCATGGAGCGCGCGATCCAGGGCATCGAGACGGAGCTGGAGGACCAGCTGTCGACGTTCGAGCGGCAGGGCAAGCTGCTCGAGGCGCAGCGGCTGCGGATGCGCACGACGTACGACGTGGAGATGATGCGGCAGGTCGGCTCGTGCTCCGGCATCGAGAACTACTCGATGCACATCGACGGCCGCACCCGCGGCTCGGCCCCCAACTGCCTCCTCGACTACTTCCCCGAGGACTTCCTGCTCGTGGTCGACGAGTCCCACGTGGCCGTGCCGCAGATCGGCGGCATGTACGAGGGCGACATGTCGCGCAAGCGCAACCTGGTCGAGCACGGCTTCCGGCTGCCCAGCGCCATGGACAACCGACCGCTGCGCTGGGAGGAGTTCCTCGACCGCATCGGACAGACGATCTACCTGTCCGCGACGCCGGGCGACTACGAGCTCGACAAGGTCGGCGGCGACGCCGTGGAGCAGATCATCCGCCCGACCGGGCTGGTCGACCCCGAGGTCGTCGTGAAGCCCACGAAGGGCCAGATCGACGACCTGATCCACGAGATCAACGAGCGGGTCGAGAAGAGCGAGCGGGTCCTCGTCACCACGCTGACCAAGAAGATGTCGGAGGACCTCACCGACTACCTCCTCGACGCCGGCATCCGCACCCGCTACCTGCACTCCGAGGTCGACACGCTGAAGCGCATCGAGCTGCTCCGCGACCTCCGCCTGGGGCAGTACGACGTGCTCGTCGGCATCAACCTGCTGCGCGAGGGTCTCGACCTGCCCGAGGTCTCGCTGGTCGCCATCCTCGACGCCGACAAGGAGGGCTTCCTGCGCTCCGACAAGTCGCTGATCCAGACGATCGGCCGCGCGGCGCGCAACGTGTCCGGGCAGGTGCACATGTACGCCGACCGGATCACGCCCTCGATGGAGGCGGCGATCGACGAGACCAACCGGCGGCGGGCCAAGCAGGTCGCCTACAACACCGCCAACGGCATCGACCCCCAGCCGCTGCGCAAGAAGATCGCCGACATCACCGACATGCTCGCGCGCGAGGACGAGTCGACGCAGGCGCTCCTCGAGACCTGGCAGACGCAGGACCCGAAGAACCGCAAGGCGCCGGTTCCGGCGCTCTCCCGGATGGCCGGCGGCGAGTCCGGGCAGCACACCCAAGACCTCGCCGGCCTGCCGAGCGCCGAGCTCGCCCAGCTCATCCAGGAGCTGACCGACCAGATGAAGGGCGCGGCCGCCGAGCTGCACTTCGAGGTCGCGGCCCGGCTGCGCGACGAGATCGGTGACCTCAAGAAGGAGCTCCGACAGATGATGGAAGCGGGTGCCAAGTGACGGAAGTCAGGCAGGTCCAGATCACCTTCGACTGCGCCGACCCACGCGCACTGTCACTCTTCTGGAACGAGGTGCTCGGCTACGTGCTGCCGCCGCCCCCACCGGGCTTCGACTCCTGGGACGCCTTCGCGGCGACCCTGCCCGAGGAGCAGCGCAACATGGCCTCCGCCTCGGTCGACCCCGGCGGGGACGGCCCACGACTGTTCTTCCAGCAGGTGCCCGAGGGCAAGGCCGCCAAGAACCGCGTCCACCTCGACGTGCGTGCGGCCCCCGGCCTGACGGGTGACGACCGGATGGCGGCGCTCGAGGCGGAGTGCGAGCGGCTCGTGGGCCTCGGTGCCACCCGGCTGACGCGGTTCGAGCCCGACCCGCCGATGAGCAACGGCTTCATCGTGATGCAGGACACCGAGGGGAACGAGTTCTGCCTGGACTGAGTTTCGAGGCTCGCTTCGCTCGCACCTCAACCACCGTTCTAGAATTCGCGGAGTGACTGCCCGCCCGACGACCGTGACGGCGCACGCCTGGATCGTCTGGGGAGTCGGGCTCCTCGTCTACCTGGTCGCGGTGTTCCACCGCTCCTCGCTGGCGGTCGCCGGGCTGGCCGCGACGGAGCGCTTCGACATCTCGGCGTCCCAGCTGGCGACGTTCACGATGCTCCAGCTCGTGGTGTACGCCGGTATGCAGATCCCCGTCGGCCTGCTGGTCGACCGGTTCGGCTCGCGCAGCGTGCTGCTCTGCGGCACGGCGCTGCTCACCGTCGCGCAGGCGGGCTTCGCCCTGGCGGAGAGCTACCCTGCGGCGCTGGCCGCCCGGGTCTTCGTCGGCATGGGCGACGCGATGACGTTCATCTGCGTGCTCCGGCTGGTGGCGTCCTGGTTCCCGGCGCGCCGGATCCCGCTGATCACCCAGCTCACCGGCCAGCTCGGGCAGCTCGGCGCCGTGCTCGCCGCGGCGCCGATGACCTGGGCGCTCGGCAGCCTCGGCTGGACGCCGGCGTACCTCGTCGCGGCCTCGATCGGCCTCGCGCTGGCCGTCGCCGCGCTGGTGCTGCTGCGCGACTCGCCGACCGCCCGGAACCTCCGCGGCGCCGCGATGTCGTGGCCGGCGATCCGGGCCAGCCTGGCGGCGTCGTGGGCGCACCCGGGGACCCGGCTGGGCTTCTGGATGCACTTCTCGACGCAGTTCAGCGCGACCTCCCTCACGCTGCTGTGGGGCTACCCGTTCCTGGTCAGGGGCGAGCACCTGTCGTCGGGATCCGCAGGCCTGTTGCTCACGCTGATGGTCGTCACGGGCATGGCGGCGGGGCCCACCCTGGGCTGGCTGGTCGGCGCGCACCCGTGGCACCGGTCGACGACGGTGCTCAGCATCGTCGGCACCATCGCCGCCGTCTGGACCCTTGTCCTCGCCTGGCCGGGTCAGGCGCCGTACGCGCTCCTGGTGACGCTGGTCGTCGTCGTGGGCGTCGGCGGGCCCGCCGCGATGATCGGCTTCGACGTCGGCCGCACGTCCAACCCGCACGAGAGGTTCGCCAGCGCCAGCGGGATCATCAACCAGGGCGGCTTCATCGCGAGCCTGCTGCTGGTCATCGCGATCGGCATCGTGCTCGACTGGCGGACGCCCGGCGGCGGCTCGGAGTACACGCCGGAGGCGTTCCGCTGGGCCATGAGCACCCAGTACCTCCTGTGGGGCCTCGGCCTCGTGCAGGTCTACCGCTACCGGGTGCGCACCCGCCTGGTCGTCGACCGCGACGAGCTCGAGGGAATCGCCCGCGCCGCCTGACCTCACCGATTCCAGCACCGTTGTCGGCTACGGTCGCCGACGACGTAACGCGATCGGCATCGCCGGCGCTGATGGGGGTAGTGCCGGGAACCGGCACCAGATGCACAGGAGGCTTGGGGTCTATGAAGCACGTCACCAGGATCGGCGCCGCCGGTCTCGTCACCGCCCTCGCAGTGGGGGTCGTCGCGCCGGTCG
Source organism: Nocardioides sp. GCM10030259 (assembly GCF_042666375.1). NCBI lineage: Bacteria > Bacillati > Actinomycetota > Actinomycetes > Propionibacteriales > Nocardioidaceae > Nocardioides > Nocardioides sp. GCM10030259. The sequence goes on along the minus strand of NZ_JBHTDF010000023.1, from coordinate 36,251 downwards.
CCACGGCCGACCGGGCAGCTCCGGAGCGACGCTCGGTCGACAGGGTCACGCTCGAGACGAGCAAGACGGAGCTGGTGGCCGGCAAGAAGGTCGTGCTCTCCGGCAAGATCAGGCCGGCCGCGAAGGGCACGAAGGTGGTGCTGCAGAAGAAGATCGGCGACCGGAAGTGGAGTCGTGAGGCGACCCTGACGACGAAGAAGGCGGGCAAGTTCTCCTACACCGACAGGCCGGAGACTCCGGGCACCCGCCGCTACCGGGTCGTCACCCAGGGCGCCGGAGCTCGCACGAGCAAGCCGGTCAAGGTGACGATCTACCAGTGGCGCAACCTCACCGACACGGCGGTCCGCGAGACCGAGGCGGTCGACATCGGCGGGATCGCGAACATCAGGCGCACGGCGTACCCCGACTCGGTCGTCTCCTACTTCGGCGACGTCACGACCGGCGGGGTCGACTGGAACCTGGACCCCACCTGCACGACGCTGAGCACGCGGTTCGGCGCCGGCGACGCCAGCGACGAGGGAGCCGTGGCGACGCTGAGCCTCGTGGGCGACGGCGAGCCGCTCTACACCGGGTCGTTCGGGCTCACCGAGTCCGAGGCCCGCACCTTCGACGTGAGCGGCGTCTTCCGGCTGCGGCTGTCCTGGACCTCGACGGTCAACGGCACGCAGGCGCCCGGTGCCCAGGCCGTCATGGCGACGCCCCGGCTGCTCTGCGCGAGCTGAGTCGGCACCGGCCGAGGCCGGTCGGGCTCAGGCCTGACCGGCCATCGGCTTGCGGAAGACGGCGACCGCGGTGACGTCGTCGGGCGGTCGGAGCGTCCCCGTCAACCGCGCGATCGTGGTCAGCAGCGCGGTCGCGTCCTCGTGGGCCGCGACCATCTCGCCCACGGGCTGCCACCACGTCTGCTGGTCGTCGAGCAGCTCGAGCAGGCCGTCGCTGAAGACGAGCATCCGGTCGCCCGGCTCGATGGTCGTGGAGTGCTCCGTCCAGTGGCTGTCGGCCAGCACGCCGATCGGCAGGTCGTCGCTGAGGAGCCGCTCGACGGCGCCGTCGGCACGCACGACGAGACACAGGCCCATCCCGGCGTCGACGTAGCGCAGGTAGCCGTCGTCGAGGTCGACGGCCCCCTCGAAGAGGGTCACGAACGCGTCCGCACGCTCGAGGTCGTCGCTGAGGGTGCGCGCGATCTGCGTGACGGTGACCCCGAGGTCGACGCCGGCGACGACGGCGGCGTGGGTCGCGCGGGTGGCCGCCCGGATCCCGGCACCGAGCAGCGCGGCGCCGGTGCCCTTGCCCATCACGTCGCCGAGCCCGACGTGGAGCACGTCCTCGTCGACGGAGTAGTCGAAGCCGTCGCCGCCGACGGCGAGCGCGGGCAGGCACACCCCGTGGATGTCCCAGCCGGCCATCCGGATCGGTCCGGACGGCAGCATGGACGTCTGGACCTGGGCCGCGCGCACCATCTCGGCCGAGGACAGCAGCTCCTGCTCGGCCCAGGCGGCGAGGTCGGTCAGCGTCAGCAGGTCGTCGTCGTCGAGGTTGCGGACCCGGTCGTCGTACAGGCACAGCACCGCGACGGTGGTGCCGGTGGCGTCGCGGAGCGGGACCCCGGCGTAGAAGCGGATGCCCCGGTCGACCACCGCCGGGAGCTCGCGGAAGCGCTCGTCGAGCGTCGCGTCCGCGACGAGCGTGGTGGTGTCGTACTGGCTGGCCGTGTGGCAGAAGGAGTCGTGCCGCGGCATCACCTGGATGTCGAAGCCCTGCGCGCTCGGGAACCAGGCCCGATGCTCATCGAGCACCGTGATCGACGTCCAGACCACGCCGAAGATGCGTTGCGCCAGCCGGGTGATGCGGTCCATCCGCTCCTCGCGCTGGCCCCAACGAACGAGTCCCTGGGCTGCCTGGACCGTCGTCGACGTCTGCTCGTCCATGCGTGCGCCGTCCTCCCGAGTGGTACGACTGTGGGTGTAGAACTACAGCGTCTCCGATTCTCCGGGAAGGGGCGACATAGTGGCTCAGGCACTGGTGGTCGAGGACGACCCCGACACCCGGGAGCTCATCGAGCTCGTGCTGCGCAAGGGCGGGATCGAGGCCACCTCGGTCGAGAACGGCGACGAGGGCGTGCGGCTCGCCCGCGAGCTCCAGCCCGACCTGGTCACCCTCGACGTCCAGCTGCCGGACATGGAGGGCACCGAGGTCTGCCGCCGGATCCGGGAGTTCAGCGACGCCTACGTCATGATGATCACCTCGCGCAGCGACGAGGTCGACCGCCTGCTGGCGCTCGACCTGGGCGCCGACGACTACCTCGCGAAGCCCTTCTCGCCGCGCGAGCTCGCGGCCCGCTCATCGGCCCTGCTGCGGCGGTCCCGTGGCCGGGCCGCGCCGGCGCCCGTCGCCCCGGAGCGGGCGATGGACGATCCCGACGGCGTCATCGAGGCGGGTGGTGGACTGGTGCTCATGCCGGTGCGTCACGTCGCGATGCTGGACGGCGTCGCCGTCCCGTTGACGCCGCCCGAGGTCGAGGTGCTGGCCGTGCTCGCCCGCGAGCCGGAGCGGGAGTGGCCGCGACGGGACCTGGTGACGGAGGTGTGGGGCGGCGACTTCCTCGAGTCCGAGTTCCTCATCGACATCCACGTCGCGAGCCTGCGGCGGAAGCTGCGGAAGGCGGGTGCGGGCTCCGACCGGATCCGCACCGTCGCCGGCTCCGCCTACGCCCTCAAGTCCGCGTGACCGCCGGCAACGTTTGCTGCGCCTGCTCGCTGGCTACGTTGCCGCCATGACGAACATCGACCTGGGGCGTCCGGTGCAGGGCGACGTCGTCGACGTGATCCTCGACGACCACCGACGGTTCGAGGCGCTGCTGCGCGACCTGCGCGACAGCAGCCAGGACCGCGACGCCGTACGCCACGCCTTCGCCACGCTGCACATCGCCCACGCGGAGGCGGAGGAGAAGCACGTCTACCCGAAGCTGCGGCGCAAGCGCGCGGTCGGGGAGCACGAGGCCGAGCACGGTGAGGAGGAGCACGCTGAGGGCAACGCCGCGCTGCTCGCGGTGCTCGAGCTCAAGGGCACCGACACCGACGCGTTCGAGGACGCCGTCGAGGAGCTGGCGCGGGTCGTCAACCACCACCTCACCGAGGAGGAGCTGACCATCCTCAACCCGGCCCGTGACGAGGTCGGTCCGAAGGTGCGTGCCGACCTGGGGGAGCAGTTCTGCGCCGAGCGCAACCGACAGATCGAGGCCGACTGCGGATCCCTCGAAAACGTCCGCCGGATCGTCGCGGCGGCCCGCAAGGAGGGCCTGCTGGACGAGTACGAGGACGGCGACGACCCCGACGACTGAGCTACGGCCTCTGCCGGATGACCGCGAGGCTGACGAGCCTGGCCACCACGAGCGCGACGTAGAAGACGCCGGCGATCATCTCGACCATCACGAACGACCGGGCGTGCCCCTGCACGGGCACGACGTCCGAGAGGCCCACGCTGGTGAGGGTGCTGAAGGACAGGAACAGCAGCTCGAACCAGCTGCGGCCGCCGGTGCCGTCGGCACCGATGAAGGAGTCGGGCCAGACCGCCTGGCAGGCGGCGTACACGTACGCGAAGCCCCACGCGACCACGGTGAACGCGGCCCCGGTCGCGAAGAGCTCGTCGCGGGTGACCCGGTCGTCGTGGAAGAGGTACCGGATCATCGCGTACGAGATGTAGAAGTAGAACGGCGCGTGGAAGACCGCCGAGACGAACACGATGGCGTCGTTGTCGGGCTGGAGGGCCTCGAGGACGGTCATCAGCATCGCCGGCCCGCCGAAGAGCAGCGCGATCCAGGTCAGGGCCGGCGTGGGGCGCACGGCGGCCAGCGCCGCGAGCACGATGCCGAGCTGCACCACGCCGACGACGGCGCGGCCCCACGCGGTGTCGTCGAGGAACGGGTAGGCCAGCACCGCGACCAGCTGCGTCGCGAGCAGGACGGCCGAGGGATGGGCGCGGACCGTCTGCCAGCGCAGGATCACCGGCCCCAGCTCTTCTTGCGCAGGTCCTTCTCGCGCCGACGCTCGAGCCGGCGGACCTCGCCGTCGACGATCTCCTGACGGGTGCTCGCCGTGCGGACGAGGTGCAGCAGGCTGAAGACGATCACGAAGACCGGCCAGAAGAAGTAGGGGTTCCAGTCGCCGTCGCGGAAGGACGTCGCGACCCAGATGCCCGTGGTCAACGTGCTGGCGCCGATGAACGAGAACACCGCCTCGCGCCGCTTCGCCTGCCAGTGCCGGTGGGCCATCCGCTCCAGGTCGGAGCGGGACGCCGCGACCAGGCTCCCGCCCGGCTCCGGCCGGGCCGGCACCAGGTCGTGGAGCAGCGGATCGATGTCACCCAGGGTGCGCACCGTCCGCGCCGCCTCGCTGCGCTCGTCGAACTCGGACCGGTCGAGACGCCCGTCGGCGTACGCCTCCGACAGGACCTGGACCAGCACGGATCGGTCCTGGTCCGAGGCGCGCAGGGCCTGGTACTGCCGATCGCGTGGGTCGTGGGTGAACGACGACCAGACCTCCCTGTCCACGCGGACATCGTAGGAGGCGGATGCGCACCCCCTGGTCCAGCCCACGTTTCTGGGGCGTCACCTGCGGGGAGGACGGTCGTTGGACTGAGGGAGAACGGGTTCTAGCTGGGAGCGCTCGGGCCTGTCATTTGCACGAAATGAGAACACGTTCTAGTCTGCGAGCGGTCTAGACCGGTGTTGGGAGGTAAGGGTGGCGTTCTCGGCTGCGTCCGTCGTTCGTGGCCCCGGCGAGATCGCCGTGATGGTCATCGAGGTGACCAAGCGGATCTTCACGCGGCCCTTCCAGTTCCGGGAGTTCATCGAGCAGGCGTGGTTCATCACCAGCGTGACGCTGATGCCGACGATCCTGGTCTCGATCCCGTTCGGCGCGGTGATCTCGCTGCAGGTCGGCAACCTGACCGGCCAGCTCGGCGCGCAGTCGTTCGCGGGCGCCACGGCGGTGCTCGCGGTGGTGCGCGAGGCGGCACCGATCGCGGCCGCGCTGATCATCGCGGGCGCGGCGGGCTCGGCGATCTGCTCCGACATGGGCGCGCGCAAGATCCGCGAGGAGATCGACGCCATGGAGGTGCTCGGCGTCGACCCGCTCGAGCGGCTGATCGCGCCACGCGTCGTCGCCACGATGTTCGTCGCCGTGATGATCAACGGCATCGTGATCGGCGCCGGCATCGGCGGCGGCTACTTCTTCACGGTGATCGTGCAGGGCGGGTCGGCAGGGGCGTTCCTCTCGTCGTTCACGGCGCTGGCGAGCATCAACGACCTCTACATCTCGATGGTCAAGGCGCTGGTGTTCGGCTGGCTGGCCGCGATCGTGGGCGCCTACAAGGGCCTCAACGCCGGCGGCGGGCCGAGCGGCGTCGGCCGCGCGGTCAACGAGTCGGTGATCGTCGCGTTCATGGTGCTGTTCTTCCTCAACGCCATCATCACGGCGATCTACTTCCAGGTCGTCCCACCCCCGGGGCTCTGATCGGATGGCGACCATCAGCGAGCTCGGCGGCTCCTTCGTCAAGGGCCGCCGCGACACCCTCGAGCAGTACGGCGACCAGCTGCTGTTCTACGTCAAGGCGCTCTCCTGGGCGCCGCGCGCCATCAAGCGCTACCCCCGCGAGATCGTGAACACGCTGGCCGAGATCACCTTCGGCGCGGGCGGGCTCACCCTCATCGCCGGCACCGTGGGCGTCATCGCCTTCCTGGCGTTCTTCGCGGGCACGGAGGTCGGCATCCAGGGCTACGCGTCGCTGAGCCAGATCGGCGTCGCGAAGTTCAGCGCGTTCATCTCGGCATACTTCAACACCCGCGAGGTCGCACCGCTGGTCTCGGCCGTCGCGCTCGCGGCCACCGTCGGCTGCGGCTACACCGCGCGGCTCGGCGCGATGCGGATCTCCGAGGAGATCGACGCGCTCGAGGTGATGGGCATCCCGTCGCTGCCGTTCCTGGTGACGACCCGGATGGTCGCGGCCTTCGTCGCGGTGATCCCGCTCTACATCGTGGCGCTGTGCGCGTCGTACCTCTCGCCGCGGCTGATCACGACGATCATCTACGGCCAGTCGCCCGGCACCTACGACCACTACTTCCTGCAGTTCCTGCCACCGATCGACATGCTGTGGTCGTTCTTCAAGCTGCTGTTCCTGGCGACCGCCGTCATCCTCATCCACTGCTACTACGGCTACACCGCGTCGGGCGGCCCGGCGGGCGTCGGCATGGCCGTGGGCCGGGCGATCCGCACCAGCATCGTCACGATCGTCGTCGCCGACTTCTTCCTGAGCTTCGCGATCTGGGGCTCCACCACGACCGTGCGGATCACGGGGTAGCGCCGATGCTGGTGAACATCTACCACGACAGCCGCCGGGAGCACGCCCGGCTGCTGGTGGCCGGCGTCGCCTTCCTGACCGTGATCGCGCTGCTGATCGCGCTCTCGATCGCCATCTACAACAAGGCGTTCGACAAGGTCACGACCGTGACGATCCAGGCCGACCGCGCCGGCCTCCAGCTGGCGAAGTTCGGCGACGTCCGGCTCAACGGCGCGCTCGTCGGCCAGGTTCGCAAGGTCGGCCAGGACGGCAAGCAGGCCGTGATCACCGTCGCGCTCGAGCCCGCCGAGGCCGAGGAGATCCCCGACAACGTCAGCGTCGAGATCCTGCCGACGACGCTCTTCGGCCAGAAGTTCGTCTCGCTGGTCCTGCCCGACGAGCCTTCGGGCACCGCCATCGCCGACGGAGCCGTGATCCCCGCGGAGCGCGTCGAGACCAACGTCGAGCTGAGCCGCATCCTCGCCACGCTCTTCCCGCTGCTGCGCACCGTGCGCCCCGCCGACCTCAACGCGACCCTCAACGCGCTGGCGACGGCCCTCGGCGGCCGCGGCGAGCAGCTCGGCCGGACGATGGACGAGCTCGACGCCTATCTCGGCGAGATCGACGACCACCTGCCGACGCTGCGGCGGGACCTGGTGAAGCTGGCCGACGTCGCCGACACCTACGACCTCGCGGCCCCCGACCTGCTCGGGGTGCTCGACAACCTGACCACCACCAGCAGGACGATCGTCGACAACCGCAAGCAGCTCGGCACGTTCTTCGCCGACCTCAGCGGCGTCGCCGACACCTCGACGAAGCTCCTCCGCGAGAACGAGAGCAACCTGATCCGGCTGGGCCAGGTCACCGAGCCGATGCTCGACCTGCTGGCGGTCTACTCGCCCGAGTTCCCCTGCCTGCTCGAGGGGGCGGCGGCGTACGCGCCGCGGCTGGCCCGCACCTTCGAGGGCAACCAGGTCAAGCAGTACGTCGAGCTCGGTGCGCCCCAGTACCAGGCGTACGACGAGGGCGACCGCCCGACGTACGGCGAGGTCGGCCACGGACCGTGGTGCTCCGGCCTGCCGAACCCGCAGGTGCCGATCCCGCCCTCGCCGCTCGACCAGGGCAGCGACATCGACGAGAACCCCCCGAAGGCGCTCCTGCCCACCAGCATGCTGGGCCTCAACCGCGTCGGCGCCGACTACTCCGGCAGCCCCGCCGAGCAGCAGATCGTGAACGCGCTCCTGGCCCAGCGCACCGGCACCGCCGCCGACGAGTACGGCGCGCTCGGGTCGCTGATGTACGGGCCGCTCGTGCGCCAGGCCTCGAAGGGCGGGCGGTAGCCATGTCCCGCAACGCCACCACGATCTCGGCCGGCATCAAGCTCGGCATCTTCACCGTCGTCTCCCTGCTGGTCACCGGCCTGCTGGCGGCGATCATGGGCAACGTCGGCTTCGGCGCAGGTACGACGTACCGGGCCGTCTTCAGCACCGCCTCGATGCTCGAGAAGGGCGACGACGTCCGTATCGCCGGCGTCAGCGTCGGCGAGGTGAAGGAGGTCGAGCACTACCAGCGCAGCGCGGCGATCGTGACCTTCCGGATCAAGTCCGACGTGCCGCTGACGACGGCGTCGCGTGCGGAGATCCGCTTCCTGAACCTCGTCGGCGACCGCTACCTCGCGCTCGAGGAGGGCGGCGACCGGTCCGCCGAGCGGCTCGAGGGTGACGGCACCATCCCGATCGAGCAGACGAAGCCGGCGCTCGACCTGACCACGCTCTTCAACGGGTTCCAGCCGCTCTTCCAGGCGCTCGACCCGAAGCAGGTCAACGACCTCAGCCTGAACCTCGTGCAGGTGCTGCAGGGCGAGGGTGGCACGGTCCGCGGCCTGCTCCAGAAGACCGCGTCGCTCACCAACGCGCTGGCCGACCGCGACGAGCTGATCGGCCAGGTCGTCGACAACCTCAGCCAGACGTTGACGACCGTCGACAGCCGGCACCGCCAGCTCAGCGACCTCGTCATCGGGCTCAAGGACTGGATGACCGACCTCGCCCGCGACCGGTCGACGATCGGGTCGTCGCTGAAGAACATCTCCGACCTCACCGTCGTCGTCGCCGACCTGCTCCGCGAGGGCCGGCCGCTGATCAAGTCCGACGTCGCCAAGCTGCGCAAGCTGGCGGCCCTGCTCAACGAGAAGGAGTCCCGCGGTCAGGTCATCGAGATGCTCGACCGGCTCCCGGAGTCGATGACCGACCAGACCCGGACCGGCATGTACGGCAGCTGGTACAGCTACTACCTCTGCGGCGTCAACGCCCGCATCACGCTGCCGCCCGGGCTCGGTGACATCCCCGGCATCAAGCAGCTGATGAACGAGCTCAACCACCTCGACTTCCGGTCCACCGCGCCCCGCTGCAACGGAGCGGAGGGCACCGAATGAGCGACTCCCGCCGCTACAGCGACGCCCGGGTCCTGCGGCTCGGCGCCATCACCCTCGTGCTGATGGCGCTGATCATGGCCGCGGCCTTCAACCTGGGCAGCTTCCCCGGCTTCGCCGGCAGCACCTACCGCGCCGAGTTCAAGGACGCCAGCGGCATCCACAAGGGGAACATGGTGCAGGTCGGCGGCATCCGGGTCGGCCGGGTGCAGGACGTCGTGCTCGAGAACAGCAACCGGGTCGTCGTCACCTTCGAGGTCGACAACGGCGTCGAGTTCGGCACCGACAGCCGGGCGTCCATCGAGGTGCTCAACCTGCTGGGCGAGAAGTTCCTCGACCTCGAGCCCGCCGGCTCCGGCCAGCTGGACGAGGACGACGTGATCCCGGTCGAGCGCACGCAGTCGGCGTACGACATCGTCGGCGTGTTCGGCGACCTGACGACGACCACCGAGCGGATCGACACCGACCAGCTCGCGAAGGCGCTCGACGTCGTGGCCGACACGACCAACGAGGCCGCGCCCGAGATCGAGGCGAGCTTCCAGGGCATCGCGCGGCTCTCGCGGTCCGTCGCGAGCCGCGACGAGCAGATCCAGGCGCTGCTGCAGGGCGCGCAGAGCGTCAGCAAGGTCCTGGCGGCGCGCAGCGACGACATCGTCGACCTGATGAAGAACAGCGACCTGGTCTTCCAGGAGGTGCAGAAGCGCAAGGAGGCCATCCACCTGCTGCTGGTCAACGCGCGCGACCTCGCCCGCCAGCTCGAGGGGGTCGCGGCCGACAACCAGGACCAGATCGGCCCGGCGCTGCAGGAGGTCGACGACCTGCTCTCGCTGCTGAACTCCAAGGAGAAGGAGCTCAAGGCCACGCTCAACGCGCTGGGGCCGTACGTCGACATCCTCAGCAACATCATCGGCACCGGCCCGTGGTTCGACGCCTACGCGTCCAACCTGCTGGCGATCCCGACGGGCGAGTTCGTCCCCGGAAGGCTGGAGGACTGACGTGTCCGTGCTTCCCGACAGGCTGAACACCTTCGCCGGCCGCGTGATCGCGGGCGTGCTGGCGCTCGTGCTCGTCTCCGGCATCTACTTCTTCGCCATCGGCGACGACACCGAGACGAAGGGCGTGACCGCCCACTTCCCGCGGGCGGTGAGCATCTACCCGGGCAGCGACGTACGCATCCTCGGAGTCAACGTCGGCCGGGTCACCGAGGTGGTCCCGGAGGGCAACTCGGTGCGGGTCGACATGGAGTACGACGCGGCGTACGACGTGCCCTCGGACGCCAAGGCCGTCATCGTCACCCCGACCCTGGTCGCCGACCGGTTCGTCCAGCTCACCCCCGCGTGGAGCGAGGGCGACCAGGTGATGGCCGACGGGGCCGACATCCCGCTGCCCGACACCGGCGTGCCGGTCGAGCTCGACCGGATCTACGCCAGCCTCCGCGACCTCTCCCAGGCCCTCGGGCCCAACGGCGTCAACAAGGACGGCACGCTCGACCACGTCCTGCAGGCGGGCGCGCACGCCCTCGACGGCAAGGGGAAGCTCGGCAACGACATGCTCCAGCAGCTGTCGGCCGCCGCCGAGACCTTCGGCGACGGCAGCGGGCCGCTCTTCGAGACCGTCACGCAGCTCGCCACGGTGACCTCGACGCTCGCCGAGAACGACGAGTTCGTCCGGGCCTTCGTCAAGGACCTCGCCGGCGTCTCGGCTCAGCTCGCGGGGGAGCGCACCGAGATCCGCCAGGCGCTGGCGTCGGTCGCCGACGCCGTGGGCACCGTGAAGACCTTCGTCGGCAGGAACCGGCAGGCGCTGGTCACCGACATCGAGAAGCTCACCCAGGTGATGCAGACCATCAACTCGGAGAAGTCCAGCATCGACACCGCGCTGCGGGTGGCTCCGACCGCGATCGGCAACCTCGCTCTCGCGTTCAACAACGAGACGGGGACGATCGGCTCCCGCATCGGCATCAGCGGCAACGTGTGGGACGCCGACCGCTTCCTGTGCGCGGTCGTGCAGAACGCGAGCATCGGCAAGGCCGCGGCCGACCTTGCGTGCGGACTCTTCGAGAACCTGCTGGAGCCGATCGAGGACCAGATCCCGACGATCCCGCCCGCCGCGCCGTCGGTTGCGGGCGCACAGCGCCCGGACGCCGCCGGCGCCAACCGCCCGGCGCCCAGCGGGCTGGGCGCGCTGATGGGAGGCGGGTCATGAGGCACCTGCGCTGGGTGGTGCTCGTCGTGGTGCTCGCGCTGCTGGGCAGCGGCTGCAAGTTCGACGGCGCCTACGACCTGCCCCTGCCCGGGTCGCCGGTCGACGACGACAACTCGTTCGAGGTCACCGCCGACTTCGCCGACATCCTCAACGTCGTGCCGCGCTCGCCGGTCATGGTCGACGACGTGACCGTCGGCGAGGTCACCGAGGTCGAGCGGGTCGGGTGGCACGCGCGCGTCACGATGCGCATCAAGGACGACGTCGAGCTGCCCGACAACGCGATAGCCGCGATCCGCCAGGCCAGCCTGCTCGGCGAGAAGTACGTCGCGCTCGAGGCGCCGACGGAGCCTTCCTCCGGGCGGCTCTCCGCCGGCGACACCATCCCGCTGGCCGACACGGGTCGCAACCCGGAGGTCGAGGAGGTGCTCGGCGCGCTGTCCTTCCTGCTCAGCGGCGGCGGGGTCGCCCAGCTCGGCACGATCACGCGCGAGCTCAACAACGTGATGGACGGCCGCACCGACCGCCTGCGCCACCTGCTCGGGTCGCTCGAGAGCGTCGTGGGCACGATCGACGCCCAGAAGGACGACATCATCCGGGCGATGGACTCGGTCAACCACCTGACGGCGACGCTCAACAAGGAGAAGAAGACGATCACCGGCGCCCTCGACGCGACCGGCCCGGCGATCGAGGCGCTCGCGGCGCAGCACGACGAGCTGATCTCGATGCTGTCGTCGCTCGACGAGCTCGGCAAGGTGGGCAGCCGCGTGATCGGGGCGAGCAAGGACGACATCCTCGCGTCCCTCGACCACCTCCAGCCGGTGCTCTCTCGCCTCCACGAGGCCGGGAGCTCGCTGGCCCCTGGCCTCAACCTGCTGGTCAGCTTCCCCTTCCCGAAGGAGGCCAGCGAGATCGTCAAGGGCGACTACGCCAACACCTCCATCCGCCTCGACATCAACCTCGAGAACATCCTCCGCAACGGCTCCGAGGGCGGCGGCCTGCCGCCGATCCTGCCCGACGTGGGCGACCTGCTGCCCAAGGTCGGCCAGTGCCTCCAGAGCGGCGACCTGCGCAGCGAGGCGTGCCTCGCGGTGCTCGACGACCTGCGCCTCGTCGAGAACCTCCAGGCCGAGTGCGCCAAGGAGCAGTACGCCGGCAACCCGGTCTGCGTGATCGTCGCCGCACTGCCGGGCGGGGGGCAGGGGCTCGACGCCCAGGGCCTGGTCGACTACCTCGGCGGCATCCTGGGCCTCCCCGGCTCGGGTGGCGGCGCCACCGACCCGGGCGCGGGTGGCGGACCGCTCGGCGGGCTGCTCGGCGGGCTCGTGGGCGGTGCCGCACCAAGCGGCGGAACAGCCAGCCCGTCGGCCCTCTACGGAGGTCCGTCATGAGCGGCCTCCGCATCCGGATCGGCGCGTTCCTCGTGCTCAGCGCCGTCGGCATCGTCTACATCGCCGGCTCCTACCTCGGCCTCGTCGACCGGGTGCTCGGCCGCGGCCTCACCGTGCATGCGACGCTGCCGGCGTCCGGCGGCCTCTTCGAGGGCAGCGAGGTCACCTACCGCGGCGTGAAGGTCGGCAAGGTCGCGAAGATGGACGCCACCGCCGAGGGAGTCACCCTCGACCTGGCGCTCGAGGACGGCACGAAGCTGCCCAAGGACGCGCCGATGTACGTGCACAACCTCTCGGCGGTGGGGGAGCAGTACCTCGACTTCGAGCCGCCGGACGACGACGGACCGTACGTCGAGGCCGGCGAGACCCTGACCGGCACGCAGGAGTCGCTGCCGGTCGACGAGGGCGACCTGCTCGTCGAGCTCGACCAGTTCGTGAGCTCGGTCGACCGCGACGGCCTCGAGACGGTCGTCCGCGAGCTGGGCGCCATGTTCGACGACACGGGCGTGCCGCTGCAGCGGCTGCTCGACAGTGGCTCCGAGTTCGTCCGCCAGGCCTCGGACCACACCGACGAGACCGTCCGGCTGCTCGACAGCGCCGAGCGGGTGCTCGACACCCAGCAGGGGGAGCGCGAGAACATCCGGTCGTTCGCGCGCGACCTGCGGGCGCTGACGGACTCGCTCGCCGCCGCCGACGGCGACCTGGAGAAGGTCCTCGACGGCACGCCCGGCACGGCTCGCGAGCTCGACGGCATGCTCCAGGACCTCGCGCCCACGCTGCCGGTGCTGCTCGGCAGCGCGGTGAGCGTCAACCAGGTGGTCGTCTCCCACCTCGACGGCCTCGAGCAGCTGCTCGTCACCTATCCACGCGTGATCTCCAGCGGCTTCACGGGCACGCCCCCCGACGGCTACGGCCACGTGAACATGCAGCTCGACTACAGCCAGCCGCCGTGCGCCGAGGGCTACGTGCCCCGGAGCGAGTGGCGAGGGCCCGCTGACCTGTCGGACGGTCCGATCACGCCGGTGCGCTGCACCGCCGGCCCGCCCTTCGTGATGCGGGGGTCCGACCACGTCCCCGGCGGGAAGTACAACCAGTCGCCCGGCCGGCTCTACCGCTCGTCGTACGACCCGGGCAGCGGCATCGTGCAGGGAGCGGTCGACCGTCATGGCCGCCCCGTACGATTCCTCGATCAAGCCAACCTGTCGATCCTGGGAGGGGACGCATGGAAGTGGCTCATGGTGGGCCCGGTGACGAGCCGGTGACCCCGGCGCGTCGCCGCGGCGTGGACCTCGCCCTCGCCGGGGCGGCGGTCCTGCTGGCGCTGGCCTGTGCCGTGGGTGCCTTCTTCGTCGTCCAGGAGCGCGGCGACCGGCAGAGCGCGGTCTCCCAGCAGGAGCGGTACGGCGACGTGCTCGCCGCCGCCCGCGCGGAGGTCGAGGCCTTCGTCAACATCGACTACCGCAAGGCCCAGGAGAGCATCGACGCGGTGGCCGCCGGCGCGACGGGCGACTTCGCCAAGCAGTACGACTCCAGCACCAAGGAGGTGCTCAAGATCCTGACCCGCGCGAAGTCGGTGATGGACGGCGAGGTGCTGTGGGCCGGCGTCGTCGACGCCGACGGCGACAGCGCCTCGGTCATCGTGGCCACCACCGGCACGGTCTCCAACACGTCTACGGGCGGCAAGCCGGTGGCCCGGCAGTTCCGGATCAAGGTCGACCTGGTGCGCGAGAGCGACGACTGGCTGGCCTCCAACGTGGAGTTCGTCGGATGAGGCCGCCGCGCAATCGCCCCGGTCGGGCGCACAAGGTCGCCGGCCGCCAGCCCGAGCGTGTGGTCGAGGCGCCGGTGGTCGAGGAGCCGGTGGTCGAGGAGGCCGGTGGTTTCGAGACAGGCGCTAGCGCGCCTTCCTCAACCACCGACCCGGAGCCGGTGGTCGAGGAGGCCGGTGGTTTCGAGACAGGCGCTAGCGCGCCTTCCTCAACCACCGGCGCAGCGGTCGACGAGCCGGTGGTCGAGGAAGGACGAAGTCCTGTCTCGAGACCACCACGGAGCGGCCTCACCGCGATCCTCGTCGCGGTGGTCGCCGTGCTCGCGCTGGTCGGGGTGGCGGAGATCGTCTACCTCGTCCGCGACCCGGCGCCGACGGTGTCGGCGGAGCGGCCGGTCGTGACCGGCGAGCTCACTCACCGGTCCGCGGTCGACGCGGCCGCGCGGTCGACCGAGCAGATCCTGTCGACGTCGTTCCAGGACTACGACGCCCAGGTCGACCAGGCCACCGACCAGATGACCGAGACCTTCGCGGAGGAGTACCGCACCACCGCCGACGGCATCAAGGCCCAGTTCGTGAAGCAGCGGACCAAGCTCCAGGTGAAGGCGGTGGCCCAGGGCGTGGTGCAGGCCTCGCCGGAGCAGGTGCAGGCGCTGCTCTTCCTCAACCAGTACGTCGAGAAGGTCCAGGACGGCGAGCCGGCGACGGCGTACGCGCAGTACCGGGCCCTGGTGACCGTCGTCCGCACCGACCACGGTTGGCTGGTGTCCGACATCGAGACCAAGTAGCGTGCGGCGAAACTAGAACAGGTTATAGTTGAGTCGTTCGCCGGAGAGGAGAAGGATCGCCGCGTGCCGACTACACCAACCGCAGTCGAGGTCGACCTTCTCGTCATCGGCGCCGGCCCGACCGGCCTCTTCGCGACGTACTACGCCGGCTTCCGTGGGATGAAGGTCGCCGTCGTCGACTCGCTGCCCGAGCTGGGCGGCCAGATCACGGCGATGTACCCCGAGAAGCAGATCCTCGACGTGGCCGGGTTCTCCACGGTCAAGGGACGCGAGCTGGTCGAGGGCCTGGTGGCGCAGGCGTCGACCGCCAAGCCGACGTACCTCCTCGAGCGCACCGCCTCGACCCTGGCCGAGGACGCGGACGGCGTGACCGTCGGCCTCGACGACGGGACCGAGGTCCGTGCCAAGGCGGTGCTGATCGCCGCCGGCATCGGCAAGTTCAGCCCCCGGCCGCTCCCGGCCGGCGAGGGCTGGCTGGGCCGGGGCCTCGAGTTCTTCGTGCCGAGCTTCCAGCCGTACGCCGGCAAGGACGTCGTCATCGTCGGCGGCGGTGACAGCGCGTTCGACTGGGCGCTGCACCTTGAGCCGGTCGCCCAGTCGGTGACCCTGGTGCACCGCCGCGACGCGTTCCGCGCCCACGAGCGCACGGTCGAGGCCGTCCGAGCGTCGAAGGTCGAGATCGTCACCCGGGCCGAGGTGTCCGCGATCCACGGCAACGGCACGGTCGAGTCGGTCGAGATCACCGTCGACGGCGAGACGACCACGCGGCCCGCGCAGGCGATCGTCGCCGCGCTCGGCTTCGTCGCCGACCTCGGCCCGATCCAGCAGTGGGGCATCGAGGTCGCGAAGCGGCACGTCATCGTCGACTCCGCCATGCGCACCAACCTGCCCCGCGTCTTCGCCGCGGGGGACGTCAACGAGTACCCCGGCAAGGTGCGGCTGATCGCCGTCGGCTTCGGCGAGGCGGCGACCGCCGTCAACAACGCGGCGGTCGCGATCGACCCGAGCGCGCACGTGTTCCCCGGGCATTCGAGTGAAGGGAGCTGAACCCATGAAGATCAAGGTCGACTTCGACCTCTGCGAGTCCAACGGGCTGTGCGAGGCGATGGCTCCCGATGTCTTCGAGCTGGACGACGACGACTTCCTCCAGCTGAGGACCGAGGAGACCACCCCCGAGAACATCGACGCCGTCAAGCGCGCCGTGGCTGCCTGCCCGCGCGCGGCGATCTCACTGGAGGACTGAGCACACGTGACAACATCCCTGGACGGCAAGGTCGCGATCGTCACCGGTGCCGGCGCCGGGCTCGGGCGCGCCGAGGCGCTCGCCCTGGCGGACGCCGGCGCACGGGTGGTCCTCAACGACCTGCCCGGCGGCGCCGACGGCACCGCTGAGGAGATCCGCTCCCGCGGCGGCGAGGCCAGCATCGTCACCGGCGACGTGGGGGAGCGGGCCACCGCCGACGGCATGCTCGCGGCCGCCGTCGAGGGCTTCGGCCGGCTCGACGTCGTCGTCAACAACGCCGGCGTCACCCGCGACCGGATGCTCTTCAACCTGAGCGACGAGGAGTGGGACCAGGTCATCCACATCCACCTGCGCGGCCACTTCCTGCTCTCGCGCAACGCCGCCGCGCACTGGCGCGCGCAGGCCAAGGAGACCGGCCAGCCCGTCAACGCCAGCGTCGTCAACACGGCGTCGGAGGCGTTCCTCTCCGGCCCGCCCGGACAGGCCAACTACGGCGCCGCGAAGGCCGGCATCGCCGCGCTCACCGTCTCGACCGCCCGGGCGATGGCGAGCTCCGGCGTACGCGCCAACGCGATCTGCCCGCGCGCCCGCACCGCGATGACCGCACAGGTCTTCGGCGAGGACACCTCGGGCGAGGAGATCGACCCCTACTCCCCGGAGCACGTCGCGCCGCTGGTCGCCTACCTCGCCTCCGACGCCGCCGCTCGGATCACGGGCCAGGTCTTCGTCGTGTACGGCGGGATGGTCGCGCTGATCGCCCCGCCGACGCTCGAGGAGCGCTTCGACAAGTCCGGCACGCTGTGGACCGCCGACGACCTCGACAAGCAGCTCGGCGGCTACTTCGGCGACCGTGACCCGTCCGCCGGCTTCGCGGCCGACTCGATCATGAAGCTGACCGTCTGATGGCCGGCCGCCTCGAGGGCAAGGTCGCGATCGTCACCGGCGGCGCGCAGGGCCAGGGCGCCGCGATCGTGCGCGCGTTCGTCGCCGAGGGTGCGCAGGTCGTCGTCGCCGACGTCGCCAAGGAGGCCGGGCAGGCGCTGGCCGACGAGCTCGGTCCCGACGCCCACTTCGCCGACCACGACGTCAGCGACCAGGCGTCCTGGGCGCGGGTCGTCGACGACACCGACGAGCGCTTCGGGCCGGTCACCGTGCTGGCCAACAACGCCGGCATCCTCCGCTTCGGCGACATCGAGCGGATGCCGGCCGAGGAGGTCGAGCAGCTCTGGCGGGTCAACCAGCTCGGCTGCTTCCTCGGCATGCAGGCCGTCACCCGCACCATGCGGAAGGCCGGCGGCGGCTCGATCATCAACGCCTCCTCCGTCGAGGGGCTCGCCGGCATGGCGGGGTGCACGGCGTACGCCGCGACGAAGTGGGCAATCCGCGGCATGACCAAGTGCGCGGCGATGGAGCTCGGGCCGAAGGGCATCCGGGTCAACTCCGTCCACCCCGGCATGATCGACACCCCCATGACCCGCGTCCACGGTGGCGACGCGGCGATGGAGTACGGCGCCTCGAAGGTGCCGCTGCGCCGCGTGGGCCACCCCGAGGACATCGCGCCGCTCTACGTCTACCTCGCGAGCGACGAGTCGGCGTACGTCAACGGGGCCGAGATCTCCATCGACGGCGGCGTCACCGCGACCCACGCCTTCGGAGGCTGACGACGTGGCCAACCAGCGCGGCCAGGTCGTGATGTCCCACGACGAGCAGGTCGAGTTCCTCAACCAGCAGCGCTCGTCGACGCTCGGCACCTACGGCCCGCAGGGCCAGATCCACCTCGTCGGCATGTGGTACGCCGTGATGGACGACCACATCTGGTTCGAGACCAAGAAGAAGGCCCAGAAGACGGTCAACCTGCGCCGCGACCCGCGGTGCTCCTTCCTGGTCGAGGCCGGCCACACCTACGACCAGCTCCGCGGCGTCGCCATCGAGGGGAAGGGCGTCGTCATCGACGACGAGGACGTCGTCTGGAACGTCTGCGTCAACATCTTCGAGCGCTACAACGGCCCCTACTCCGAGGAGATGCGTCCGTTCGTGGAGTTCATGGCGCACAACCGGGCCGCCATCCGCCTCGACCCCGACCGGGTCCGCTCGTGGGACCACCGCAAGCTCGGGCTGCCGGTCATGGAGCTCGGCGGCACCACCGCGGAGTTCATCTAGCTCGTCAGGACCACCAGCTGCTGGGTGGCCCGCGTCATCGCGACGTAGCGGTCCACGGCGCCCTCGATGCCGCCACCGAACGACTCGGGGTCGACGAGCACGACGAGGTCGAACTCGAGGCCCTTCGTCAGCTCGGGCGCGAGCGAGCGGACCCGGTCGGTGCCGGCGTACGACGGCGCGCCGATCACGCAGCCGATGCCGTCGGGGTGGGCGTGGAGCCAGTCGCCGACGATCGTCTCGAGGTCGGCGATCGAGCCGTGGACGACCGGATGCCCGGTGCTGCGGACCGACGTCGGCACGTTGGCGTCGGGGATGACCGCCCGGATGACGGGTTCGGCCTCGGCCATGACCTCCTCCGGCGTTCGGTAGTTGACGGTGAGCGACGCGTGGTTGACGTGGTCGAGGCCGATCCGGGCGAGCCGCTGCTGCCACGACTCCGCGAACCCGTGCCGGGCCTGGGCGCGGTCGCCGACGATCGTCAGGCTGCGGGAGGGGCAGCGCAGCAGCAGCATCTGCCACTCGGCGTCCGTGAGCTCCTGGGCCTCGTCGACGACGACGTGCGCGAACGGCCCGGCGAGCAGGTCCGGGTCGGTTGCGGGCGCGACGCTCTCGTCCACCAGCGCGCTCCTGAGGTCGTCGACCCGCAGCATCGACATCACGTGCATCTCGGTGTCGTCGGTCGCGATCAGGTGGTCGACGACGTGCGACATCTCCTCGGCCTGGGCGGCCAGGGCGGCCTCACGCTGACGTCGGCGGCGCGACGCCTCCGGGTCGCCGAGCCGCAGCCGCGCGGCGTCGAGCAGCGGCAGGTCCGACAGGGTCCACGCGAGTGGATCCTCGCGCTGCAGCAGGCGGATCTCGTCGGGCCCGAGCCAGGGCGCGCACCGGCGCAGGTACGCCGGCACCGACCACAGGTCGCCGACGAGGTCGTAGGGGTCGACCACCGTCCACGCGCGGTCGAAGGCGTCGACCAGCCCCCGGTGGTGCTGGAGGGACCGCCGGAGCTGGTCCTCGGGCACCTCCTCGTCGTCGACCTTGTCGACCAGGATGTCGACGAGCGCTTCCCAGACGTCGTCGCGGGCCTCGTTGTGCGGCGTGCCCGGGTCGGCTGCGCCGAAGGCCTCCGCCCAGTCGTCGGCGCTGAGCCAGAGGTCGGCGTACGGCGTCTCGACCTCCATGCCCGTGGTGGGCGGCTCCTCGTAGAGGCGGACGGCCGGCTCGATCGCGCGGACCATCTCCGCCGTCGACTTCAGTCGGGCGACCTCCGGGTCGGTCTCCTCGGGCGCGGTCGCGCCCTCGGGCACGAGGTCGCGGACGGTGCAGGTCTGGACGCCCTCCTCGCCGAGGCTCGGCAGCACGTCGGCGACGTACGCGAGGTAGGGCCGGTGCGGGCCGACGAACAGCACGCCGCCGCGCCGGTCGGAGAGCCGCGGGTCGGCGTACAGGAGGTACGCCGCGCGGTGCAGCGCGACCACGGTCTTGCCGGTGCCGGGCCCGCCGTCGACCACGAGCGCGCCGCGCGAGCCGGCGCGGATGATGGCGTCCTGGTCGGCCTGGATCGTGCTCAGCACGTCGCGCATCCGGGGCGAGCGGCTGGTGCCGAGGCTGGCGATGAACGCCGACTGGTCGTCGAGGGCGGCCGCGTGGTGCCGGGCGTGCTCGAGCCCCTCGGCGGTGAACACCTCGTCCCAGTAGTCGGTGATCCGGCCGCCCGTCCAGCGGTAGCGCCGCCGGCTCGCCAGGCCCATCGGACTGGCGTGGGTCGCGGCGAAGAACGGCTCGGCGGCGGGGGAGCGCCAGTCGACCAGCAGCCGGCGCCCGTCGCGGTCGGTGAGCCCGAGTCGGCCGATGTGGACCGGCTCGTGTCCGTCGGCCGCCACGACCCGGCCCAGGCACAGGTCGAGACTGAAGCGGCGCAGCGTGCGCAGCCGAGCGGTGAGGCGGTGCACCTCCTGGTCGCGGTCCAGTGCGTCCTGGTAGTCGTCCGGGCGGGCCCGGCCGGACGTCCTGCGGGCGCCGGCCAGTCGCTCCTCGAGGTCGCCGATCGAGTCCTCGAGGCTCTGCGCGATGGCTGCGAAGTGGCGCTCGTCGTCCTCGATGAGCGCCGGGTCGGACTTGGGGGCGAGGTGCTCGGGCAGCGCGAACGCGCTGCTCGTCAGGGGCGTCACGAAGGTCAGCTCCAGGGGTGTGTGAAGGGCCGGGAGCGGAGATTCTGCGCCCGACCGGGGGCCTTGCCGCAAGGCCCCCGGTCGGCTATACCTTGGAAGTGGCGGGAGAGCTTCGGCTCCCCGCCGTCGTCATGTCCGGACACCGGACCGGACCGTGAGCCGGACCGCGGGTGTAACGCAATCTCGCCTCCTGACGCTCTTTGTGGTGAGACGCGCCGGACGACCACCCAGGAGGCCAGCCCATGACCGAACCACGGCCGTGGTCGCGCGCGTCCACCGTCTCCCGCGTGCGGAGGGGCGCCGTCGCCACGGTGCTGGTCGCCTCCTCGCTCGTCGGGTCAGGGGCGGCCGGAGCCGTGACCGGCGTGTCGGCAGGGGCGCTGACACCGGCGCCGGCTGCGGCACCGGCCGCCACCTCGATCTCGATCCGCACCGTCGAGCCGGCGATCGACCCGGGC
This sequence comes from Nocardioides sp. GCM10030259, assembly GCF_042666375.1. Taxonomy (NCBI): domain Bacteria; kingdom Bacillati; phylum Actinomycetota; class Actinomycetes; order Propionibacteriales; family Nocardioidaceae; genus Nocardioides; species Nocardioides sp. GCM10030259. The sequence continues at coordinate 15,306 of NZ_JBHTDF010000023.1, read as the reverse complement.
CGCACCGGCGTCGTGGTCGGCAACCTGCAGGTGGAGGGCCAGGCTGCGGAGGGGCGCGAGCTCGCGCTCGAGGCGCAGGCGAAGGGCGAAGCGGACTTCACCCCGGTCGGCACCGCCATCGCCGGCCGGAAGGGCAACGTCCGCCTGGTCGTGCGGCCCGAGGTGACCACGCGTTACCGCTGGACCTTCGCGGGCACGGCGGACGCGCAGGCGAGCGCCAGCGGCGTCGCGAAGCTGCGCGTTCGCACGTCGGACCGCCCGGTGCGGCGGCTGTCCACCAGCCTCTCGATCCGTGCGGTCCCGGCGGTCGTGACCCCGGGGCAGCGCACCACCCTGCGGGGCACGCTCCGCTCCGCACACCGGGTCCTCGCGGGCAAGATCGTCGTGCTGCTGGCGCGCACCGCCGCGGAGCCCGACTGGCAGTTCGCCGGCAGCCGCCGCACCGGCCGCGTCGGCCAGGTCGCCTTCGTGGCGCGACCCGAGGTGCGCACGACCTACCAGCTCGGGTACGCCGGGTCCGCGACGTACCGTCCCGCGACCAGCGCGGTCGTCGACGTCGACGTCCGGCCGACCGTCACGGTCGTCGCCGAGCCGCCGCAGGTCGAGCCGGGGGAGACCGCACTGGTCGCGGGCAGCGTGGTCCACGGGGGCAGCCCGGTCGCGGGTGCCACGGTCGAGCTGGTGGCGCGGGCCGTCGAGCCGCGGACGCCGTGGAAGGTGGCGGACAACGCCGTCACCGCCGCGGACGGCAGCGTGACGTTCACGGTCTCGCCGGCGCGAACGACGCGCTACCGGCTCCGGGTGGTGCCGGCGGCCGGGCTCCCCGCGGGACGCAGCCGAGTGGTCGAGGTGCAGGTCCGGACACCCGACACCAGTTACCGTCGGTTGCAGACCGAATGAGGCCGACCGGTGACAACCCTGGGAGCTGAGCTGGACGCGAGCAACGACCGGCGCCTGCCGCACGGACTCGGGACGACGCCGTCCCGAGTCCGGCCTGTCGCGCCCGTCGTGGAGCTCGACGACTTCCGGGACGCTGACGACACGACCGGCGGGGGCTGCCTGGAGACCGCGCTGGTGGCCGCCCGGGCGGGCGACGAGGCCGGGTTCGCCGCACTCTGGCGCGACCTGCACCCGCGGCTGCTCCGCTACCTCCGGTCGCGCGGCGACGCCAGTGTCGAGGATCTGGCCGCCGAGACCTGGATGCACGTGGTCAAGGGGCTGGCGACGTTCGAGGGCGGGGTCGCGGAGTTCCGCGCCTGGCTGTTCACGATCGCGCGGCACCGGGCCATCGACCAGGGGCGGGCGCGCACCCGCGGGCTGAGCGTGGTGCCGGTCGCCGATCCGGGTGAGGCGGGCCGGGAGGCCACGGCCCCCAGCGCCGAGGACCACGTCGTGGAGAACGACGCGACGGCCGCCGCCCTGCGGCTGGTGGCGACGCTGCCGCCGGCGCAGGCCGAGATGGTCATGCTGCGGGTCGTGGCCGGGCTCGACGTCGCGGACGTCGCGCGGCTGCTGGACAAGAGACCCGGCGCCGTACGAGTAGGCGTCCATCGAGCACTGAAGACACTGTCCCGGACCGCCGGGCACGAACCGGAAGGAGGCGAAGCGTGATGACTGGGCAGGAGCACGACGAGACCCCGCTGGAGCAGGCGCTGCGCGCCCCCGGTTCCCCCGAGGAGCTGGCCGAGGAGGCCAGGTACGTCGCGATGTTCCGCGCCGCCGGCCCCGGAGCGGCACCCGCGGCTGCGGCGTCCGGAAGCGTCCGGCGGGGGGTCGTGCGCCGACTCGGCGCCGGGTCCACGCTGGCCGTGGTCTTCGCGGTGGGCAGCGCCGGCGTGGCCGCGGCGTACTCCAGCAGCCTGCCGGACCCGGTCCAGCGCGCCTTCCACTCCGTCCTGGCGCCGATCGGCGTGCCCCCGGCGGAGTCCCAGGGTCGCGTGCAGACGCCGCAGGCCCGCCCCACCCCGGAGCCGAGTCCGCCCGACGTGTCCGTCGCTCCCTCGCCCTCGTCGACGCCGTCCGAGTCCGAGGGCTCGCCGTCGGCGGAGCCGACGGACGCCGCCTCGCCGAGCGCCACCGACCCCGGCAGCACGGCATCGCCGTCGACCGACCCCAGCGGATCGGCCAGCGCGACCGATCCCGACGGCACGACCTCGCCGTCCGCGACACCGTCGCCGACCGCGACGCCGACGACCACACCCACGCCGACGACCACACCCACGCCGACGACCACACCGACCCCGACGACCACACCCACGCCGACGACCACACCGACCCCGACCCCGACCGCGACCCCGACGCCCGTCGCGCCGGCCGCCGTGAGCATCGTGTCCGCCGGCGCCGGCCAGCGGGTCGCGCCCGGCGGGACCGCCGTCGTCACGGGCCAGGTCGCCGCCGCTGACGGCGCGCCGGTCCCGGACGCGCAGGTCACGCTCCAGGCCCGCGGACCCAGCGGGTGGCAGCGGGTCGCCGTGACCCAGACGGCGACCGACGGCTCGGTCTCGATGACGACCGGACCGATCGACCAGTCCACGGCCGTCCGCCTGCGCGCGGGCGGCGTGCCGAGCGAGGCGTGGCGGATCGAGGTGCAGCCGACGCTGGTGGTGTCGGCGCAGCGCAACGGCACGGTCACGACGCTGACGGCCAGCGCCAACGGTGGCCAGGCGGGCGACGCCGTCGTGTTGCTGGTCCGCCGCGACGGCGCGCTGGTCCAGCAGGCGCGGGGTGCCCTCGACGGCGCCGGGACGGCCCGGTTCGACGTGCCGACGCCGCTGCGCACCACGCGGTACGTCGTACGCCTGCCGGCGACGCCGGCCCACGCGTTCGCGTCGGGCCGGATCGCGGTCGACCCGCCCGCGCTGCCGCCCGCGACGCCGAGCGCGGCGCCCTGAGGATCAGTCGCGCAGCAGTAGCTTGACCGCGACCTCGATCTGCTGACCGGTCTCGGCGGCGGTGGAGCGGCCGGTGACCCAGCCGACCAGCGCGGAGAGCCACACGTCGCCGATGACGCGCGCGATGGCGACGTCCTCCTCGGTGAGCTCGTCGTGGCCCTCGGGGTGCATGGCGCGGGTCAGCATGGAGGTGAGCAGCATGCCGACCTGGTGGATCTCGGCGGCGACCGAGGCGTCGGCGAACATGAACGCGCGCGTGAGCGCCTCGGTGAGCTGCGGGTCGCTCTGCATGCCGCGGGTGGTGCCCTTGAGCACGTTGATCACCCGCTCGGCGGTGGTGTCACCCTCGACGGGGCGGTCGCGCATCACCGCCTCGGTGCGCTCGAACTCGCGCTGCAGCGCGGAGACCAGCAGGTGGATCTTGGAGGGGAAGTAGCGGTAGAGCGTGCCCAGCGCCACGTCGGCCTGGTCGGCGACCGCGCGCATCTGGACGGCGTCGAAGCCACCCTGGGACGCGAGCTGGATCGTCGCGTCGAGGATGCGCTTGCGGCGGTCTCGCTGCGCGGCCGAGCCGAGATCCTCCACGGCCAGCGAGTTGGCGGTGCTCACACGATCCCCCATGCTTTCTGGATGCTGCGGTGCTGGAACCCACTGAGTCTAGAAGGACTCCGGTGCTACCCGTCGGTACCAACGCCGCGCTTGACGACTAGGCTAGCAATCCATGGTCTAAAATAGGAACACGTTCCACTTTGGCTGGCCTGGGCGTGTCGCCGCATCCGGCCCCGACGGAAGAGAGAGGCTGCGGATGCGAGTCGCACTGCTGTCCTACCGGAGCAAGCCGCACTGCGGCGGGCAGGGCATCTACATCCGGCACCTCAGCCGCGAGCTGACCAACCTCGGTCACACCGTGGAGGTGTTCTCCGGCCAGCCCTACCCGGAGCTCGACCCGGGCGTGGCGCTGACGAAGCTGCCGAGCCTCGACCTCTACCGCGAGCCGGACCCGTTCCGGGTCCCGAAGCTCAAGGAGTTCCGCGACCGGATCGACGTCGAGGAGTTCGCCACCATGTGCGTGGCGGGCTTCCCGGAGCCCAAGACGTTCAGCCTGCGCGCGGTCCGCGCCCTCAAGGAGCGCGTCGACGACTTCGACATCGTCCACGACAACCAGGTGCTCGGCTACGGCATGCTCGACATCGAGAAGCTCGGGCTGCCGCTGATCACGACGCTGCACCACCCGATCAGCTACGACCGGCGCATCGACATCAAGTCGACCCGCAACCCGTGGCGCAAGCTGACCCTGACCCGCTGGTACGGCTTCGTGAAGATGCAGTCGCGCGTGGCCCGCCAGGCGCGCAAGATCCTGACGCCGTCGGAGACCTCGAAGCGCGACATCGCCCGCGACTTCGGCGTCGACCCGGCGCGGATGCAGGTGATCCTGCTGGGCGTCGACGACATCTTCGTGCCGCCGACCAAGCCGCGGGTGCCCGGTCGGATCATGGCGATGGCCAGCGCCGACGCCCCGATGAAGGGCATCGCCACGCTGCTCGAGGCGTTCGCCAAGCTGCGCACCGAGCGTGACGTGGAGCTCTTCCTGGTCACGAAGCCGAAGCCGGGTGGCCGCACCGAGCGGCTCATCGACAAGCTCTCGATCGGCGACTCCGTGCGCTTCGTGCACGGCGTGAGCGACGCCGAGCTGGTCGAGCTGATGGGCTCGGCCGAGGTGGCGTGCGTGCCGTCGCTCTACGAGGGCTTCTCGCTGCCGACCGCCGAGCTGATGGCCTGCGGCACCCCGTTGGTCGTCTCCGACGCGGGCGCCATCCCCGAGGTCGTCGGCCCCGACGGGCTCTGCGCCGACCTCGTGACGCCGGGCGAGGTGGGCGAGCTCGAGAAGGCGATCGCGGCCATGCTCGACGACCCCGAGCGACGGGCGCGGTACGGCGCCGCCGGCCGTCGGCGGGTCGAGGAGATGTTCAGCTGGCGAGCCGTGGCGCAGAAGGTCGCCGCGGCGTACGACGAAGTGATCGAGGACTACCGAAAGGACACCAGTGCTCACCGTTGACTTCGACCGACTGGGCCTGCTGCCGGGCGAGCGCGTGCTCGACATGGGCGCAGGAGGCGGTCGGCACGCGTTCGAGATGTACCGGCGCGGCGCCGACGTCGTCGCCTTCGACATGGATGCCGACGAGCTCGCCGGGGTGCTCGAGATCTTCGGCGCCATGAAGGAGCAGGGCGAGGTCCCCGAGGGCGCGAACGCCGACATCAAGCAGGGTGACGCGCTCGAGCTGCCCTTTGCCGACGGCGAGTTCGACCGGATCGTGGCAGCGGAGGTGCTGGAGCACATCCACGCCGACGTCGACGCCATCCGGGAGCTGGTGCGGGTCCTGCGCCCCGGCGGCACGCTCGCCATCTCGGTGCCCCGCTGGCTGCCCGAGGTCATCAACTGGAAGCTCTCGGACGATTACCACAACGCCGAGGGCGGGCACATCCGCATCTACACCGACCACGAGCTGATCGACAAGGTCACCAAGGCCGGCCGGTTCAACGACGGCACGCCCGGCGACGCGATGGTCTTCGAGGGCAAGGACTACGCCCACGGCCTGCACGCGCCGTACTGGTGGATCAAGTGCGCGGTCGGCGTCGAGAACGACGGCCACCCGCTCGCGAGGGCGTACCACAAGCTGCTGGTCTGGGAGATCATGAAGCAGCCCAAGGCGCTGCAGGTCGCGGGCAAGGTGCTCGACCCGCTGATCGGCAAGAGCATGGTGCTCTACTTCCGCAAGCCGGAAGACCTTTCATGAGCGACCCGCTCGCGCAGGTGCCGTACGTCGAGGGCATCCTCTCCGCCGAGCAGGTGGCGGAGACCGCCGCATCGATCGTCGCGATGCAGGAGCCCTGGGGCGCGGTGCCGTGGACGGTCGGCGAGCACGTCGACATGTGGAACCACGTCGAGGCCGCCATGGCGATGCTCGTCGGCGGCGAGGTCGAGGCCGCCGAGCGCGCCTACGCCTGGATGCCGGGACTGCAGCACGCGGACGGCTCGTTCCCGATGAAGATCGTGAACGGCGTGCCCGCGGACGACCGCGGCGACGTCAACATGACGGCGTACCTCGCCGTCGGCGTCTGGCACCACTGGCTGGTGCGCCGCGACATCGGGTTCGTGCGCCGCTACTGGCCCACGGTCCGGGCTGCGCTCGACTGGGTCGTGTCGCAGCAGGTGGCGTGGGGCGGCATCAACTACACGCCGAGCGAGGACTACTGCCTGCTCACCGGCAGCTCGAGCATCTACCAGTCGCTGCGCGCCGGCGTCGCGCTCGCGGACCTGCTCGACGACCCGCAGCCCGAGTGGGAGCTCGCCGGCGGCCGGCTCGGCCACGCCGTGCGGGAGCACCGCGACCTGTTCGAGGACAAGTCGATCCACTCGATGGACTGGTACTACCCGGTGCTCGGCGGCGCGGTCCGCGGCCGCGCGGCGTTCGAGCTGCTCGACAGCCGCTGGGACGACTTCGTGCGGCCCGGGCTCGGCATCCTCTGCGTCTCCACCAACCCCTGGGTGACCGGAGCCGAGACCTGCGAGCTGGCGATGGCCCTCGACATCCTCGGCGACCACCGCCGCGCGCTGACGCTGCTGAAGGACATGCAGTTCCTGCGCGAGGAGGACGGGCGCTACTGGACCGGCTGGGTCTACGGCGACGGCGACGTCGACCCCGCCACCGGCGAGCCCCGCAACGTGCACTGGCCCGTGGAGCACACGACGTACACCGCGGCTGCGGTGATCCTCGCGGTCGACGCGCTCGGCGAGACCGCCGGCCACAGCACGGCCGGCTCGGGGATCATGCGCGGCACGTCGCTGGCGTCGCCCTTCGCCGAGCTCGCGCTCGAGTGCGGCTGCCCCTCAGCCGACTCCGTCGCCAGCGTGCCCGGACGTACGTCGTAGCACCCGCATCGAGCCCAGCGCCTCCACCTCGGTGAAGGCGCCGCTCTCGAGCGCGCGGAGGAAGACGTGGTACGGCGGCTGCCCGCCGTCCGCGGGGTCGGGGAAGACGTCGTGGATGACGAGCAGCCCGTCGCGCACCAGCCAGTGCGCCCAGCCTGCGTAGTCGTTCTGCGCGTGCTCCTCGGCGTGCCCGCCGTCGATGAAGAGGAGCGAAAGGGGCGTGCGCCACCAGCCGCTCACGGTCGTGCTGCGGCCGACCACGGCGACCACCTGGTCCTCGAGGCCGGCGCGCGCGATCGTCCGGCGGAAGACCGGCAGCGTGTCCATGAGGCCGAACTCGTCGTCGACCAGCGACGCGTCGTGGTGCTCCCAGCCGGCCTGGTTCTCCTCCGACCCGCGGTGGTGGTCGACGGTGAACACGGTGCCGCCGACCTCGCGTGCGGCGGCGCCGAGGTAGATCGCCGACTTGCCGCAGTAGGTGCCCACCTCGAGCGCCGGCCCGTGGGGGAGGCGGTCCCGCGCGTAGCGATGCAGCAGCAGCCCCTCCTCCTCGGGCATGAACCCCTTCGCGTCGAGGGCGTGCTGGAGAAGGTCGGCGGGCATGTCGGTCACGGCGCCGACCCTAGGGCACGGGGTCGGTGGCCTCGTCGAGCTCCCCGGCCAGGGCCGCCACGGCGTCCGCGAGCCGCGCGTCGGCCACCCAGTCGCCGTACGGGCGCGCCTCCGTCACGTCGCGAAGCACGGACAGGTGGAGCTCGTAGGGTCCGGCGAGCAGGTGCACCGCCCGGGTGCGCCACGGCCACTGCGGGTTGCCGCCCACCTCGACGACGTCGACCGTGCCGGCCGCGGTGGGCAGCCGGGAGATGGTGTTGCGGGAGGTGTAGCGGTTGTCGAGGTGCTTGGCCCGCACCTCCTCGGCGGAGGCGGCGTCGGGGGCCACCCGCACCTCGAGGACGGCGAACGTCGTGACGGTCTTGCCGTCCTTGGTGCGCTCCGCGCCGCGCCGCTCGCAGCTGCTGACCGGCACGTCGGCGTACGGGTCCTGGGCGAGGTAGGAGCTGTCGATCACGAACGGCGCGGGCTGCGCGCCGCCGAGGGCCTCGAAGACGGCGTCGCTCAACAGCGCGCACGGGTCGAGGTACGGCGTACCACCCGCGCTGTGCCCGAGCCCCGCGTCGACCGGCTGCGGTCCGGTCACGGCCGAGCCGTCGCCGACGTGCGCGGTCAGCTGCGCGAGCAGCTGGCGCATCCGCGACCGCTGCCAGGCGGCCTCCCGCTCGGTGAGCGGCCGCTCGCGCACGAGGTCGCCGAGGGTCGTGTAGCTCAGCATGACGACGAAGTCCGTGCCGCGGACCGCGAACGATCGCTGGCCGGGCAGGACCAGCAGCCGCTCGTCGGTGCGCGGGACGATGCCGCTGGAGCGGTTCCCGTCGCGGAGCTCCGACCAGCGCCGCTCCGCCTGGCCTGCGGACCGGAACTGGGTGACGACCACGTCGAGCGTGTGGCCGCCCGGGTCGCCGAACCCGTAGCTGCACTTCGTGCGCACGCCGCCATGGCTGCGGACGTCGGTGCCGAGGAGCTCGTCCGGTCCGGGGGTGCGCGAGAGGTACTCCTGGCGCACCCGACCCGCCGGCCCGAACGCGCCGAACACCGCCTGGGCGTCGTCGCGGGTGACCAGCCGGCAGGCGTGCAGGAACGGCTGGTCGCCGACGAGCACGGCCCCCTCTTCGGCCTCCTCCGGCCCGTCGACCGCGGCCGGCGCGGTCTCGCTGGTGGCGGGTGCCGGGTCGGCAGTCGGCGCGTCGTCGCCCTGGAGCAGGACCAGCGCGGTGAGGATGCCCGAAGCCAGCAGCACCAGGACGATGAGGACGATCAGCTCGTCGCGGTGGTCACGCGCGGTCACGGACGGGAGATGCCCTCCGGGTCGCGTGGGCAAACAGGGGCACGGACGCTAGTATCTAGAACACGTTTCAGTTTTCTGCCGACCGTGGGAGCAGCATGTCGATCGGGATCTCCGACGAGCACGTCGAGCTGGCGGCCAGCCTGCGCAAGTGGGCCGCCGACCTGGACCCGGTCGCGCTGGTCCGGGCGGCCGAGGACGACGCCGACGAGCGGTTCGACGGCGTCTGGAAGGCCGTCGAGGAGATGGGCGTGCACACGATCGCGGTGCCCGAGTCCGCCGGCGGTGGCGGCGGCACCGTGCTCGACCAGGCCGTCGCGCTCGAGGCCTGCGCGCACGAGCTGGTGCCGGGTGGACTGCTGGGCGCGGCGATCGGCTCGCTGCTGACCGGACGGCCCGGCCGCTACGGCGTGCAGGTCCGCCCGGGCGGCGCGGTCTGGGACGGCGGCACCGCCGACGAGGTCCTCGCACCCGACGCGAGCTTCCTCGAGGGTGAGGTGCGGCCGGTGCTGGGCCTGGATCTCAGCGCTCGGCACGGGAGCGCCGTCGACGAGCGAGCGGCCGGGGCGGACGAGCGGGTGCGCCGTACGGCCGTCACGCTGGCCGCCGCGGAGGCCGCCGGCGTCGCGCGCTGGTGCCTGTCGACCGCGGTCGAGTACGCGAAGGTCCGGGAGCAGTTCGGCCAGAAGATCGGTGCGTTCCAGGCGGTCAAGCACCTGTGCACTGAGATGCTCGAGACCGCGGAGGCGGTGACGGCGGCCGCGTGGGACGCGGCGTCGGCCGCGGACACCCGCGATGACGACCAGTGGGACTTCGCCGTGGGCGTGGCGCACGCGACGTGCTTCGACGGCGCGGTCGAGGTCGCGAAGTCGTGCATCCAGGTGCTCGGCGGGATCGGCTTCACCTTCGAGCACGACGCCCACCTCTACCTGCGCCGTGCGCTGTCGCTGCGCGCGCTCGTCGGCGACGGCGACGCGGCGGCCGAGCGGCTGACCGCCGCGGCGGTCGACGGCGTACGCCGGCGGGTGCACCTCGACCTCGACGGCCGCGACGAGCCGATCCGCGACGAGGTGCGGGCGACCGTCGAGCGCATCGCGGGGCTGCCCGAGGGGGAGCGGCGGGCGGCGTTCGTCGAGACGGGCTACCTGACTCCGCACTGGCCGGCGCCGTACGGCCTCGGCGCCGACGCCGTCACCCAGGTCGTCATCGACCAGGAGCTGTCGCGCGGGGGACTCACGCGGCCCGACATCGTGATCGCGGGCTGGGCGGTGCCGACGATCCTGGAGCACGGCACCGACGAGCAGCGGGAGCGCTTCGTGCGGGCGTCGCTGCTCGGCGAGCTGACGTGGTGCCAGCTCTTCTCCGAGCCCGGTGCCGGGTCTGACCTCGCGTCGCTTCGGACCCGGGCCACGAAGGTCGAGGGCGGCTGGCGACTGTCCGGCCAGAAGGTCTGGAACTCCGTCGCCGAGCGCGCCGACTGGGGCATCTGCCTGGCGCGCACGAACCCGGACGCGCCCAAGCACCGCGGCATCACCTACTTCCTCGTCGACATGAGGAACAGCTCGGGCATCGACGTGCGCCCACTGCGCGAGATCACCGGCAAGGCGCTCTTCAACGAGGTGTTCCTCGACGACGTCCTCGTGCCCGACGAGATGGTGGTCGGTGAGGTCGACGACGGCTGGCGGCTCGCGCGCACGACGCTGGCCAACGAGCGCGTCGCCATGGGGTCGACCCGGCTCGGCCACAGCGTCGAGCGCGCCGTCGACCTCGCCGCCGGGGGAGTGACCGCGGCGGAGCGGGTGCGGGTCGGCCACGCGGTGGCACTGTCGACGGTCTGCTCGCTGCTCGGTGTCCGCGCGACGCTGCGGTCGCTCGCCGGCCAGGGACCCGGCGCCGAGTCGAGCGTGGCCAAGCTGCTCGGCGTACGCAACCGCCAGGACGCCGCCGAGCTGGTCGTCTCCCTGCACGGCGACGAGGTGCTGCTCGACCCCTCCGACGCCGTGCGTGCCGACGTCTGGGAGCTGCTCAACACCAGGTGCCTGTCGATCGCGGGCGGTACCACGCAGATCCTGCGCAACGTCGCAGGAGAGCGGATCCTGGGTCTGCCGCGCTAGGAGCTAGATCCCGATGCCGAGGCGGAGGGTGACGACGTCGCCGACGTCGACGCCCTCCGCCCGGCGTACCGCCGCCTTGAGCGGCACGATGTAGCCGCCGTCCTTGGGCCACAGCGACGTGGTCCAGGTGGAGCCGCCGAGGTGGACGGTGACGGGGACCATGCCCCAGCCGTAGGTGACCGCGGCGGCGACGTCGTCGATCTGCGCGGCATCGTCGTCGGGTACCCAGACGAAGTGGTGGGGCGCCGGTCCGCGCCAGAACCACACGTCACCCGAGAACTCCAGGTCCATGCGAGGACCCTAGATGCCCTAGCCGGGCGGCGGCGCGCATTCCGCGCACCACCGCCCGGCCGGCCTCCCTATCAGAAGGCGCTCAGGGTGTCGGCACTCAGCAGGAGCGCCGCTTCTCTCCGGAGCAGCGGTCGAAGCCGGAGCCGCCGAAGATGGTGTCCTTGCCCTTGCCGCCGTGGAGCCGGTCGGCGCCGGCCCGGCCGAAGAGCACGTCACGGCCCTTGTTGCCGTCGATGTGGTTCGCGCCGCTGTCGCCGTAGAGCCGGTCGTTGTAGCGCGAGCCCTCGATCGACTCGAACTCCGGTGCCGGGACCCGCTTCCACTTCGGGCTGCCCGCGGTCGGCCGCTGCACGACACGGTTGCTCGCGAGGTCGACGATCGCGCCGCCCTCGAGCTTGCCGAGGTGGACCTTGTCGACACCCGACCCACCGTGCACGCGGTCACCGGCCTTCTTCCGGGCACCGGCCCAGACGTAGACCGTGTCGCGACCGCCCTCACCGCGCAGGCGGATGCCCCCGGTGCCGGCCTTCTCGGGCGCGCTGTCCAGGCTGCCGCGCAGCACGTCGGCCTTGGCGCCGCCGCGAGCGACGCCGTAGTTGACGACCTCGATCTTGTCGGGGCCCCAGCCGCCGTCGGAGGAGCCGCCGTTCTGGGTGATGGTGTCGGCGCCCGTGCCGGCGTGCACCTTCGACTTGGTCGCCGTGATGGTGTCGTCACCGCTCCGGGTCATGGCGTTCGACGACGTGAGCACGAGGGTGTCGTTCCCGGCGCCGGAGTCGACGGCCTCGGTCCCGGTCGCGGTGATCTTGTCGTTGCCGTCGCCGCCCAGGACGCTCTTCGCGCCGTTGGCGGTCAGCACGTCGTCGCCACCCTTGGCGTCGACGGTGTCGCCAGCGCCGGCCTCGATGTCGTTCGCGGCGTCCGAGCCGGTGATGGTGTCGGCCGCCGGCGAGCCGACGACGTTCACGACGTTGGTCAGGGTGTCGGTGCCGTCACCGGTGGCCTTCCCGGCCGCCAGGTCGACCGTGATCGGCCCGGTGGCGTCGGCGAAGCTCAGCAGAGCCGTACCGCCGCCGTCCACGGTGTCGTCGCCGGGACCGGGCTGGACGGTCGGGTACTTGCCGCTCGCGGCCGTCGGGGCGGTCTCCACGTTGGCGGCGACGGTGAGCTTGTCGGCGCCCGCGCCGCCCTTCGCCACCGTGGTGCGGGAGGTGAGGGTGATCGTGTCGGCACCGTCGCCGCCCGAGAGCTCGCCGCCGAGCTTCGGGTCGGCGCCCGCGGCGCGGTCCTCGATCAGGTCGTCGCCGGCGCCGCCGTCGACCTTCGGCGTGGCGCTGGTCTGGGCGTACACCTTGTCGGCGCCGTCGCCCGCGTTGACCACCGGGCTCACGCTGTCACCGAGGCAGATGACGTCCGCGCCCGCGAGTCCGTTGATCGTCACCCGGTCGAAGCCGTCGGTCGAGATCACGTCGTCGCCGGCGGTGCCGTCGACCGTCTGGTCGTTGGCCGTGGCCTTGATGACCCCCGCTCCCTGGCACAGGGCCGGGTCGGCGTACGCCGCAGAGACCGGTACGAGTGAGAGTGAGAGTGCGGTGATGGCAGCCGCGCTGAGCGCGATGTGGCGCATGGGTTTCCTCCCGAAGTCGTTTCATCGGTACACCCACACACAGCGCGTGTGACTCCTGTTGCGTTACACCTCACTCATCCGGACCGCCGCCGAAGCCGATCTCGTTGCCGTCGGCGTCGCGGAAGATCGCCTTCCGGACGCCGTTGTCGTACGTCTCGGTCTGGTGCGGCTCGAGCCCCCGCCCGGCGGCACCGGCCAGGAACGCGTCGAGGTCGCCGAGGAACGCCGTGACCATCGCGTGCCCGGCGTGCTCGGGCTCGAGGACGACGTAGATGTAGCGATGCTCGGCAAGCTCCCACACGCTCTCGGTCGCATGCGCCTCGAACGCGGACGGCCTGCCGAGCAGCTGCTCCATCCACGCCACCCCTCGGGCGTAGTCGGTCACGGGCAGGCCGGCGAAGAGGTCCACGTCCATGACGACTCCGACCCGCGCGCGGGCGCGGACTCATCGGCGCGCGACCGTCGATCACAGCCAGCGGCGCACCCGCTGCGCGTACTCGTCGTACGGCGTGCCGAACCGCTCGTGCAGGAACCGCTCCTCCGGGCGGATCGCGCCCCAGTGGACCAGCAGCACCGCGACCGGGAACAGCACGAGTCCCCAGAACGTCGGCGCGAGCAGGGCAAGTCCGAGGTAGAGCGCGAGCATCCCGACGTACAACGGGTTGCGGGAGAGCCGGTAGGGACCCTCCTCGATCATGGCGCTCGTCGCCTGCCCCGGGAGCAGGCCGGTCTCGTGGCGGGCGAACAGCCACAGCGACCAGCCGTTCCACACGGCGAAGAGCAGGACCAGCACCCATCCGACTGGAACTCGCCAGTCGCCCAGGTCGATCGGATCACCCCACGCCAGCGTGGCGATCCAGCCGAGGAGCAGGGGAGCGCCGACCGCGACCGGCGGCCAGAGTCGGAACCCGACGGTGTCCTCCGGGGCGTGGGCCATCTCCGCATTGTCGCGGTCCCGTCAGCGGGCGCGCCTCCCATTTCGGGATGAGCTCAGGCGGCGTACTCCAGGATGATGTCGGTCAGGTAGATCTCGCCGGGGCTGACTTGCCGAAGTGAGCTCGGGGCCGGGGCCAGGGGTGCGATGGTCCGGGTGATGTGGCCGGTGGGCATGGTGATCTGGATGGTGTGCGGCATTTCGGGTTGCCCGGGTGGGCCGGTGATGGGTCGGGATCGCCAGCCGGGGGCCTGTTTGGTGTGGTTGCACTGCTCGCACAGGCCCTGCCCGTTCAGTGCCGACGTGGGTCCGCCGGCCGCGTGGTCTGCGGCGTGGTCGTGGTGGCGGATCGGGGCGTCGCACCAAGGGGTGCGACAGGTCCGGTCGCGCAGGTCCAGGAACAGGCCGAGCGCTTTGGGGAACGCCCGGGCGACGGATTCCATGGCGACCAGGGCGCCGGTGCCGGGGTGGGCGTAGAGCCGCCGGAGCGCGGCGGTCGCGTCGGCGATCGCGCGCTTGGTCAGCTCGGTGGCGTGGTCGGCGCCGAGGGGTCCGTAGCCCTGGAGCCAGGCGGGTTCGTGGCCGCCGGCCAGCAGGGTGGCGTCGGAGACGACCAGGTTCACGGCGACCGGGACCGCGTCGGCGGAGGCCTGGCCGGTGACGCGTTCGACGAGGGTGTCGGCCATCACCTGGCCCCGGGACCTCGGGTCCCCGGCGGCCCTGGCCCGGTCGGCCGCCCGGGTCAGGGTC
>NZ_JBHTDF010000023.1:0-858 GCF_042666375.1 Nocardioides sp. GCM10030259 | reverse complement strand
CCGAGAGCCGGGCCATGGTGTCCGGCGCGGGGCGCAGCGACACGTGCCGGTCGCCCTCCGCCTTCGCACGGCGGTCCACCACGGCGGCCGGGTCGGTGGTGGCGACCAGGGCCCGGGTCTCGGCGACCAGGCGCCGGTCGCCCCACCCCTCGAACGGGTAGCCGCCCTCCTCGTCGGGTGCGCAGATCGCGGCGTCCACGACCGCCCGGTCCTCCGGTGTCAGGCAGCTGGTCTCGCGGGCGATCAGGGTGGCCCGCCACTCCGACAGCGCCCCGGCGGCCAAGGCGGCGCGGGTGTGCGGGAGCTCGGTGGTCAGCGCCTTCGCGAGCCCGACGTAGCGGACCGCGCGGGCCGGGGACTCCCGCCGCGCGTGCGCGACCAGCCCGGCGGCATCGTCGGGACGCAGTGCCGCGAGCCGGGCGGTCAGGTCGGCCTGCTCCGCCGCGGCCCGGGACTTGCGGTCCTCGAGGTCCCGGATCGCATCCACCAGTGCAGCCGCCTCTTCGGCGCTGGTGTCGAGCGGGTTCTGAGCCATGGTCCATTGTATCGAACAGGGGTTCGATACGTCAAGATCGTGTGCACCCAGATCCGCGTCGTGGGTGCGGTCGGAAGGCCGGCGACGGGCCGCAACCCCGCGCCCGCCGCGTCCCCGCTTCGCTGCCTGTCGGTCAGAAGCCCAACGAACCCGCAGGGTGCCCACACTCACCGCGCGCGCACGCGCTGAAGGGGTCTCGACAAGCTCGACCACCGGTGCCGACGACCAACCCGCAGGTAACTGAACCGCCCCGGGATGTCCGGAGGCTTCATTAGTTGGAGGATGAAGTCATGGCACGTCCCAGCAAGTACCCCCGGGAGCTG
>NZ_JBHTDF010000022.1:0-628 GCF_042666375.1 Nocardioides sp. GCM10030259 | reverse complement strand
TGAACCGCCCCGGGATGTCCGGAGGCTTCATTAGTTGGAGGATGAAGTCATGGCACGTCCCAGCAAGTACCCCCGGGAGCTGCGTGAGCGCGCGGTGCGGGCGGTGGCCGAGTCGGTCGCGCAGGGCGAGTACCCCTCGGAGTTCGTGGCGATCCGCAATATTGCCGGGCAGCTCGGGCTCGGTTCGCCCGAGACGCTGCGCAAGTGGGTGCGTCAGGCGGAGGTCGATGGCGGCAGGCGTCCGGGGAAGACGACCGAGGAGATCGCTGAGATCCGGGAGCTGAAGAAGAGGGTCGCCGAGCTGGAGCGGGCGAACCAGATCCTGAAGTCGGCGTCGGCTTTCTTCGCGGCGGAGCTCGACCGCCAACCCAAGTTCTGATCGAGTTCATCGACCAGCATCGAGATCTGTACGGAGTCGAGCCGATCTGCCGGGTGCTCACCGAGCACGGCGTCAAGATCGCTCCGTCGACCTACTACGAGGCCCGCACCCGGGCGCCCTCGAAACGGGCGCTGCGTGATGCGGAGATCCTCGAGCTGATCCGGGTCGCGCGCGAGCACCGATTCCGTGCCCGGTTCGGCGCTCGCAAGATGTGGCTCCACCTGCGCGCACAGGGCCACGAGGTGGCTC
>NZ_JBHTDF010000021.1:0-45276 GCF_042666375.1 Nocardioides sp. GCM10030259 | reverse complement strand
CAGCTCCCGGGGGTACTTGCTGGGACGTGCCATGACTTCATCCTCCAACTAATGAAGCCTCCGGACATCCCGGGGCGGTTCACCGGACGAGTTGGCGCCTATCGGGACGACGCCGACCTGCGGTCGGTTCGCGGGCTCCAGGATGCGGTGGTTGAGGTGCGAGGAGCGCCAGCGACGAGCCTCGAAACCACCCTCCGCGGGCCGCCTTCCGTCCACAGGCCGGCTTCCCACCGGTGTTTGCACAGGCGATCCGCCTGATCGGGCTGGGTGTCGGTGGGGGTGCGTTGGCTAGACCCATGACAGCGATCGCAACACCCCGGCACCGGGTCAGTGCCGCGGTCGCGCATGTCCACGCCGAGCTCGACGCCGTCGCGGACGCATCCGTGTGGTCCATGGGCGCCGACGAGACCGGCGCGACGCTGGTCTCCCTGGAGCGCGCGGAGGCCCGGATCGTGGAGCTGAAGGCCCGCGTCGCCGCGCACGCCGACGAGATCAAGGTCGGCTCCGAGGTCGGCGCCTCCAACGCGGGCAACTGGCTCGCCCACCAGACCAGGAGCACACGCCTGGCGGCCCATGGAACCGTCCGGCTTGGTCACGCCCTGGAGCAGCACTCCTTGACGCGGGACGCGCTCGCCGCCGGCCAGGTGCTGGCCGAGCAGGCCCGGGTGATCATCCGCTGGGTCGACAAGCTCCCCGACGACCTCGGCGCCGACGTCCTCGAGAGGGCCGAGCGTCACCTCCTCGCGCAGGCCCGTGACCATGACGCCCGCGACCTCAACCACCTCGGCCGGCACCTCTACGAGGTCGTCGCGCCCGAGCAGGCGGACGCGCACGAGGCCCGGCTGCTCGCCGAGGAGGAGGCCGCCGCGGCCAAGGCCTGCGAGCTGGTGATCCGCGATGACGACCGTGGTCGGACGCGCGGCACGTTCACCGTCCCGCGCTTCTACGGCGCCGCGCTGCGGAAGGCGCTGATGGCGATCATGGCGCCGAAGCACCAGGCCGCCACCCAGGGCGCCGGTGTCGAACGCCGACCCACGCCGCAGGCGCTGGGTCAGGCGTTCTGCGAGTACATCGCCCGCTACCCGGTCAAGAAGCTCCCGCGCACCGGCGGCATCAACGCCACCGTGCTGGTGCTGATGGACCTCGACGTCCTGACGGGACGGCTGGAGAAGGCCGGCGTCCTCGACACCGGCGACACGATCAGCCCCGGGATGGCCCGACGGCTCGCCTGTGAGGCCGGGATCATCCCCGTCGTCCTCGGCGGCGACTCCGTGCCATTGGACCTCGGCCGGAAGCGTCGTACGTTCAGCGACCAGCAACGCCTCGCGATGTTCGTGCAATACCGCGGCTGCGCCGCAGAGGCGTGCGACCACACCACCGGCCTGCACGCCCACCACACCACCCCATGGGCTCACGGCGGCCGGACCGACCTGAAGGACGGCAGGCCCTTATGCGCCTACCACCACGGCCTCGCCCACCACCCCGACTACCAGACCACCCACCTGCCCGGCGGCAAGGTCCGCTTTCACAGGCGCACGTGACAGACCGTGCTTCCACTGAGCAGGCCATCCACTCTGCGATTCGCATCGAGCCACCGAAGCGCTGCCGCCGGCGCTGTGGGGCACTAGGTTCCTCGACATGGAGCACTTCCTGCTGCCCGACCTGGTCGTGGTCCGGGACCACGAGGCGGGCAACATCGACGCCAACCGGCCGCGTGACCTCGTCCTCGGCGGGGTGGCGCTCAGCGACCTGGCGGAGTTCCAGGTCGGGCATCGACACTGCCGGGCCGGCGTCTCGGACTCCGCGACCGCGGACTCCGTCGGTCCCGAGGCGGGGAGTCGGACCGACCTGCGCCCGAACGCCCCGGCCACCGTGACGCTCGACGGCGCGTCCTTCGACCTGTGGCAGCTGCCCGAGTGGTGGGTGGGCTCCCGGACCGTTCTCCACCTGGTCCTCCTCCAAGCGGACGCCCGACCGGTCGACTACCAGCAGGTTCCGCGCCTGTTGATCCGAGCGCTCCGCTTCGAGAAGGACGGCGTCACGGTCGCGCCGAACGAGATGGCGGCTTTCGGCGGCGGCCGAGTCCTGCAGTGCACGGCCGAGTTCGACGGGCAGGTCGCGGGACTGTCGGCGGTCGTGGGCTGACCGCCCCGCGGGGGCATCGAGCGCGCGCCACGTCAGCCATCGGCCCTCGGTACGACGCCCTGGTTGCAGCGGCCTGGTTGCAGCGGCCTGTAGAAACTTCCTGAAGAATTTCGTGTCGAAGGTGTCGAATCCGGCGGAACGCCCCGACGTCAGGGTGAAAGCAGGTTCCACACACCAACAAAAAGCCCAGGAGGCTCCCCATGAAGTACATGCTGCTGCTCCGCCACGAAGCCGGCGTCGGCCCCGCCGAGGGCACTCCCGAGTTCGACGCCGAGATGGCCAGCTGGGGCGAGGTGATGGGCGAGCTCGGTACGAGCGGCTCGATGGTCGCCGCCCACGGCCTCGACACCGAGGCGACCGCCACCACCGTGCGCGTCCGCAACGACGAAGTCCTGGTCTCCGACGGTCCCTTCGCGGAGACCAAGGAGTCGTTCTTCAGCTACATCATCATCGACGTCGCCGACCTCGACGCAGCCCTGAGCTGGGCCAAGAGGATGCCGCACGTGACGTACGGCTCGGTCGAGGTCCGGCCGCTGTCCAGCCACGAGCAGGACGGGTGACCGACCCCGTCGAGGCCATCGAGCGGGCGTATCGCGAGGAGTGGACCACACTCCTCGCGACGCTCGCCGGCCAGCTCGGCGGCGACGTCGGGCTGGCCGAGGACGCGGTGTCCGAGGCGTTCACCACCGCGGTGGCCGAGTGGCCCACCCGCGGAGTCCCGGCCCGGCCCGGAGCGTGGCTCACCACCGTCGCGCGCCGGCGGGCGATCGACCGGCTGCGGCGCGAGGCCACCCGGTCCGCCGCACTCGATCGTCTGGAGACACTGATGAGGGACGACGACACGACCGATCCCGAACCGCCCGACCGCAGCGGCGTCGACGACGACCGGCTGCGACTGCTGTTCACCTGCTGCCACCCCGCCCTCGCACTGGAGGCCCGGGTCGCGCTCACGCTCCGGGTCGTGGGCGGCCTGGAGGTGCCCGAGGTGTCCCGCGCGTTCCTGACCACCGAGACCACGATGTACCAGCGCCTCGTCCGGGCGAAGAAGAAGATCAAGACCGCCCGGATCCCCTACCGGGTGCCCGACGCGGAGGAGCTCCCGGACCGGGTGCACGGCGTCCTGCACGTGATCCACCTCGTCTACACCGAGGGGCACGTCGCCAGCTCCGGTGACGACCTCGTCCGGGTCGACCTGTGCCGGGAGGCGATCCGCCTCAGCCGGCTGGTCGTCGAACTGCTTCCCGACGACACCGAAGCGATGGGATTGCTCGCCTTCCTGCTGCTGACCGACGCCCGGCGCCCGGCCCGGACCGACGCCCGGGGCCTGCCCGTCGCGCTGGCGGACCAGGACCGCGGCCGCTGGGACGAGGCCGCCATCGCCGACGGCACGGCGATCCTCGAGCGCGCGCTCCGCCTCGGGTCGCCTGGACCCTTCCAGGTGCAGGCCGCCATCGCGGCGCTGCACGCCGAGGCACCGCACTGGGACGCCACCGACTGGCCCCAGATCGCAGCCCTGTACGGCGAGCTGTCCCGGCTGTCCCCGTCGCCGGTCGTCACGATCAACCGGGCGGCGGCGCTGGCCATGGCCGACGGTCCGCACGTCGGCCTCGCCCTGCTGGCCGGTCTCGACGCCGACGAGAGGCTCGACCGCTACCAGCCGCTGCACGCGACCCGAGCCGAGCTGCTGGCCCGGGCCGGGGACGCCGACGGCGCGGCGATCGCCTACCGCAGGGCGATCGAGCTGACCCAGAACGCCGCCGAGCGCGAGGCGCTCGAGGCGCGGAGCAGGCGCATTCGTCACACCTGACGCCGGCGGAATCCTCCGGCTCGCCGCCGAGCCCGACCTGAAATGGAACGCAGAGCTCGTCTCGGGCGTGTCATTCTCAGGGAGGAGGGCGTGATGGCCGACCGCGCATCGTTCGACGAGTTCTACCTCGGGACGCGCGAGGGCGTCCTGCGCCAGCTCACCGCGATGACCACCGACCCCGATCTGGCGGGCGACGTCGTGCAGGAGGCCTACACGCGCGCCTGGCAACGCTGGGCGCGGGTGTCGGGCCTCGACGATCCGGCCGCCTGGGTGCGCACGGTCGCCTGGCGGATCGCCGTGAGCCACTTCCGTCGCGCGTCCGTCGCCAGGCGGCGGCTCGTCCGGCTCGGCCACGACGCGGAGACCCGCCCTCAGCACGAGTCCGACACCCGGCTCGACATCGAGGCGGCCCTGCGCCGCCTCACTCCCGAGCACCGCAGGGTCCTGGTCCTGCACGAGATGGTCGGGCTGACCGTGCTCCAGATCGCCGAGGAGATCGGCGTCGCCGAAGGCACCGTGAAGAGCCGGCTGTTCCGGGCGCGCGCCCACCTCGTCGCGGCGCTCGGCCCGGACTACCCCGCTGCGGTGGACGAACCGCCGGTCTCGGGGGAGGTGGGCCGATGAGCGTCGACTTCAACGCCCTGCTCCGCGAGGTCGCCGACCGGTCGGAGCGGGTCAGCCTGGCCGACCCCGAGACGGTACGTCGCACCGGCGACGGCCGCGTCCGCCGCCGTCAGCTCCGGGTCGTCATCGGTCTTGTGCTCGTCATCGCGCTCGGGGTCGCGGTCGGCCGGAGCCTGCTGGGATCCCAGGGAGGCCCGCGGCCGGTCGAGCCGATCCCGACCCCCACCGCGACCGGGAGCCCGACCGCGGAGGCGAACGGGGGTCCCGCGGTCCATCCCATCGAGACCGGTCCCCACCGCTTCTCGGCGCACGCCATCGCGGTCCGCAACGGTCGGTTCGTCGTCGTCGGTGACAGCAGCCAGCTCGAGGAGGGCGGCGGCCCGCCGGTCTACTGGTCCGACGACGCCGTCCAGTGGCAGGAACCGGCCCGCGACGGAGCGCCGGACTCCCACAACCTGACCGACGTCATCTCGACCGACTCGGGCTTCCTCGCGGTCGGGGTCGACGCGGGTGGTCCCGCCGCGTGGCGGTCCGTCGACGGTCAGACGTGGGTCCGGTCCCCCGTGGACGCCCCGGCCCGGGGCGGCACCGACGCGCTCTGGGGGATCACGAGCACCCGCCTGGGCTACTTCGCCTGGGGCTTCGACGGCGGACACGCAGGCCTGTGGCGGTCCTCCGACGGCACGTCGTGGGCCCGGGCCGGCGACCAGCGCGTGTTCGACCTGCCCCGGTCCGAGACGATCTGCGCCATCCGCGAGGTCGACGGCGGGCTGACCGCCCCGGGCGTCGTCGCGCCACGCGGCAGCCGCGACGGCCGGAGAGTGGCCTGGTCGTCGACGGACGGCTCGGAGTGGGTGCTGACCCGGGATGACGGTGAGTCGACGATCTGGTGCGACCCGCCGGCCGTGCTCGGCCATCTCGAGGCCAGCAACCGCGACGTCGGGCTGGTCGGCATCGACCCGTACGGCGAGGGCAACGACGTGTCGGTGACGGCCCCGGACTCGTGATCCCGGCGATCAGTGCGCGTACGTGCTCGGGAACGTCGGCGGCTGGAGCCTCGACAGCGCCATGAGCTCGCCGGCCGTGGGCATCGGAGTGCCGGAGAAGTCTCCGGCGTAGTAGCCGTTGTGCCGCCGGCGGGTGCCGGTGTAGGTGCCGGTCTCTTCCTCGATCGTGAACATCTCGGTCATCTCCTCGGACCTGGAGCGACCGTCGGGTTGGCGGCCTGTGTAGCTCCTCTCACCCTGTCCACGAACGACACCGACCGAAATCGACAGCGGCGGAGAGTATCTCTGGGTGGAGCTCGCCTCTCCTGACCTGAACACGTCGTCCTCGAGGAGTCCTCGGTGTCATGGGTCAGGTCCGCCATCACCCGCCGGTGAGAGCCGAGCACGTCGCCCTCGTGCCGCCGTCCGAGGCGTGGCGGATCGCCCGCGACCACAATGAGCACGGAGACGCTCGCCTCGCTCTCCGCGTCCTCGACCGGGCGCCGAGCTGGTCCGGGCGGGCCGGGGAACGACCCGACGCCGATCTCGCGATGACCGAGGCCGCCCGAGCCGTCGCGCACTGGCGCCTCGGCAGGTCCGGGCCCGCCCTCGCGCACGCCGACGCGGCGTACCACATCGCGACCGACGTGGACGACGACGGCGCACTCGCCTCGGCGCACGTCGCCCTGGCGCTCGCCCACAGCCTCTCCGGTGAGCCGGACGACGTGAGCGAGCACTACCGGCGAGCGGCGGCCCACGCCGCCGGCGCGGGCGACCGGTACCTGATGGCGAGGATCGACGCCAACCTCAGCCACCACCTGCTGGCCGACGCCCGCTACGCGGAGGCGGCCGAGACCGCAGGTGCCGCCGCCGAGGCGGCCGCTGACCTCGCGGCACCGGCCCTGGAGCTGGTGGCCCTGGAGAACGAGGCGGAGGCGCTGACCCGCCTCGGTCGCTACGACGATGCCGTCGACCGCTGCCAGCGCGAGCTCGCGCTGGCCGACCGGGTGGGTACGGCGCGAGTCGTGGGAGCCCTGCTGGGGCTCAGCCGCGTCCACGCTCGACGGGGAGCACCCGAGCAGGAGCTCGCGGACCTGCGCGGCGCCCACCGGCTGGCCTCGGGACCCGACACCGACCGCGGGGTGCGGACCCTGGTCCTCACCCGCCTGGCCGAGGTCCTCATCCCGGTCGACCTGGACGAGGCTCGGCGTCTCGCCGAGCTCGCGCGCGCCGATGCCTGCGGCTCCGGCGTGCTGCCGGCGCTGATCGCCTCGGGCCGAGTCGCCCTCGCCGAGGGCGACGCTGCGGCGGCCGCCGAGGACGCCGCCCGCGCCGTCGCCCACGCCGGACACCGCCGGGAGCGGGCCTGGCTCGCCGAGGCGCTCGAGCTGCGGGCGACCACCGACCCGCCACCGCGGGCCCGGGTGGCCCTGCGGGAGGCGCACGGCATCTGGAGCGGGGCGGGTGCGACGTACGACGGCGACCGGGTGCTCGTGCGCCTGGCGGCACTGCCGGCGGCAGCACCGGAGGACCAGATGTCCGGCCGGGTGGCGGTCGTGCGGTGGGTGGCCGAGGGCCGTCCCGTGCCGGCGCCCGCGTCAGTGGTGGAGATCCGCACGTTCGGGCGGCTCGAGGTGCAGGTCGAGGGTGTGCCGGTCCCGGCGAGCGCCTGGCAGTCGCGCCGGGCGCGCGACCTGCTCCGCGCCCTGGTGGCCCGGCGCGGCCGGCCGGTCCCCCGGCTCGAGCTGTGCGAGGCGCTGTGGCCCGACGAGCAGCCCGCCACGACCTCGCACCGGCTGTCGGTGGTGCTGTCGATCGTGCGCGGCGTCCTCGGTCCGGACGCGGTCGTGGCAGACCGCGACTCGGTGGCGCTCGACCCCGGGGCGGTCAGGGTCGACGTCGAGGAGTTCCTCGGCGACATCGCCGCTGCCCACGGGCTGCGCCGTCGCGGGTCGGTCGAGGAGGCCAGGCTGCTGCTCTCCGACGCGCTGTCGCGCCGGACGGACGAGCCGTTCGCCGACACGCCGTACGACGACGCTGTGCTCGACCTGCGCGACGAGGCACACGCGGCGTACGTCCAGGCGCTGCGGGCGATCGCGGACCTGTGCCGGACAGCGGGTGACCACGACGAGGCGGCGGCCTGGCTGCGCCGGCTGCTGGCGGTGGAGCCGTACGACGACGACGCCCACCTGACGCTCGCCGCGGTGCTGACCGACGGCGGGCGCCACGGTCTGGCCCGGCGAGCGGTCGACAGGCACCGGCGCGCCCTCGCGGAGCTCGGGCTCCCCTCGGTCGGGTAGCCCCGGACCCGGAGCCACCCGACCGGAGGCGCTCACGCCGCCGAGTAGGTCACCACCAGGTCGGAGATCGTGACGGAGCCGGGCTCGTTGTTGGGGACGAAGACCCGGAGCTCGTTGTCGTCCTCGCGCAGCACGCCGTGCTCGAAGATCTCGGTGAGGGTGCGGCTCGCCGTGGTCGACAGCGTCTGGTCGACGATCTCGGTGCCGTTCAGCTCGATCATGAGCCGGACCCCGGCGTTGCTGCCCGGGTTGGCTCGGTACGAGAGGTACGGGCGGGCGTGCGTGCTGGTCGTGCCGGACAGGTCGGGTGCGTCGAACTCGACCTCGAAGTCGCGGTCGCCGCCCGCCAGCGGCAGGGTGGTGGCGCTGTCCTGGATGCTGCGGTGGTTGCTGGGCATGGGTGTCTCCTCCTGTGATGGTCCCGGCGCCTGTCGCCGGTGACCACCACTCTCCGGAGGGGCCTCACGGATGCCTCAGCGTGACGTCATGGTGCGCACGATCGACGACCTCAGGTGAGGGCGCGCACCCGGCGACGGTGGTTGAGCTCGGCGCCCACGACGATCAGCACGGAGATCGCGAACATCAGGGTGCCGACGGCGTTCACCTGCATGGGCACGCCGCGCTGGGCGGAGCCCCAGACGTACATGGGGAACGTCGTGGTCGTGCCGGCGTTGAGGTTCGTGATGATGAAGTCGTCGAAGGAGAGCGAGAAGCTCAGCAGCGCGGCGCCGAGGATGCCCGGGAAGACGAGCGGGAAGGTCACCCGCCAGAAGGTCTGCGACGGGGTCGCGTAGAGGTCGGCGGCCGCCTGCTCGAACGTGTCGCTCATGCCCGCCAGTCGCGACCGCACGGTGACGACCACGAACGACAGGCAGAACATGATGTGCGCGATCAGGATCGTCCAGAAGCCGAGCTGGCCGGCGAAGCCCGCGGACACGAACAGCGCCAGCAGCGACGAGCCCAACACGATCTCGGGCGCCGCCATCGGCAGGAAGATCAGCAGGTTCGTCGTCGACCGGAGGACGAAGTCCCAGCGCACGAGCGCGAACGCCGCGAGCGTGCCCAGGATCGTGGACGCCAGCGTCGCGAGGAGCCCGATCTGCATGCTCTTCCAGAGCGCGTCGCACATGCCCTCGGCGCCGCAGAAGTTGGTCCAGTTGTCGAGGGTGAACGCGTCGAACTGGTAGACGTTCCGGCTCGTCGGCTCGTTGAAGCTCATCAGCACGACCACGAAGATCGGGATGAACGTGTAGATCAGGACGAGGATCCCGAGGATCAGCACCAGGTGCTCGCGCAGCCACCTCACAGCAGCTCCTCCGTCCCCGCCTTGCGGACGTAGACCAGGACCAGCGCCAGGATCAGCACCATCAGGATCATCGAGAGAGCCGCGGCGATCGGGTAGTTGTTCGCGTCGGTGAACTGGCTCTGGATGACCGAACCGATCATCCGCTGGTTCGGGCTGCCGAGCAGCTGGGCGTTGATGTAGTCGCCGACGGCGGGGATGAAGGTCAGCAGCGTCCCGGACACGACGCCCGGCAGCGAGAGCGGCCAGGTCACCTTCCAGAAGCCGACGAACGAGTTCGCGTAGAGGTCGCTGGACGCCTCGATCAGCCGGTGGTCGATCTTGTCGATGCTGGCGTAGAGCGGCAGCACCATGAACGGCAGGAAGTTGTAGGTCAGGCCCGCCACGACCGCGACCGGCGTCGCGAGCAGGCGCCCGTCCTCGCCGAGCAGGTGCAGGGTCTGCAGCGTGTCGACGACGAACCCGTCGTCGGCGAGGATCAGCTTCCACGACAGCGTGCGGACCAGGAAGCTCGTGAAGAACGGCGCGATCACCAGCACCAGCATGAGGTTCTTCCAGCGCCCCGCCTTGAAGGCGATGGCGTACGCCAGGACGTAGCCGAGCACGAGGCAGAACAGCGTCGCGATCGCGCCGTACACCAGCGAGCGCAGCAGCGGCGACCAGTACTCCTGGAGAGCCGTCCAGTAGTTCTGGACGTGGTAGGTCATCTCGTAGCCGCGGAAGTCCGACCCGGCCGGGTCGTACAGGCTCGTCGCGACCAGCGAGTAGAACGGGATGACGAAGAACAGCAGCAGCCAGGCGACGCCGGGCAGCACCAGCAGGTAGCCGGTGAGCCCGCGCCGCCGCCCGTCCTCGACGCGGGCGGCGGGCGCGGGGTCGGCCTCGACCGGCGCCACCCCGGCGGTGCTCGTCATCAGTCGTCGTCCTGCTCGGCGCCGGCCGAGGCGTCCTGGCTGATGTCGAGCAGGAAGGCGTACTCCGGTCGCCACGACAGCTCGACCGACTCGCCGGTGCGATAGAGCCGTCGATGGCCGGTGTTCTGCTGGAACACCTGCAGCTCCTGGCCCCAGGGCATCCGGACGAGGTACTGCGTGCTCACCCCGACGAAGCTGACGTCGGTGACCACGCCGCCCGGGATGGAGCTGCCCGGGGCGTCGAGCTCCTCCCCCGGGTCGCCGATCAGCACCTTCTCGGGCCGGACGCCGATCCACCCGCGGTCGCCGTCGGCGTGCGCGCGGGCGGCCGGGATCGAGACGTCGATGCCGTGCATGTCGACGGTGACGACGTCACCGCTCCGGCTCTTGAC
The DNA here is from genome assembly GCF_042666375.1 of Nocardioides sp. GCM10030259. Classification (NCBI taxonomy): domain Bacteria; kingdom Bacillati; phylum Actinomycetota; class Actinomycetes; order Propionibacteriales; family Nocardioidaceae; genus Nocardioides; species Nocardioides sp. GCM10030259. The sequence continues at coordinate 34,805 of NZ_JBHTDF010000021.1, read as the reverse complement.
CGCGCCCTCGATCAGGTTGGACTGGCCCAGGAAGTTGGCGACGAACGTCGTGTGCGGGTTCTCGTACAGCTCCTCGGGAGCGCCCATCTGCTCGATGACGCCGGCGTTCATCACCGCGACCGTGTCGGCCATCGTCATGGCCTCCTCCTGGTCGTGCGTGACGTGCACGAAGGTGAGGCCGACCTCGACCTGGATCCGCTTGAGCTCGATCTGCATCGCCCGCCGCAGCTTGAGGTCGAGGGCGCCGAGCGGCTCGTCGAGCAGCAGCACCTCCGGCTCGTTGATCAGCGCCCGAGCCAGGGCGACCCGCTGCTGCTGGCCGCCGGAGAGCTGGGCCGGCCGCTTGCGGGCCTGGGTGTCGAGCTCGACGAGGTCGAGCATCTCGCGCACCCGCGTGTCGACGTCACGGACCTTGCGCCGCTTGAGACCGAACGCGATGTTCTCGTGGATGTCGAGGTGCGGGAAGAGCGCGTAGTTCTGGAAGACCGTGTTGACCGGGCGGCGGTAGGGCCGGGCGTACGTGATGTCCTTGCCCGTCAGCGTGATCGTCCCCGAGGTCGGTGTCTCGAGGCCGGCCACCATCCGCAGCGTGGTGGTCTTGCCGCACCCGGACGGGCCGAGCAGCGCGAAGAACGACCCGCGCGGGACGTCGAGGTCGAGGTCGCGCACCGCCGTGAACCCGGCGAACGACTTGGTGACGCCGCGCAGCCGAAGGCCGTCGTACGACGTGTCGCCGGCCGGGGTCGATGCCTTCTCAGCCACCTGTGACATTGGCCCAGTCTCCTTCGTACTCGGTCGACTGCCGGTCGTCGAGCGGCATGAAGTCGAATGTCGTCGCGAGCAGCTCGTCGTCGGGGAAGATCAGCACGTTGTCGACCAGCGAAGGATCGATCTTCTCCATCTCCTCGCGGGCGCCCTCGACGGGACAGATGTAGTTGACCCAGGCGGCGAGCTTCGCGGCGACCTCGGGCTCGTAGTAGTAGTTGATCCACTCCTCGGCGTTCTTCTGGTGCCGGGCGAGGTTGGGAACCATCATGTTGTCGCTCCAGAGCGACAAGCCCTCCTCCGGCGCCACGAACTTGATGTCCGGGTTGTCGAACTGGAGCTGGATCACGTCGCCGGACCAGGCCTCGCAGGCCAGGATGTTGCCGGCCGCGAGATCCTGCGTGTACTCGTTGCCGGTGAAGGCCCGGACCTGGCCGGCGTCGACGACCTCCTGGAGGCGGTCGATGGCGACGCCCCACTCGTCATCGGTGAACTTGCTCGGGTCCGCGCCGGTGACGGCGAGCATGAACGCCATCGTGTCGCGCATCTCCGAGAGCAGCGTGATGCGGCCCTTCAGGTCGGAGCGCGTCAGCAGCTCATCGAAGCTGCGGACCTCCGGCGTCTTCGCCGCGTTGTAGGCGATGCCGGTGAGTCCGCTCTGCCACGGGGCGTGGAACTCGAGGTCGGGATCCCACTGCCGGTTGCGCAGCGGCTCGATCAGGTTGGCGTGCACGTTGGGGATCCGGTCCGCGGCCATCGGCTGGATCCATCCCAGCCCGATCATCCGCGCCGCCATCCAGTCGGTGAGCATCATCATGTCGCGGTCGATCGGCTCGCAGCTGGCGAGCTGGTTGCGCACCTTGGCGTAGAACTCGGCGTTGTCGTTGACGTCGTCGTTGTAGTCGACGCTGATCCCGGTGCGGTCCTGGAAGACCGACAGCGTCGACGTGGCCTTCTTGCGCGGGTCGATGTACGCCGGCCAGTTGGAGATGATCAGCTCGCGCGTCTCGGCCGACATGTCGGTCGCCCGGCACTCGGCGGGGTCCTGCTGGGCACCGTCGGTGGAGAAGAACGGCAGCTTGAGCGCGGCCACGCTGACGCCCGCGAAGGCGACACCGCCGCCGGCCTTGAGCAGCCCGCGCCGGGACAGACCGCCTCGTCCCCCTGGTTGCCCCTGCCCCATGCGGACTCCCTTCGCGCCACCCACCTCGTCGGATCGTGCCATGCGACCGCGCCGCCGACAAGCGATCCCGTCGAAATGAAACATCCTCGCAACGGATTCCCTCGTGGCGTTGATCTGGCGGCCATCGCGACCCCCGCCGACACGCACGCGGCACCTGACCTTTGACCCCCGGCGGCGGGTGCGGAACCATCCGTCCCATGAGCAGGAGGAACGCCCGGTCGTCGCAGCCGCTCGACGAGGTCTCGAAGGCGATCATCGAGCAGCTGCAGCAGGACGGCCGCCGGTCGTACGCCGCGATCGGCAAGGTGGTCGGGCTGTCCGAGGCGGCGGTGCGCCAACGCGTGCAGCGACTGATCGAGTCCGGCGTCATGCAGGTCGTTGCCGTGACCGACCCGCTCGAGCTCGGCTTCGCGCGGCAGGCGATGGTGGGCATCCGCGTCACCGGCCCGCTCGAGCCGGTCGCCGACCAGCTCGCCGAGCTCGACGAGGTCGACTACGTCGTCATCACCGCCGGGTCCTACGACCTGCTGGTCGAGGTCGTCTGCGAGAGCGACCAGCACCTGCTCGAGCTCATCTCCGGCCAGATCCGCGCGATCGACGGCGTCCAGGCGACCGAGACGTTCATGTACCTGAGCCTGCGCAAGCAGACCTACTCGTGGGGCGTGCGCTGAACGGCGACCGGTACGACGAGGTGGGTGGGGCCGACCCGCACTACGAGCGCCTGTCGCTCTGGCACGACACGGTCGACACCGACTGGACTCCCCGCGCGTCGCTCGACGGCGACGTCGAGGCCGACGTGGCCGTCGTCGGCGCCGGCTTCACCGGCCTGTGGACCGCGCACTACCTCGCGGAGGCCGACCCGGAGCTCCGCGTCGTCGTGCTCGAGGCCGAGACCGCCGGCTTCGGCGCCTCCGGCCGCAACGGCGGCTGGTGCTCGGCGCTCTTCCCCGCGTCGCTCGCCACGCTGTCGCAGCACGCCGACCGCGCGGCCGCCCTCGCCCAGCACCGGGCGATGCGCGAGACCGTCGACGAGGTGGTCCGGGTCGCTGCCGCCGAGGGGATCGACGCCCACGTCGCGAAGGGCGGCACCATCGCGCTGGCCCGCAACCGCGCGCAGTGGTCGCGGGCGCGGGCAGAGGTCGCCGACGCGCGGTCTTGGAGCCGTGGCGAGGACGACCTGCGCCTGCTCGGTCGCCAGGAGGCGCAGGAGGTGCTGCGCGGCAGCCGCACCCGCGGCGCGACGTACACCCCCGACTGCGCGGCGATCCACCCCGCCCGGCTGGTGCGCGGGCTCGCCGACGCCGTCGAGCGCCGGGGTGTGACGATCCACGAGGGCACCCGGGTGCGCGCGATCGAGCCACACCTGGCGCGCACCGACCACGGCACCGTCCACGCCCGCACCGTCCTCCGCGCGACCGAGGGCTACACCGCGACGCTCAAAGGCGAGCGCCGCGCGATGGTGCCGGTCTACTCGCTGATCATCGCCACCGAGCCGCTCGCCGCCGAGGTCTGGGACGAGATCGGGCTGGCCAGGCGCGAGACCTTCACCGACCACCGCCACCTGATCGTCTACGGCCAGCGCACCGCGGACGACCGGATGGTCTTCGGCGGTCGCGGTGCGCCGTACCACCTCGGCTCGCGGATCCGTCCCGAGCACGATCGCGACGAGAAGGTCTTCGCGCGCCTCTACGCCGCGCTGGTCGACCTCTTCCCCGTCCTCGCCGGCACCCGGGTCACCCATGCCTGGGGCGGCGCGCTCGGCATCCCGCGCGACTGGTGCGCCTCCGTCGGGCTGGACCCCGAGACCGGGCTCGGCTGGGCCGGCGGGTACGTCGGCGACGGCGTCGCCACGACCAACCTGGCCGGCCGGACCCTGCGCGACCTGGTGCTCGGCCGCGACACCGAGATCACCCGGCTGCCGTGGGTGGGCCACCGCTCCCGCGCGTGGGAGCCCGAGCCGCTGCGCTGGCTCGGCATCAACGCGGGCCTGCACGCGATGACGATCGCCGACGCCGAGGAGTCGGTGACCGGGATGCAGAGCGTGGTGGCGAAGGCGATCGGTCCCCTGCTACCTGCTGGAATGAGGCCGTGACCAGCAAGCGCGCCCTCGTCCGCCGTCCCGGTCCCCGCCTCGCCGACGGCTTGCTCACCCACCTCGAGCGCACGCCCGTCGACGTCGACCTGGCGCTGCGCCAGTGGGAGGAGTACGTCGCGGCACTGCGGGCCGAGGGCTGGGAGACCCTCGAGGTGCCGGCGGCCGACGACTGCCCCGACGCGGTCTTCGTCGAGGACACCGTGGTCGTCCTCGGCGACCTCGCGGTCATCAGCAGGCCCGGCGCCGACGAACGCAAGCCGGAGACCGGCGGCACCGAGGAGACCCTGGCCGCACTCGGCTACCGGATCGCCCGGATCGAGGCGCCCGGAACCCTCGACGGCGGGGACGTGCTCAAGCACATCTCGGGTGACCGTGCCACCGTCTGGGTCGGGGTCGGCGGGCGCACCAACGCCGCGGGAGCCGCCCAGCTCGCGACGCTGCTCGAGCCGCTCGGCGCCGAGGTCGTGGCAGTGCCGACCACCAAGGTGCTGCACCTGAAGTCGGCGGTGACCGCGCTGCCCGACGGCACCGTGATCGGCTACGAGCCGCTCGTCGACGACCCGGCCACGTGGCCGACCTTCCTGGCCGTTCCCGAGGAGCCCGGGTCGCACGTCGTCGTGCTCGGCGACCACACCGTCCTGCTCTCGAGCCGGGCCCCGCAGACGCGGAGGCTGCTGGAGGCACGTGGGCTCGACGTCGTCACCGTCGACCTGTCGGAGTTCGAGAAGCTCGAGGGTTGCGTGACCTGCCTGTCGGTGCGCCTGCGCGCCTAGGGCGTCAGCCGAGCCCGTTCTCGACCGTGTCCGCCGGCTTGCGGCCGGTGTGCACCCAGGCGTCGAAGAAGGAGCCGAGGTCGGCGCCGCTGACCTGCTCCGCGAGCGCCTCGAACTCGGCGGTCGTGCCGTGCCCGCCGGCGCGCTCGGCGACCCAGCGGCGCAGCAGGGTGGAGAAGGCGGCGTCGCCGATCCGGTTGCGCAGCGCCTGGAACGCCATCGCGCCGCGCTGGTAGACGAACGTCGCGAAGATCCGCGCGGCGCAGCCGTTGCCGCGTGCGCACGGGTCGGCGACCCGGCCCGCCCAGAAGCGGTCGCCCGCCGGCATCGCGTCGTACGCCGCGCGCAGCTGGTCGGCGGCCGACGCCCCGCCGGTCGCCTCCGACCAGCGCCACTCGAAGAACGTCGCGGCCCCTTCGTTGAGCCAGATGTCGCTCCACCGGCGCAGCGCCACGGAGTCGCCGAACCACTGGTGCGCGAGCTCGTGCACGACGATCAGCGCCGCCGCCTCTCCGTCGCCCAGGTAGGGGTACGTCGGCCGGGTCTGGTTCTCGAGCGCGAAGCCGACCGGGAGGCTGGTCGTCAGCCCGCCGACCGTCGAGAACGGGTAGTCACCGAGCTCGCCCTCCAGCCACGACACGATCTCCGGTGTCCGGCGCAGCAGCGACATGGACTGCCGCTGCTCGGCGGCGCCCAGCCCGCGTGAGACGGCGACCAGCCACGGGGTGCCGGCGTGGGTGCCCTCGGCGATGCGGAAGCGGCCGGCCGCGAAGAACGCCAGGTACGGCGCCATCGGCTCGTCCGCCCGCCAGGTCGTGGTTGCCCAGCCGTCACCCTGGCCGTGCTCGACGCGCCGCACCTGGCGGCCGTTCGCGACCACGGCGTACTCGCTCGGCACGGTGATGCTGATCCGCACCAGGGCCTTGTCGGCGGGGTGGTCGTTGGCCGGGAACCACCACGGCGCCATGTGGGGCTGGTTCATCGCCACGACCTCGGACGGTCCGGCCAGCCAGTTCCGCTCGCCGCCGTAGGCGTGGTCAGCCGGGCGCCCGGCGTAGCGCACCCGGACGTCGACCGTCTCGCCCTTCGCCAGGGCGCGGTCGACGACGAGCTCGTGGGGCCGCTGGCGGAACCCGACCGGCCGGCCTCCGACCAGCACCTTCTGCACCGGCAGCAGGAAGTCGAGCGAGAAGCCCGAGACCGCCTCGGTGCCGCGCAGCCGCAGCTCGGTCCAGCCGCTCAGCCGGCCGTGGCGGAAGCCGTAGCGGTCGTGGATGTCGTACGACACCACGTCGATGCCGCCGTTGCCGTCCAGCGGGAAGTAGCGGTCGCCGATCCCCGCAGCACCCGGCGGCGGCGCGGCGTCCGGCACCGACGCGGCGCCCGGGACCACGCCGGCGCCGAGGACGAGGGCGAGCAGTGCGGCGGCGGAGGTACGGCGGACGGGCACGTCGGCAACGTACCCCGCCGCGTCGCCGACCACTGGCGATCTCGTGTGCTATAACTCTAGTAATTCACTCGACTTTGGAGATGGAGAACCGATGCAGGTCGTCACGCTGGAGGTGCCGGAGCTCGGCAACCACACCCACCTCGTCCACGACGGCTCGCGGGCCCTGGTCGTCGACCCACCTCGCGACGTCGCTCCCGTCGAGGCCGCGGCCGAGGCCGCGGGCGTGGAGATCGCCGCGGTCGCGGACACGCACATCCACAACGACTACGTCTCGGGGGCACTGGCGCTGGCCCGCAGGCACGGCGCGGACTACCTGCTCTCCGCCGACGAGCCGGTCCAGTTCGAGCGGCTCGGCGTCCGCGACGGCGACCGGGTCGACCTCGGCCGACTGTCGGTCGAGGTGCTCGCGACGCCCGGCCACACGCGGCACCACCAGGCCTTCGTGGTCCGCGAGCCCGGGTCCGGCGAGCCCGCGGTGGCGCTCACCGGCGGCAGCCTGCTGCACGGCACGGTCGGGCGCACCGACCTGGTCGACCCCGGACTCGCCGAGGAGCTGGCCCGCCGGCAGTGGGCAAGCGCCCGCGCCCTCGGCGCCCTCGACCCCGGCACCCTGCTGCGTCCCACCCACGGCTTCGACAGCTTCTGCGCCGGCGGAGTGGCCTCGGGCGACGGCGACGGGACGATCGGCGCCGAGCTGGCCGCCAACCCGGCCCTGGTGCTCGAGCGCGAGCGGTTCGTCGCGGAGCTGGTCGCCGGCTTCGGTCCGGTGCCGACGTACTACGACCACATGGCGCCGCTCAACCGGGTCGGCGCCGGACGCGCCCTCCCCCGGCCCGGCCGCCCGGTGACCCGCGACGAGGTCGCCGACGCAGTGCTCGCCGGCCAGTGGGTCATCGACCTACGGCGGCGCGACACGTTCGCCCGCGGGCACCTGCCTGGGTCCGTGAGCGTCGAGCAGGGGGCGCAGTTCGCGACGTACGTCGGCTGGCTGGTGCCCTGGGAGGACGACTTCGTGCTGCTCCACGACGCCCCCGAGGCGATCGAGGCCGCGCTCCACGACCTCGCCGCGATCGGCATCGACGGCCCGGGCATCCACGACCTCCGCCGGCCCGGGAGCGCGACGCTGACGGCCAGCTACCGGCGCGCCGACTGGGCGGACTTCCGGGCCGAGACCGGCCACCGCGTCGTCGTCGACGTGCGCCAGCGCGACGAGTACGACGCGGGCCACCTGCCCGACGCCGTCCACCTGCCGGTGCAGGACGTCGACGTCCGCGCCGCCGACCTGCCGCCCGGCGAGCTCTGGGTGCACTGCCGCTCGGGCTACCGGGCGGGCATCGCGGCCAGCCTGCTGCACCGGCTGGGGCGCCAGGTCGTGCACGTCGACGACGACTGGGGGCGGATCGCCGACCTCGCGACGCCGACTTCGAGCCACGCCGCCGCCTGACGGCGCGCGTTCCCGCGATCGCAGACGAGGGGGTGAATGCCCGCGTAACCAATCTCTAGTTTCTCAGTTGGTTTTATCGTCAAAGCGGATTTCATGGGGAAACCGCTGTCTCGGAAGGTTCACCACCTGATGACTTCACGACCACGCCCTCGCGCCCGCCGCGGGATCGCCCTGGGTGTCACCCTCTCCATCCTCGGCCTCTGCTCCCTCCAGGCCACACCCGTCCTCGCCCAGGAGGAACCCACCCCGCAGCCGAGCCAGCCGGTCGACATCGCCGCGGAGGCAGTCGGCAGCGTCAACGCGGCCATCCAGGGGGTCTTCAACAGCGACCTCTACAGCACGATCTCGAAGATCACCGGCGGCGACGGCGAGACCTACCGGCTGACCAACCACCTGCGCACGAAGCTCATCCCGACCACCGTGCTCCAGGACCTCGGCCTCGGCGACACGCTCGCCGGCACCCCGCTCGGCGGCCTGTCCGCCGGCGGCCAGGCACCCGACGACGGCGTACGTCGCGAGTACCTCGTGGTGTGGGCCGGCGACAACAACGTGCTCGACCGCTCCGGCAAGCAGCTCACCAGCCTGCCCGAGGTGATCACGCCGGACCTGCTCGGCAAGGGCGACCAGATCGGCCCCGACTTCTTCGCGGTGGTCGACGCGACGAAGGGCTCCCCGACGTACGGCAAGGTCGTGAACACCGCGACGGTCGGACCGCTCGTGGAGAACGAGCCGCACCACATGCAGTACATCTGGCACAAGGGCAACAACATCTTCGCCGGCGGGCTCTTCACCGACGTCACCTACGTCATCGACACGAGCTGGCTGCCGGAGCTGAAGCTCGAGCACATCAACCTGCCCACCGACACGCTGTGCGGCTCGGTGCCCGACGCCTACTGGGTCACCAAGGACGGCGGCGCGTTCGGCACCTACATGGGCGGGCCCGACGTGCCCGGACCGTGCACCTACTCCGACGGAACCACGCGGATCGGCAACGGGTTCGCGGGATCTCCCGGCGAGCTGGTCCGGCTCGACGAGAACGGCAAGACGGTCTACGAGGCCCCGGCGACCCCGGAGACCGCGGAGACCGAGCAGCGCTGCGACAACATCCCGCAGCTCGGCGCGGCGACCTGCGCCAACCCGCACGGCATCCAGGCGCGCGAGGACCTCGACACCCTGGTGACCAGCGACTACAACGAGCCGCGCAACATCATCCTCAACCCGGTGCAGGCGCCCTCGTCGTACCTGCGCCGGCCGACCGTGCGCACCTGGGACATCTCGAACCCCGACGAGCCGAAGCTCAAGGCGGTGTCGTTCCTGCCGGACGGCCCGCGCGTCGGCAAGGTCGCGCACCACGAGGAGCCCCGGGCGGCGATGGAGGTCACCGTCACCAACCTGCCCGGCCACAAGGGCGCTTTCGCCAGCACCATGCAGGGTGGCGCGATCTACTACACGCCGGACATCACGGCGGCCGAGCCGGAGTGGCGTGAGGTCTTCGACCTGACGACCTCGAACAAGCAGGCCGACCCGGCGCGCAACCCGTACGGCGGCGGCTCCAACGGCGCCTGGATCCAGACCAGCCTGGATGACAAGTACCTGTACCACGCGGTCGCGGGGCGCCAGCCCAGCGGCACCGACCAGGGCACTCCGTCGTACATCCTCAAGCTGGACATCCAGGAGCTGCTGGCGTCGGGCACCGACGTGTCCTGCAACATCGACACGATCGAGGAGACAGTCGGCGGCGGTGCCGAGAGCGACTGCCCCGCGATCGTCTCGACGCTGCCGGCACCCGGCGGCCCGCACTGGGGCACGCTCGACAACCTCGAGCTCGGCGACGACGGCTACTACCACGAGACCTCGGACGTGAGGCGGATCGCGTACGCGAACTACTTCGTCGCCCGCACCGGCCTCAACGGTGACCACCGGGTCTGCATGGTCGACGTCAACGACGACGCGACCCTGTCGCTGGACGAGGGCTTCAAGGACGAGGCGTCCGGCGAGACCTGCATCGACTTCGACCGGGAGGCCTGGCCGCACGGCGACTGGGGTCCGGCGAAGCCGCACTCGATGCTGTTCGTCACGGCCGATGACGACATCAAGTAGTCACGGGACCGCTCTTCGCGTGGGGGCCGCCGCCATCCTCGGCGGCCTCCTCGTGGGGACCGCGACGTACGCCGCGGACCTCAGCGGTGACGACCGGCCCCGGACCGGCAACAGCCTGGTCCGGGACTGGTCGGCCCGTACCGGCGGCCAGCAGGTGCTGGGCGGGAGCCGGGTCCCCGGCGTCCCCACCGTGCAGCGCCTGCGCCATGACGACGTCACGTTCACGGTGACCGTCGCCCCCGCCCGCCCGGGCCGCAACCTGGTGCGGATCGACAGCTCGCACGCGCACGGCCGGACCGGTCCCCCGGTCCTGGTCGGCACGGACGAGGACGACCTGGTGCGTGCCCGGCCGCGGCCGGGGACCGACGGCCTGTGGGCGGTCGTGGACCTGCCCGAGGGCAGCGGCGCGGTGCTCGTCACGCACGGGCCCACGCACCGGGTGCCGTTCGTCGTCGAGACCGGCACCGTGCCGGTCGACCCGGCCGTCTCGGGCGACTGGGTCGGCGCCGACGGCCCGGAGTGCGTCGCGGTCGCGACGGCCGCGGTGCTCGCCGGCGGGTCGGCCCCGTCGACGTGCCCGTCGGCCGCGCTGGACGCCGACGACGCCGACGCGCTGCGGGCGACCGTCCACCGGCTGGCGGAGCGCGGCGTCACCGAGCTCGCCTTGCAGCACGACGACTCGGCGCGCAGCCTCGCGGCTCTCGACCTCGTGCGCGGGGTCGCCGAGACGTACGGCGTACCCGTCGTGCTTCCGGAGGACCCGCCGGGCGAGCGCAGCGCACTGCTCGTGCTCGGCGGGTGGGCCACGTCGGCGGAGCACCTGTCCGCCACCTCGGCCACGCCGCTGCGCCGGCAGCCGATCCGCTCCGACGGCACCTGGCTGGCGCCATGGCTGCTCAACCCGGGCGTGGTCGATTCCACGGCCGGCGCCGTGCTCGCGCTCGACTTCGACATCCGCGAGCCGCAGGCGCAGGAGTTCAGCCAGACGCTCGGGAAGCTGTTCCCCGGCCAGCTGCCGACGGGGCCGGCGTACCGCGCCTGGCGCAAGGTCCGGGGAGACGATGCCGGTCCGCTCCGCCTCTACGCCGCCTCGCGAGCGGCCTACATGCCCGCGAGCAGCGGCCATGCCAACCACGAGACGGTCGTCGCCTGGTTCCCCGGCGGCACCGTCACCCCCGTCGGCTCGCTCGACGCGGGCTGACTGCAGAGAGGAACTGACATGTCCATCACCGACCGTCCCCTCCACCGGGTCACGCCGGAGGCGGCCACCGAGCCGCCGCCCCAGGCCCGGGTCGTCGTCATCGGCGTGGTCGCCGCGCTGCTGCTCGGCGGCATCATCCACCGGCAGTCCGGCCAGGTCCCGACGATCCTCTTCGGTCTCGGCCTGGCGCTCGGCTTCGTGCTGTTCCACAGCCGCTTCGGGTTCACGTCGGCCTGGCGGCAGCTGGTCGCGGTGAGGCAGGGCAAGGCACTGCGCGCCCACATGCTGATGCTGGCCGTCGCCTGCACGCTCTTCGCGCCGATCCTCGCCAACGGCGTGGGCTTCCAGGACGTCCCGGCGCTGCCCACGCTGGCGCCGATCGGCTTCGGCATCTTCGTCGGCTCGTTCATGTTCGGCGTCGGCATGCAGCTCGGCGGCTCGTGCGCGTCGGGCACGCTCTTCGCGATCGGCAGCGGCCAGACGGCGATCCTGCTGACACTCGGCGGCTTCATCGGCGGAGCGACGTTGGGTGCCTACCAGTTCCCGTGGTGGATGGGGCTGCCGAGCCACGAGCCCGTCACGCTGACCGACTGGTTCGGCGGGTACGCCGGCGCCTGGATCGCCTCGCTCGCGCTGATGGCGCTGATCGTCGGCGCGACGTACCTCTTCGCGCGCAAGCGCGACGTCCCGCCCGTCGAGCCCGCCCCGATCGCCCGCGGCGTCGCCCGCGCGATCCGCGGGTCCTGGCCGCTGTGGGTCGGCGCGCTGCTGCTCGCCGGCCTCAACGCCGCCACGCTGTGGGTCTCGGGCGGCGCCTGGGGTGTCACGTTCGCGTTCGCGCTGTGGGGCTCGAAGCTGCTCGACCTCGTCGGCGTCGACGTGATGTCGTGGGGCTTCTGGCAGGACCCCGCCAACCTGGCCAAGTACGACGCCGGGATCTTCGCCGAGAAGACCTCGGTGATGGACTTCGGCATCATCATCGGCGCGCTGGTCGCCTCGGCCGCGGCCGGCGCGTTCGTGCTGCACCGCCGGGTGCCGCTGCGGCTGGCCGTCGGCGCCGTCATCGGGGGGCTGCTCATGGGCTACGGCGCCCGGATCGCCTTCGGCTGCAACATCGGCGCCTACTTCGGCGGCATCGCCTCCTTCAGCCTGCACGGCTGGCTGTGGGGCGTGATGGCCATCGCCGGCACGTACGTCGGGCTGCTCTTCCGCCCGCTGCTCGGGCTGCGGAACCCGAAGCCGAGCGACTCGGTCTGCTAGAGCTGCCCCGGCCCGAGCTTGCGAGGGCGTCTCGAAACCGGCCATCCCCTCTGGACGGCGTCCCGCCCGGGTGCACCCCCGGGCGGGACGTCCCATGTCCGACCGCATATTCGGTTGCGCCGGCGCACGACCGTGCCCGAGAGTGTGCGGCGAAGCCCCGGACCGACCGGGTGCCCGAGCGAGAGGAGCGTGACATGTCCACGACTGTCCTTGGCCTGTCCGCAGACCAGTTCCTCTCTCACACCTCCGGAGCACCCCACCGTGTCCTTCGACTTCACGTACTCCCCGTCTGACACCACAGACCTCTCAGACCTCTCCGACGTCGACCCGACGTTCGTCTTCGACTTCCAGGCCTACGACGAGGTCGGCGACGGCCAGCGCTGGTCGACCTGGCTCTCCGTCGAGCCGCTGTGCCGCGGCCCCGAGCCCCGCCCCGACTGGGTGGTGACCTCGCAGGCCGCGGTCGACACCGACCTCGGCATCCTCAAGACCGGCAAGGAGGCCGACGCGTTCCTGCTGGAGCGGGCGGTCCCCGGTAGCGACGCCGTGGGCGAGTCGGTCGTCCTGGTCGCCAAGCGCTACCGCAGCAGCGAGCACCGCACCTTCCACCGCGCCGCGGCGTACACCGAGGGCCGCAGCGTCAAGCGCTCCCGCGACGACCGTGCCCTCAAGCGCAAGAGCACCTGGGGCAAGATCGTCGCCAGCAGCGAGTGGGCGATCTCCGAGTGGGACGCGCTCAAGCGCTGCTGGGAGCTCGGGCTGCCGGTCCCCTACCCGGTGCAGATCGACGGCACCGAGATCCTCATGGAGTGGATCACCGACAGCGACGGCGAGAGCGCACCCCGGCTCGCGCAGACGCGTCCGGAGCCGGCGCTGCTCGCGTCGTACTACGACCAGCTCCGCGAGGCGCTCGGCACGATGGTCGCCAGCGGGATCGTGCACGGCGACCTGTCGGCGTACAACCTGCTCGCCGCCGGTGACCGCCTCGTCATCATCGACCTGCCCCAGATCGTCGACCTCGCCGGCAACGCCGCCGGCATGGACTTCCTGCTGCGCGACTGCACCAACGTCTGCACGTGGTTCCGGTCGAAGGGGCTCGAGGTCGACGAGCACGAGCTGTTCGGCGAGCTGATGGCCCAGGCGTTCTAGCGGCCTCTAGGGTCGGGGGGTGCGCTCGCGTCCCGTCGTCCGTGGTGAGCCCGGCGAGCTCGTCCTCGGGCTCGAGCGCCGGATGGCCGGCCAGCCGGACATCCCGGTCGATCCGGGGCGGCAGACGCTCTACGCACCGACCGAGCTCTTCGACGTTGCGACGTACGACGACTCGCTCGACGCCCGGGCCTACCGGTGGGCCCGGGCGCCCCGCACCCCCGAGGGCGCGCTGTGCCAGGCGCTGCACGACCACGCGATCGACGTCGCGCTCGAGCGCTGGGTCGAGGATCGGAGCCTCGTCGGCGTGATGGGCGGGCACAGCGTGGAGCGCGGCGAGCCGACGTACGACGACGCCGCCCGGCTCGGGTCGCTGCTCGGCACCTCCCACGTGGTGGCCACCGGCGGCGGGCCGGGCGCGATGGAGGCGGCCAACCTCGGCGGCTACCTGACCGGCCGGCCGGACGCCCTCGAGGAGGCGCTGGCCCGGCTGGCGGAGGTGCCGTCCTTCCGTCCCTCGATCGGCGCCTGGGTGCGCCCGGCCCTCGATGTGCTCCTCGAGGAGCCCGACGGCGCGCCCGGTCTCGGCATCCCGACCTGGCACTACGGGCACGAGCCGCCCAACGCGTTCGCCACCGCGATCGCGAAGTACTTCCGCAACTCCCTGCGCGAGGCGATCCTGCTCGAGATCTGCGACGCCGGCATCGTCTTCCTGCCCGGGCTCGGCGGCACCGTGCAGGAGGTCTTCCAGGATGCCTGCGAGAACTTCTACGCCGCCGAGGACGCCGTCGCGCCGATGGTGCTCGTCGGCACGACGTACTGGACGGAGACGCTCCCCGCGTGGCCGCTGCTGCGGGCGCTCGCGCGTGGCCGGCCGATGGAGCGGCACGTCCATCTCGTCGACTCGGTCGGCGAGGCCGCTCACCTCATCAATTCGGGCCCCTGACACCAATTTCGGTGACGTGAACGGCAGACAAACCCTAGATTGTCGCGGTGCAGATCTCGCGTCGTGACCTCTTCCGTACCTCCGCGGCCGCCACCGGCACTGCCGCCGCTGCCAGCATCGGGCTCGCCGACGCCGCCGTCGCCGGCCCGTCCGGGAGGCCCACGACCACGTCGGTCGTCCTCGGCAAGGGCGACGCCCGCGCGGGCGGATGGCGACCGGTCGTCAAGATGGCCGGCGAGAAGCACCGGGTGCGCACCGGCCTGGGCGCGAAGCCCGGCAAGGGCCGCGCCAAGCGGCGCAAGGCGCTGGCCGCCTTCGCCCAGCTGAGCGACGTGCACATCATCGACGCGCAGTCTCCGGTCCGGCTCGAGCTCGGCGAGGCCGTCAGCAGCAGCGCCTACCGGCCCCAGGAGATGCTGGGCGCGTTCGTCACGGACGCGATGGTGCGCGAGATCAACCGGATCAAGCGCGGCCCGGCGACCGGCCGGAAGCTGGAGTTCTCCATCCAGACCGGCGACAACTCGGACACCGCCCAGTACAACGAGGTCCGCTGGAACATCGACCTGCTCGACGGCGGCAAGAAGGTCCGTGTCGACTCAGGTGACCGGTCCCGCTTCGAAGGCGTCATGGACCAGAGCCTCGACTACTGGGACGTGAACTTCTGGCACCCCGACGGCACCCCGGCCGGCAAGCCCGCCGACCTCGGGACCCAGAGCGGCTTCCCGGCGATCCCCGGCCTGCTCGACGCCGCACGACGACCGTTCACGCCGGAGGGCCTGAAGATGCCGTGGTACGCCGCGATGGGCAACCACGACGGACTCGTCCAGGGCAACTTCCCGATCTCGGCCGCGCAGAACAAGCGCGCGACCGGGGGCACCAAGATCCTGTCGACGGACGGCACCAAGACCCGCGCGGTCACGCCGGACAAGGACCGCCGCCTCCTGGACAAGGGCGAGTGGGTCGACGAGCACTTCGACACGACCGGCTCTCCGAAGGGCCACGGCTTCACCGCCGAGAACCGCGCCAAGAAGACGGCGTACTACTACTTCGACCGCGGCGTCGTGCGGTACGTCGTGCTCGACACGGTCGCCGAGAACGGCGACAACGGCGCGCTCGACAAGCGGCAGTTCGGCTGGCTGAAGCGCCTCCTCGACCGGAGCCGGGACAAGGTCGTCGTGCTGTTCAGCCACCACCCGCTGTCGTCGTTCGAGGACAAGAAGCTCGCCAAGGACATCGAGTCCGAGCTCGTGAAGCGCGAGAACGTCATCGCCTGGGTCAACGGCCACACCCACACCAACCACATCTGGGAGCACCCGCACACCAAGAAGGGGAAGGTCGTCGGCGGCTTCTGGGAGATCAACACCGCGTCGCACATCGACTGGCCGCAGCAGGCGCGGCTGCTGGAGATCACCGACAACCAGGACGGCTCGCTGTCGATCTTCACGACCATGGTCGACCACGGCGGCTCCCTGGGCTTCAACGGCGACCTCGACGACCCGAAGCAGCTCGCCGGGCTCTCCCGCCTGCTGGCGGCCAACGACTGGCAGGAGCGCGACAACGAGCGTCGTGGCGAGCGCGACGCGCGCAACGTCGAGCTGCTGCTGCCCGCCCCGAAGTTCCTGCGGTCGAAGGCGTCGAAGAAGGGCTGAGCCGCTCAGCCGCTCAGGACTCGGTCGCGGCCAGCTGGCCGCAGGCGCCGTCGATCTCGCGGCCTCGGGTGTCCCGCACCGTGGTGGGGATGCCCTTGGCCTCGAGGCGGCGGACGAACTCGCGCTCGTCGGCGGGGTCCGAGGCGGTCCACTTCGACCCGGGGGTCGGGTTGAGCGGGATCAGGTTGACGTGCACCCAGCCCCAGTCGCCGCGCTCCTGGAGCACGTCGGCGAGCAGGTCGGCGCGCCACGCCTGGTCGTTGATGCCGCGCATCATGGCGTACTCGATCGACACCCGCCGCTTGGTCACCTTCGCGTAGTTCCAGGCGGCGTCGACGGTCTCGGCGACCGAGTAGCGCGTGTTGATCGGCACCAGCTCGTTGCGCAGCTCGTCGTCGGGCGCGTGCAGGCTGAGCGCGAGCGTGACCGGGATGCCCTCCTCGGCCAGCTGGAGCATCCGGGGCACCAGGCCGACGGTGGACACCGTCACGCCCCGGGCACTCATCCCGAGGCCGTCGGGCGTGGGGTCGGTGAGGCGGCGTACGGCGCCGATGACCGCCTTGTAGTTGGCCATCGGCTCGCCCATGCCCATGAAGACGACGTTCGTGACCCGGCCCGGTCCGCCCGGGATCTCCCCCCGGGTGAGCGCGCGGGCGCCGGCCACGACCTGCTCGACGATCTCAGCGGTCGACATGTTGCGCTGCAGGCCACCCTGGCCCGTCGCGCAGAACGGGCACGCCATGCCGCAGCCGGCCTGGCTCGATACGCACATCGTGGCGCGGTCGGGGTAGCGCATCAGCACCGACTCGACCAGCGCGCCGTCGAAGAGCTTCCACAGGGTCTTGCGGGTCGTGCCCCGGTCGGCCTCCATGGTGCGCAGCGGCGTCATCAGCTCGGGCAGCAGGCCCGCCACGAGCTCGTCGCGCTGCGCAGCCGGGAGGTCCGTCATCTCGGCCGGGTCGTCGACCAGGCGGGCGAAGTAGTGGGTGGAGAGCTGCTTCGCGCGGAAGCCCGGGAGGCCGAGCTCCACGAGGCGTTCCTTGCGCTCGTCGGGGGTGAGGTCGGCGAGATGCCGCGGCGGCTTCTTGCGGCCGCGCGGCTCGTCGAAGACGAGGGGAAGGCTGGTGCGCTCGGACATCGGGGTCGATTCTCCCATCCGGCCGCGCCGAGGGGCGATTCGTCGGCCGGGCCGCGCCCGGCTCAGCTCTCGTAGGTGATCATGTACCAGAGCACGAGGGTCGCCACTCCCCCGACGACCAGCGCGGTCGTCACGGCCCCGATCAGCATGTAGATCCCGAACCTGCGGGTGCGGGGGGCGACGACCAGCCCGATCGGCACCGCGAGGGTGACGAGCACGAACGGGAACAGCCCCTCCGCGGTCTCGTCGTCGACGAGCAGGTGCAGCAGCCCGATGAAGAGGCCCGGCACCAGCACGACGAACACCAGCCCGGTGAAGAACCCGCTGAGGGCCGTGAACGTCGGGTGGTCGCGGTGCCACCAGTCCGGCGGCCGATCCTGCTCGTCGGTCGCTGTGGGCTCGGGGGCCTGGTCCTGGTCGGTCGACATCGTCTCGATGCTACGACGGGGGCTCCTCACCGCCATCGTCGCCATGCCGGTGGTGGACGCCCCGGTCGACGCGGATCAGGTGAAGACGAGCGCGTGCAGCAGCAGCCAGGTCGGGGCGACCGTGGCGAGGAGGGAGTCGAGCCGGTCCATCAGGCCGCCGTGGCCGGGGATCACCTGGCTCATGTCCTTGAGGCCGAGGTCGCGCTTGATGACCGACTCGCACAGGTCGCCGAGGGTGGCCATCACGACGGCGATGGCGCCGAGCGCCAGGCCGACCCACCAGTCCCCCTCGAGCAGGAAGACGACGAGCGCCCAGCCGGCCGCGAGGCAGAAGAGGAACGATCCCGCGAAGCCCTCCCAGGACTTCTTCGGCGAGATCACCGGGGCCATCGGGTGCCGGCCGAAGAGCACGCCGGCGGTGTAGCCGCCGATGTCGGAGGCGATCGTGACGAGCACGAATGTGATGACCCCCTGGACGCCGGGGTCGTCGAAGCCACCGCCGTTGCGGTCGGGGCCCTCCGCCAGCAGCAGCGCCACGAACGACGCGAGCAGGGGCACGTAGACGAGGCTGAAGATCGAGGCCGTCGCGTTCTGCACGTAGCCGTCGACGCCGCGACGCAGCTGCCACAGCATCGTGACCAGGGCGGCCACCGCGGCCGCGGTGACCAGCGCCGGCGTACCCCAGACGTAGGCGACGACCACCATCACCACGCCGCCGACCATCAGCGGCTGCTCGGCGATGTCGATGCCCTTGGCCGCGAACCCGCGGCCGAGCTCCCAGATCGCGACCACGACGGCCGCGGCGACGATCGCGATGAACGCCGGCTTCCAGAAGAGCAGCGACAGCGCGATCGCCGCCAGCAGGACGATCGCGGAGCCGAAGGCGGCGCGCAGGTCACGGCCGGCGCGGCCGTGGTCCTTCTGGGGCGCCGGCGTCGTGGCTTCGGTCATGGAGGATCCCGAGCTGCTCAGACCTCGAGCAGCTCGGCCTCCTTGTTCTTCAGCATCTCGTCGATGGCGTCGGTGTGCTTCTTGGTCATGCCGTCGAGACGCTTCTCGGCGCCCGTGACGTCGTCCTTGCCGACCTCGCCGTCCTTCTCGAGCTTCTCGAGGTGCTGCTTGGCCGTACGCCGCAGGTTGCGGACCGCGACGCGGCCGTCCTCGGCCTTGCCCTTGGCGACCTTGATGTACTCCTTGCGACGCTCCTCGGTGAGCTCCGGGAACACGCACCGGATGACCTTGCCGTCGTCGGCGGGGTTGACGCCGAGGTCGGACTCGCGGATCGACTTCTCGATCGCCTGCATCGCGCCCTGGTCGAAGGGCTGGATCAGGATCACCCGGGCCTCGGGGGCGGTGAACGACGCGAGCTGCTGCAGCGGGGTCGGCGTTCCGTAGTAGTCCGCGGTGAGCTTGCTGAACATGCTCGGGTGGGCGCGACCGGCCCGGATCGCCGCGAACTCCTCGCGCGTCGCCTCGACCGACTTGTCCATCTTGCCGTCGGCCTCGTTGAGGATGTCGTTGATCACGGCTGCTCCTGATTCCTTGCTGTCCGGTGCTGCTGGATGCTGCTCGGGTGCTGCTCGAGTGCTGCTGACGTCGGTCGGGGCGGTCAGCCCGCGCTGACGAGCGTCCCAATCTTCTCACCCTGCACGACGCGCAGGATGTTGCCCTCGGGCTCCATGCCGAAGACGACCATGGGCAGCTTGTTCTCGCCGCACAGCGCGAACGCGGTCTGGTCCATGATCCGCAGCCCGCGCGCGATGGCCTCGGCGTACGTGACCTCGTCGAACTTCGTCGCGGTCGGGTCCACGTGCGGGTCGGCGGAGTAGACGCCGTCGACGCCGCTCTTGGCGACGAGAACGACGTCGCACTTGCTCTCCAGCGCGCGCTGGACGGCGACGGTGTCGGTCGAGAAGAACGGCATCCCCATGCCGGCGCCGAAGATGACGACCCGGCCCTTCTCCATGTGCCGGATGGCCCGCCGCGGGATGTACGGCTCGGCGACCTGGCCCATCGTGATCGCGGTCTGCACGCGGGTCTCGACGCCCAGCTTCTCGAGGAAGTCCTGCAGCGCGAGGCAGTTCATGACGATGCCGAGCATGCCCATGTAGTCGGCGCGCACGCGGTCCATGCCGCGCTGCTGGAGCTCGGCGCCGCGGAAGAAGTTGCCACCCCCGGTGACGACCGCGATCTGCACGCCCGCGTCCACGACCGCCGCGATCTCGCGGGCGACCTTCTGCACGACGTCGGGATCGACCCCGACCTTGCCCCCGCCGAAGACCTCACCGGACAGCTTCAGCAAGACCCTCTTGTACCCGGTCAAAAGACTGACCTCCCTGTCGTCCTGGTCGCCCGTCGTCCTGAGGAGCAAACCTATCGGATCGGGGACGGTCAGCCCCAAAGCGGCAAATGCGACGAGGCCGGGCCCACGAGCAAGCGCTCGTCGGCCCGGCCTCGCCGGGGGTGCTGCGTCAGATCACGCGCCGACCTCGAAGCGGGCGAACCGCTTGACAGTCGTGTCGGCGGCGTCGAGGACCTGCTTGACGGACTTCTTGGCCTCGAAGACCGACTCCTGGTCGAGCAGGACGATCTCCTTGAAGAAGGCGTTGATCCGACCCTCGACGATCTTCGCGACGGCAGCCTCGGGCTTGCCCTCCTCGAGCGTCTTCTTGGTCAGCACGTCCTTCTCGGCCTCCACGACGTCGGTCGGGACCTGGTCGCTGGTGAGGTACTGCGCCTTGAGCGCGGCAGCCTGCTGGGCGGCCTGCTTCGCGGCGGCCTCGTCGCCCTCGAACTCGACGAGCACGCCGAGGGTCGGGGGCAGGTCGGAGGCCTTCTTGTGCAGGTAGACCGTGGTGGTGCCGTCGAAGTACGCGACGTCACCGAGCTCGATCTTCTCGCCGATGGTGCGGGCGAGCTCCTCGACGGTCGCGCCGACCGTCGAGTCACCGAGCGAGACGGCCTTGAGCGCCTCGGCGTCGCCGACCTTGTTGGCGTCGGCGGCCTGGGCGATCTGCTGCGCAGCCGTGATGAACGCGTCGTTCTTCGCGACGAAGTCCGTCTCGGCCTTGAGGCTGATCAGGGCGTTGCCCGAGGCGGCGACCAGACCGGCGGAGGCCGTGCGCTCGGCGGCGCGGGCGGCGGCCTTGGCCGCACCCTTGACGCGGAGCAGCTCGACCGCCTTGTCGAAGTCGCCGTCGGTCTCGTCGAGCGCCTTCTTGCAGTCCATCATGCCGGCCTGCGTCAGCTCACGGAGCTTCTTGACGTCGGCAGCGGTGTAAGCCATGTGTCTTCCTCTTCGAGTACGTCGGGAACGGGCGGGGCTCAGGCCTGGGCGTCGGAGGCCTCGGCGGGGGCCTCGGCCGCCTCAGCGGCCTCCGCGGCCTCGGTCGCCTCGGTCGCCTCGGCGGCCTCGGACGCGGCGCCGGTCGCCTCGGCGGCCGGGGTCTCGGCGGCGGCGTCGCCGGTCGCCTCGGCGGCGGCCTGCTCGGCGTCACCGGTCAGCAGCTCGCGCTCCCACTCGGCCAGCGGCTCCTCGGCACCCGGCTCGGCAGCACCCTCGGTCTTCGCGCCGGAGCGGGCGATGAGGCCCTCGGCCACGGCGTCGGCGACCACGCGGGTCAGCAGGCCGACGGCGCGGATCGCGTCGTCGTTGCCCGGGATCGGGTAGTCGACCTCGTCGGGGTCGCAGTTGGTGTCCAGGATGCCGATGATCGGGATCCGGAGCTTGCGGGCCTCCTCGACGGCGAGGTGCTCCTTCTTCGTGTCGACGATCCACACGGCCGACGGCGTACGACCCATCTCGCGGATACCGCCGAGGGTCTTCTCCAGCTTGTCGCGCTCCCGCTTCATCTGCAGGAGCTCCTTCTTGGTGCGACCGGAGCCCGCGACGTTGTCGAAGTCGATCTCGTCGAGCTCCTTGAGGCGGTTGATCCGCTGGTGCACGGTCTGGAAGTTGGTGAGCATGCCGCCGAGCCAGCGCTGGTTGACGTAGGGCATGCCGACGCGGGTCGCCTGCTCGGCGATGGCCTCCTGGGCCTGCTTCTTGGTGCCCACGAACATCACGGTGCCGCCCTTGGCGACGGTCTCCTTGATGAAGGCGTACGAGCGGTCGATGTAGGACAGCGACTGCTGCAGGTCGATGATGTAGATGCCGTTGCGCTCGGTCATGATGAAGCGCTTCATCTTCGGGTTCCAGCGACGGGTCTGGTGCCCGAAGTGCACGCCGCTCTCGAGAAGCTGGCGCATGGTCACGACTGCCATGTGAATCTCCTGGTGTGTGGAGCCCGCGCCGTTGGGTGCCCGACCTTGAGGCAGGTGGGGCCGGAGCGTGCTCTCGTTGGTTTTCAGTTGCTGCCTCGGGCGGTGCCCTCGGCCCTGACGCCTGCGCGCGACGCGACCGGCTGGTTCCAGCCGGACCGAGCGTTCGCGCCCACGGGTGGTCGGGTCCTCGGAGTGCCAGGGCCCGTCGCGGTCTGCGGACGTGCGAAGTCAACCCATGGGGGTTGCGCCCACCAGAGTAGTCGACCGTCCCGGTTCCGGACCAATCGCGGCCGCGGGCCCGCCGGCCGTCCACAGGAGCCGCTCCGGCGGCACCTTCCACAGCCCCGACGGCGAGCCGGGCCCGTCGTCCCCGGGACCGGGGAGCCTCGACCCATGACACCACGCCGCACGCTCGCCGCGCTCATCCTCGTCCCGGTGCTCGTCGTGCTGGGCCTTGCGCCACCCGCAGCCGGAGAGACCGATCCCGTCGGGGTCTGGCCGCTCGCGCCCCAGCCCGCCGTGGAGCGGGGGTTCGACCCGCCCGCCGACCCGTGGGGCGCCGGCCACCGCGGCGTCGACCTGCTCGGCCGCGCGGGGCAGCAGGTGCGCGCGGCGCTGCCGGGCCGGGTGTCCTGGGCGGGTGTGCTGGCCGGGCGCGGGGTGGTCGTCGTCGACCACGGCGCCACCCGCACGACGTACGAGCCGGTCACGGCGACGGCCGAGGTCGGCACCGCCGTCGCTGCCGGTGACCCGATCGGCACGCTCTCGGCCGTGGGCTCGCACTGCCTCCCCCACACCTGCCTCCATTGGGGCTGGATCCAGGGTGAGACCTACCTCGACCCGTTGCGGCTGGTCGGGGCCGGCCCGATCCGGCTGCTCCCGCTGTGGCGCGACGAGCCGGCCGATGCGGCGGGTCCGTCCCCGCCCGCGGCACGCCTGCTCACGGCGTACGCCGAGTGGCGCCCGCCGATGCAGGTGTTCCTCGGCTATGCGCGGGGATGCGCCTGCTGGTAGGCCCGGCGCAGCCGGTCGGTGGTCACGTGCGTGTAGAGCTGGGTGGTCGCGAGGGAGGCGTGGCCGAGCAGCTCCTGCACCGACCGCAGGTCGGCGCCGCCCTCGAGCAGGTGGGTGGCGGCGGTGTGCCGGAGGCCGTGCGGGCCGATGTCCGGGGCACCGGGCACGTCCGCGATCCGCCGGTGCACCATGGCGCGCACCGCGCGCTGGTCGATCCGGCGGCCGCGGGCGCCGAGGAAGAGCGCGGCCCCGGAACCCTCGACCGCGAGCAGCGGCCGGCCCTGGCGGACCCAGAAGTCGAGTGCGCGGGCCGCCGGGCGGCCGAACGGCACCGTCCGCTCCTTGCGTCCCTTGCCGAAGACGCGTACGACGTTCCTCTCGCGGTCGACGTCGTCGACGTCGAGGCCGGCCAGCTCGCCGACCCGGATGCCGGTCGCGTACAGCAGCTCGAGCATCGCCACGTCGCGCAGCCCCACCGGACTCCCGTCGTCGGCGTGCTCGGTCGCCGACCGGATCAGCTCCGCCGCCTCGTCGGCCCGCAGCACCGGAGGCAGCGTCTTGTGCGCCTTCGGCGACCCGAGACTGGCGCCCACGTCGGTCGGGATCCGCCCGGTGCGCGCCAGCCAGGCGGTGAAGACCCGGGCCGCGGTCGCCCGGCGGGCGATCGTGGTGCGTGAGCGGCCGAGCGTCTGCTGTTTGGCCAGCCAGCTGCGCATCGTGCGCAGGTCGATGTCCGCGACGCCGGTGCCGCCCAGCCGCGCGGTGTGGTCGAGCAGGCCGTGGAGGTCGGTGACGTAGGCCCGGACCGTGTGGGCGGTGAGGTCGCGCTCGACCGCGAGGTGGCGCTCGTACTCTCCCAGCACCGCCGCCATCGCCTCGGGCAGCGAGTCCCGCGCCTCCTCGTCTTCGGCCACGCACCCACTCTAGGAACGTCCCTGCCCCTCACTCGTGAGCCAGCGCGGCGAGCCGCCAGCCGTCATCGTCGAGCTCGACCATCCCCCGCACCTCGAGCTCGAGCAGGGTGCCGTGCGCCCGGTCGGCGCTGAGGCCGACCAACCGGGCGATCGACGCGGACGTCGCGCCCCGGGCGACCGGCACCGCGTCGAGCACCAGGCGCTGGTGCTCGGTCAGCGCGTCCCGAGCCCGGTCCCGGCCGCGCGGCACGCTCAGCAGGTGCTCCCCCGCGGCGCTGAGCACCTCCAGCACCTCGGCACCCGAGGTGACCAGCGTCGCCGCGCCGCTGCGGACCAGCTGGTGGACGCCGGCCGACGACGCGCTGCTCACGGGGCCCGGGACGCCCATGACGTGCCGGTTGAGGCGCACCGCCCAGTTGGCCGTGCTGAGCGCGCCGCTGCGCAGCGCCGCCTCGACGACGACCGTGCCGCCGGTGAGCGCGGCGATCAGCCGGTTGCGGGACAGGAACCGCACCCGCATGGCCGCGCCACCCGGCACGGTCTCGGAGACCACCGCGCCCTCGGCCGCGATGTGGGCGAGGAGCGCGGCGTGCTCCTTCGGGTAGACCTTGTCGGCT
Source organism: Nocardioides sp. GCM10030259 (assembly GCF_042666375.1). NCBI lineage: Bacteria > Bacillati > Actinomycetota > Actinomycetes > Propionibacteriales > Nocardioidaceae > Nocardioides > Nocardioides sp. GCM10030259. The sequence continues at coordinate 10,419 of NZ_JBHTDF010000021.1, read as the reverse complement.
CCGCAGGCCAGCACGGCCACGGTCGGCGCACCCGCCGCGATGGCGCCACGGTGGGCGGCCTGGTCGATGCCGTAGGCAGCACCGGACACGACGACGCGCGCGGACCCCGCCACCTCGGCCGCGAGGTCGCGGGCGATGTCGGCACCGTAGGTCGTCGCCGACCGGGATCCGACCACCGCGAGCGCCCCGTCGAGGGCGTCGAGGCGCGCCGGCCCGCGCACCCACAACCCCAGCGGCACGCCACCGCGCTCCTGCACCGCGCCGGCGCTGGCGAGGTCCGCGAGGCCGGTCGGCCACTCGTCGTCGCCGGGCACCACGAACCGGAGCCCCGATCGGTCGGCGACCTCGAGCTCCCGGAGCGGGTCGACCTCGGCGAGCCTCGGGCCGAGCACGGCGTCCTCGAGCAGGTGGTCGAGGACCGCGACGGCGCCGAGGGACGTCACGGCGTCGAGCAGGCCCGCCTTGCCGGGCTCGGCGATCCGAGCGAGGGCGACGCGGGCGACTCGGTCCTGGTCGTTCACGAGACCCGCTCCAGCATCTGCAGGAGGAGCGGCTCCCCGGTGCGGAGCCGCAGTGCGGTCTCCACCTCCTCGAGGCCCGGACGATCGAGCCGACGGAGATCGGCGATCGTCCAGGACAGCCGATGGACGCGGGTGGCGCCGCGACGGCTCAGCCGTCCGGCGTAGAGCTGGTCGTCGACGGCGCGCTGCCCGTCCTTGGTGAGCGGCCAGCGCTCGCGCAGCACCGGACCGGGCGCGTGCCCGTTGAGGCGCCAGCTCTCGTCGGCGTACCGCTCGGCCTGACGCTGGCGTGCGGCGGTGACCCGGTGGCGCACCTGCGCGGAGGACTCGGGCGCCTCGGTGTCGGCGACGGCGTCGTGCTTCCGCAGCGGCGGCAGGTGCCGGACGATGTCGACCCGGTCGGCGACCGGGCCGGTGACCTTGTTGCGGTAGTCGCGTCGCTGGACCTCCCGGCACGTGCACCGGTTGAGGCGGACGTCGCCGCTGTAGTCCCCGCAGGGACACGGGTTGCACGCGAGCACGACCATGCCGCGAGCCGGGAGCGTGACCGACTCGTCGCGCCGGGCGACCGTCACGTCGCCGCTCTCGAGCGGCTGCCGCAGCGCCTCGATCACGTCGGAGCGGAACAGGGGGAACTCGTCGAGGAAGAGCACTCCAGCGTGGGCCCGGCTCACCTCTCCCGGTCGGACGGCGCCCGAACCTCCCCCGACGATGCTCGCCTTGCTGGCGTCGTGGTGCGGGGCCGAGAACGGCGGACGGGTCAGCATCCCGGCGACCGGGTCGAGGGTGCCGGCCAGGGAGCTGATCGCGCTGAGCTCGAGCGACTCGTCCGGTGCGAGGTCGGGCAGGATGCCCTGGATCCGCTCGGCCAGGCTGGTCTTGCCGGAGCCCTTGGGTCCGGACAACAGGAGATGGTGTCCGCCGGCGGCGGCGACCTCGACGGCGTACCGCGCGTCGTCGACGCCGAGCAGGTCGGCGAGGTCGAGCTCCTCGAGCCGCTCCTGACCGCGCCAGGCGAGCAGCCGGGCCCCGGACAACGGCGCCACCGGCTCGGCGTACGGGACCTCCTCGTCGCGCAGCACCGCGACCACCTGCGCGAGCGACCGCACGCCGATCACGCTCATGTCGGGGACCATCGCCGCCTCGGCCGCCTGCGGCTCGGGGACGAACACGACGCGGATGCCCCTCTCGGCCGCCGCGAGGACCATCGGCAGCACGCCGGTGACCGAGCGCAGGTTGCCGTCGAGGGTGAGCTCACCGACGAACGCCGTGGCCGCCAGCGAGGCGACCGGGATGGTGCCGGCGGCCGCGAGCACGGAGACGGCGACGGCCAGGTCGAAGTGGGTGCCCCGCTTGAGCAGGTCCGCGGGCGAGAGCAGGATCGTGATCCGCCGGGTCGCCGGCCAGTCGAGGTGGCTGTTGATGATCGCCATGCGACACCGGTCGCGAGCCTCGTTGATGGTGGTGTCGGCGCGGCCGACCATGGTCACGCCGACCTGGCCGGGCGAGACGTCGGTCTGCACGTCGATCAGGTGACCGACCGCGCCGTGCAGCGAGACGGTGTGGGCGGTGGCGAAGGGCATCAGCCGACCCCCCGGACGTGCTCCACCGCCGACGGACCCTTGAGCGGTCGCAGCACGGCGACGAGGTCGACCCGGACGTCGGGCACCGCCAGCCCGTGCTCGGCCTGCCAGCACGAGCCCAGCCGGCGCAGCCGGTCGAGCTTCGCGTCGCCGATCGCCTCGTGGGGCGTGCCGTGGTCGACGGACGTGCGGGTCTTGACCTCGCAGACGACCAGCACGTCGCCGTCGCGAAGCACCAGGTCGATCTCGCCCTCGGGACATCGCCAGTTGCGGTCGAGCAGCAGCATGCCCGCCCCGACCAGGTGGCGCGCGGCCAGCCGTTCGCCGTAGTCACCCAGCGCCTTGCTCCGCGCCGCCGTTGCCGATCCCGCTGCCGTCATGTCCGTGACCTCCTGACGGCAAGCGTCGCGGCCGGAGGGGACGGTCGGGGGCGCCGGGAGCGGAGCCTGTGGAACGAGCGGGCGGAAGCGTGCCTGTGGACGGCAGGCGGCCCGCGAGCCGGTCGGTCAGCTCTTGGGAGGGTCGATCTCCGTGGGGCTGAGCTCCTCGACGTTCACGTCCTTGAACGTCAGGACCTTCACGTTCTTGGCGAAGCGGGCGGGTCGGTACATGTCCCAGACCCAGGCGTCGCTCATCGACACCTCGAAGAACACGTCGCCCGCCTCGGTGCGCGCCTTCACGTCCACCTGGTTGCACAGGTAGAAGCGGCGGTCGGTCTCGACGACGTATTTGAAGATGCCGACGACGTCGCGGTACTCCCGGTAGAGCGTCAGCTCCATCTCGGTCTCGTACTTCTCGAGGTCCTCGGCGCTCATGCTGTTCCGGGGTCCCCGCGGAAGCGTGCCTCCGCGCGAAGCGCTCCCGTCGCGCGCTTTCGTGGGGTGTTCACGACGCCGACTCTATCCCCGCGGGCTCGAGGCCGAGCTCGCCCACGCCGGGCTCGAGGCCAGCGGCCCGCCGGACGTTGACGAAGCGCATCCGGTGCACGGGCGACGGGCCGTGCTCGGTGAGCGCCGCGGCGTGCACGTCGGTGATGTACCCCTTGTGCGTCTTGAAGTCGTACGCCGGCCACTCGGCGTCGAGCTCGGTCATGATCCGGTCGCGCGTGACCTTGGCGAGCACCGACGCGGCGGAGATGCACGCGGCCACCCGGTCCCCCTTCCAGACCGCCAGCCCCGGCACGCCGAGCCCGTCGACGGGGAACCCGTCGGTCAGCACGTACGCCGGCGGCAGGTCCAGCAGGGCGACGGCCCGCCGGAGCGCCTCGACGTTCGCCACGTGCATGCCGAGCCGGTCGCACTCCTCGTGGGAGATCACCACGACGGACCAGGCGAGCGCGCGCTTCACGACCTGCTCGTAGCAGCGCTCCCGCGCCTTCTCGGTGAGCAGCTTGGAGTCGGCCAGGCCGGGGACGATGCCCGCCTTGCCGGGCGGCAGGATCGCCGCGCCGGCGACGAGCGGGCCGGCGCAGGCACCGCGGCCGGCCTCGTCGACACCGGCGATCTGCTCGATGCCGTGCCGCCGGAGGGCGCGCTCGTAGCCGTACAGCCCGGCGTCCCTCCGGACGGTCGCTCCGCGTGGCAGCTCGCTCATCGGACCCGCTCCACCAGGTTCAGCCGGCGTCGGGCACGTCCGCGAAGGTGTCGGGACGGTGCAGGAACGAGAAGCGGTCGCTGGGCCAGAGCAGCACGAAGACCTTGCCGACCACGTCGTCGACGTCGACGTACGGGTTCCTGGTGCAGTCGGTCTGGTCGGGCTTGCACATGTGGTGCGAGGAGTCCGCGGAGTTGTTGCGGTTGTCGCCCATGACGAAGATCTGACCGTCCGGGATCGGCCCGACCTCCCAGTCCTTGCCGCAGTCGTTGACCATCGGCCCGTAGCACTCCGCGCCGCCGAGGCGGGCGTAGTCCTCCTCGTTCAGCGGCTGTCCGTTGACGCTGAGCCGGCCGCGGTCGTCGCAGCACTTGATCACGTCGCCCTCGACGCCGATCACCCGCTTCACCAGGTGGCCGCCGGTCGGGTAGAGGCCGACCTTGGACAGCGCCTTGGCGACCGGGCTGTCCGGCCCGGCGGCGTCGTCGCCCATCAGCCAGTCGCCCGGGTCCTTGAAGACCACGACGTCGCCGCGCTCGGGCCCGCCGAACCAGTACGACGGCTTCTGCACCAGGATCCGGTCGTTCTTGACGAGACCGGGCTCCATCGACTCCGACGGGATGTAGAACGCCTGCACGAAGAGTGCCTTGATCACGATCGCCAGCACCAGCGCGATGCCGAGCAGCAGGATCGTCTCCTGCCACACCGGCAGGTGCTTCTTGGGCTTCTTCCGCCGGGACGTCTCGTCGGCATCGGTCCGCCCGCTGCCGTCGGGTGACTCCGCGTTCATCGTGGGTTCGTCGGTGGTGCTCATGCCCTCGCCATCGTGATCGTCGGAAGTCACGCCCCAGAGTAAACGTAGCCCGGCGCCGGACACGGACCGCCGCGGCCGGTGCCGGTCAGGGCGCGTCCGGTACGTCGTCGAACGCGTCCGGGCGGTGCAGGAACCCGAACCGGTCGGTCGGCCACAGCAGCACGAACACCTTCCCGACCACGTCGTCGACGTCGACGTACGGCTCCTCCTCGCACCTGTTCGCCGGCGTCAGGAAGCACGCGTGGAAGCTGGAGTCGGCCGAGTGGCTCCGGTTGTCGCCCATCACGAAGAGGTGCCCGTCCGGAACCGGACCGACCTCCCAGTCGCAGTACGCCGTGCCGTCCGGCATCGGCCCGTAGCACTCGTCCTCGTCGACGACGGCGTACTCGCTCTCGTCGAGCGGGTGCCCGTTCACCGAGATCCGGCCCTCGTCGTCGCAGCACGTGATCGTGTCACCGGCGACGCCGATGACGCGCTTCACCAGGTGGCCGCCGGTCGGGTACAGCCCGATCTTCGCCAGCACGCTGGTGACGCCGGACGGCTCCTCCGCCGCCGGCAGCCAGTTGTGGGCGTCCTCGAACACCACCACGTCGCCGCGCTCGGGCTCACCGAACCAGTACGACGGCTTCTGCACCAGGATCCGGTCGTCCTCGACCAGCCCGGGCTCCATCGACTCCGACGGGATCCAGAAGGCCTGCACGAAGAACGCCTTGAGCACGATCGCCAGCACCAGCGCGGTCGCGAACAGCAGGATCGTCTCCTGCCACACCGGCAGCTGCTTCCGCTTCTTCCCCCGGACGCGCGAGGACCGCGACCCCTGGTCGGGATCGCGGTCCTCGGAAGTCACGCTCCGAGCGTAGAGGCTCAGAACTCGCGGCGCTCCTTGATCTTGGCCTTCTTGCCGCGGAGGTTGCGCAGGTAGTAGAGCTTCGCGCGGCGGACGTCACCGCGGGTGACGATCTCGATCTGCTCGAAGATCGGGGAGTTCAGCGGGAAGGTGCGCTCGACACCGACGCCGAAGGAGACCTTGCGGACGGTGAAGGTGCGCCCCACGCCGGCACCGTGGATGCGGATCACGACACCCTGGAACACCTGGATGCGGGACCGGTTGCCCTCGACGACCTTGACGTGCACCTTGACGGTGTCACCGGCGCGGAACTCCGGCAGGTCGGAGCGCTTGATCGAGTTGCCGAGATCGGCGATGACGTTGCTCATTGTCTCTCCTCGCGAGTGCCACAGGTCAGCCGCGGTACGGGGATGGCGATGCAGTTGGGTGACCCAGCCTGACTGGCCGGCGGCGCCGCGCTCCCCCTGTGGCAGGACGCGGTGCGGACCCCCGTCGAAGACCTTCTCCGGGCGATCCTTGTTTGGCCGGCTGGACCGAGGGTCAAGTCTGCCACAGGGCTAGGAGGGGCGAGAAATTCGCTTCGTCATCCGCACCGCGCCCGGGAAGGGCGCTTCTCGGTGGAGCCGGTAGCCGGCCTTCTTGTACATCCGCTGGTTGCGGGTGCTCCCCGCGCCGGTGAAGAGCGCGTACGTCGTGGCGGCGGGCGGCGCCAGCGCCTCGATGCGCTCCAGGAGGGCGCGCCCGAGCCCGCGGCCGGCGAGGTCGGGGGCCACCATCAGCCGGCCGACCTCCCACGACTCGCCGTCGAGCGAGGCGCGGACCGCGCCGACGAGCCGCCCCGCGGACCGGGCGACCAGCACCGTGTCGCGCACCAGCCACGCCCGCACGTCGTCGTGGGTCTCCTGCAGCGCCGGGATGCGCACGCCCGGGTTGTCGTGCTGCTCGGCCACCCAGCAGCACAGCTGCAGCACGAGCAGCTCGCCGGAGTCGGCGAGCTCGGCCGGCCGGACCTCGACGTCGTCGAGCAGCGCCGACGAGTGCACGAGGTCGGGTCGGCGCTCGGCGGTACGGCGTACGGCCTGGTCGTGGCGCCACCCGGCGATCGCGGCGTGGTCGCCCGAGAGCAGGACCGCGGGCACCTCGCGCCCGCGCCAGGCGGCCGGCTTGGTGTAGACGGGGTACTCGAGCAGGCCGTCCTCGTGGGACTCCTCCTCGAGCGAAGCGGCGTTGCCCATGAAGCCCGGCACCAGCCGCACGACGGCCTCGGTGATCGCCAGGGCGGCGACCTCTCCCCCGTTGAGCACGTAGTCGCCGAGCGAGATCTCCCGGACCTCGGCCCGCGACGCGACGTCGTCGATCACGCGCTGGTCGATGCCCTCGTAGCGCCCGCAGGCGAAGACGATCCGCTCGCGGGTGGCCAGGTCGCGCGCCACTGCCTGGGTGAAGGGCTGCCCGGAGGGGGTCGTGAAGACGACGGTCGCGCCGTCGACGTCGAGCGCGTCGAAGGCCTCGCCCCACGGCTCGGGCTTCATCACCATCCCGGCCCCGCCGCCGTACGGCGTGTCGTCGACCGTGCGGTGCCGGTCGTGGGTCCAGTCGCGCAGGTCGTGGACCCGGACGTCGATGAGGCCCTTGTCCCGCGCCTTGCCCGCGAGCGAGAGCTCCAGCGGGGCGAGGTAGTCGGGGAAGATCGTGACGATGTCGATCTGGAGGCCGATCCTCACGACTCGTCCTCGGGCAGCGGCGTCACCAGGCCCGGTCGGTCGGCGATCACGACCCGGCCGCCGGGGAGGTCGACCTCGGGCACCAGCGCCTTCACGAACGGCACCAGTGCGTCGCGGCCATCGGGGGTGCGCACGGTCAACAGGTCCTGCGCGCCACCGTGGACCAGCGCGGTGACCTCGCCGAGGGGCGCGCCCGCCACGTCGTACGCCGCGAGCCCGACCAGCTGGTGGTCGTAGTACTCGTCGGGGTGGTCCGGCGACGCGTCGGCCGCTATCGCGGCGTGCAGCAGGATGCCCCGCGCCGCCTCGGCCGCGTTGCGGTCCGGGATCTCCTCGAAGCGCACCAGCAGCACCGACTGGTGCCACTTGGCGCCGGCGACGGTCAGGGTGCGCAGCGTCGTGGCCGACCCGCGCGGGGGCTCGACCGCCAGCACCGCCCCGGGCGCGAAACGGCGGTCCGGCTCGTCGGTGCGTACGTCGACCGTGACGTCGCCGCGGATGCCGTGCGGCTTGCCGATCCGCCCCACCAGGACGTCGATGGTCTCCACGGCGTCAGCGTAGGCGGGCGGCGGGATCCCCGGCGAACCGGGGATCCCGTCGCCTACCGGGTGTTGCATTGCCTCAAATGCGCAGGGATCCCCGGCGAGCCGGGGATCCCTGCGAAGGTTCGAGCTGTGCTGGCGCAGTGCGTCAGCGGCGTCGGTCCACGTCGACGAAGTCGATCCGCGCCCCGCCGCGTCCCGCGAGTGCGGAGATGACGGTGCGGAACGCCGTGGCCGTACGACCACCGCGGCCGATCACCTTGCCCAGGTCGTCGGGGTGCACGCGCACCTCGAGGATCGAGCCGCGGCGCAGCTGCTTGTCCTGGACCCGCACGTCGTCGGGGTGGTCGACGACGCCGCGCACCAGGTGCTCGAGCGCCTCGGCGAGCATCGCGCTCAGGACTCGGCCTTCTCGGTCGCGTCGGCCTCGGACTGCTCCGCGGCCTCGGCCTCGACGGTCGCGCCCTCGGGCGTCTCCGCCTCGGGCACCGGAGCGGCCTCGGCCTCGGCGGCCGGGGCCTCCTCCGCGGGCTTCTCGTCAGCCTTCTTCTTCGACGCGGCCTTCTTGGTCACGGCGTCGCCCTTGGGCTCGCTCGCGGCGTCCTTGAGGGCCTCGTTGAAGATCGCCAGCTTGTCCGGCTTGGGCTCGGCAGTCTTGAGGGTGCCCTCGGTGCCGGTGTAGCCCTTGAACTTCTGCCAGTCGCCGGTGATGGTCAGGATCTTGGCGACGGCGTCGGACGGCTGCGCGCCCACGCCCAGCCAGTACTCGACCCGGTCGGAGACGACGTCGATGTACGACGGGTTCTCCTTGGGGTGGTACTTGCCGATCTCCTCGATCACTCGACCGTCGCGCTTCTTGCGCGAGTCGACGACGACGATGCGGTACTGCGGCACCCGGACCTTGCCCAGGCGCTTCAAACGGATCTTGACGGCCACGTTTGTGGTGTCTCCTCGGAAGTTGTGTGTGATGAGGATCCGCGGACCGGGTGGGGACCAGGAGCGGTGTCCTCGATGGGCTCTGCAGCGACCGGGTGAGAGGGTCCGGGCGCGCAGGACTCAGCGAGCAAGTCTGCCAGACGGGGCGCGTCACGAGAAAATCGGGCACAGTCGGCTCCATGAGCCAGCCGCCGCCGTCGTACCCGGTGCCCCCGGGATATCCCCCGGTGCCGCCGCCCCGGCCGACCAAGTATCGCCCGAGCTGGGCGTGGTTCGTGGTCGGCGGCGTCCTGATCGTCGTCGGGCTGGCCGCGGGGGTCGCGCTGTTCATCTGGACGCTGTCGGCGTTCTTCACCACCGACGCACGGGTGCCGGCCGACGGCCAGCCCCACGTCGTCACCGTCGGCACCGACGGCGACCGGATGCTGTGGCGCGACGACGACGTCTTCGACCCGGGGTGCCGCATCGTCGACACCGCGACCGGCGAGGAGATCCGGCTGCACCCGGTCACCAGCCAGCTGAGCCGCAACACCGGCGACGGCGAGCGCATCGCGTCGTACCGCTTCGACCCCGGGTCCGGCCAGCTCGAGGTGACGTGTGCGCCGCAGTCCGGCCCCGACGCGGACGGGTTCGACGACAGGGATCCCGAGATCCAGGACGTCGAGATCGGACCGGCGCCGAGCGTGGGCGGCTTCATCGGCGGGCTGATCGCCACGATCGCGGTCCCGACGCTGCTCGGCCTCCTCGGCCTGGCGACGCTGGTCGTGACCGGCGTGCTCTGGGCCACGCGCCCGGCGCGCCCGAATGCCTGACAGGACGCCCGGTCGTTTGTGATACTCCCTCGCGTGTCTGATGACTCGGGGAACTCGCGTCCGGTCGCACTCGTCATCGAGGACGACCAGGACACCGTCGACCTGCTCGAGGTCGTGCTGACCCAGGCCGGGTTCTCCGTCCACACGGCCGACAACGCCGCTGACGGCATCGCCCTGGCGGAGCGGGTCCGACCGGTCCTGACGACCATCGACGTGAACATGCCCGGCATGGACGGCCTCGAGGCCACCCGGCGCATCCGCGAGTTCAGCTCGACGTACATCGTCATCATCAGCAGCCGCTCGCTGGAGACGGACATCCTCGCCGGCTTCGACGCCGGCGCCGACGACTACGTCCCGAAGCCGATCCGCCCGGTCGAGCTCCGCGCGCGTCTCGCCGCGGTCGCCCGCCGGCCGGCGGTGGAGGTCACCGACGGCGGCCAGCCCGCGGCCTGGGCCCCGGCCGACGTGGACGCCGCCCGATCGGAGTTCCTGCGTCGGGTCGCGGCGGGTGCCCCCGTCGGGGCCGAGGTGGACGAGGACGCGGACGAGGACCCGGGCAGGGACGGCCGCGAGGGCATGCTCGAGGTCGGCATGCGCTTCGTGGGTGGCTGGGTCGAGTTCCGGGGCCTGCGGATCAACCCAGCCCGCGGCATCGTGGTCGTCGACGACCGGCTCGTCGACCTGCCGCAGGAGCAGGTCGACCTGCTCGAGGTGCTGATGTACATCGGCTCCCGCACGCTCAACGCCCGCCAGCTCGCCCTGCGCGTGCGCGGCGAGACCGAGGAGACCGCGACGACTCCCCACCGCCAGGACGAGCGGTGGATCCACTACCTCATGACGGGCCTGCGGAGCAGTGTCAAGGACGACGGCCCGGAGCCGCGGTGGTTCCAGGTGCTGCCGCGGGACCGGTACCGGCTCGTGCGGCCGGCGTCCGACGAGACCGTGAGCGACTGAGCCGAGCTCAGCCTCACTGGTGGACGTTGGGGGCAGACAGGAGTAGGTCTCTTGTCTGCACCCCGGGCCTATCGGGGCACTGCCGAGCTGAGC
>NZ_JBHTDF010000020.1:0-143437 GCF_042666375.1 Nocardioides sp. GCM10030259 | reverse complement strand
TGACGGCGTCCGGGTTGGTCTTGGCGACCTCCTCGATCTCCACACCACCCTCGACCGACGCGATGCACAGGTAGCGGCGGTTCGCCCGGTCCAGCAGGAAGGAGAAGTAGTACTCCTCCTCCGGCGGCGTCGCCGGCGTGACCAGCACCCGGTTCACCGTGAGGCCCTTGATCTCCATGCCCAGGATGTTCGACGCGTACAGATGCGCCTCGTCGGCCGACCTGGCGAGCTTCACGCCACCGGCCTTGCCCCGGCCACCGGCCTTGACCTGCGCCTTCACGACCGTCACTCCGCCGTACTCGGCGGCGGCGGCACGCGCCTCCTCGGCGGTCGCGACGACCGTGCCGAGCGTCGTGGTGACGCCGTGCCGCGCGAAGAGCTCCTTCGCCTGGTACTCCATCAGGTCCATCAGGGGCCTCCTCCGGCGCGGTCCTCGCCGCAAACCAAGCGGAACTATTCCGTTCGCAGACAGTATGCTGTATTCAATTTTCTGACAAGAGGAGGCGAGGATGACCAGCACCCCCTTCCGCGTGGTCAGGCACAGTCGCGTCGTGTCCGACGCCTACGGGCGCCACTACCGGATCGGCGAGACGGCCGAGGAGCTCACCGGGCACCCACGCGAGCACCAGGCCTGGCGGGCATGGCTCTGCCTCGCGGCGATCGGCCCGCTCCAGTACCTCTTCGGCTTCGCCGTCCTGGGTCTCCCGGGCGCGAGCACCTGGGACCCCGTGCACACGATGTGGCTCCTCGCGCTCTTCGTCGTCGTCCAGGCCGGCACCGCGCTGCCCTGCGCGTGGCTGGCCCGCGACCGGAGGCTCTCCCCCGCCCCCGTCGTCGCGGCGGGCGGCGTCCTGGCGGCGGCGGGCCTCGCCTGCCTGGGCCGCGCCGACAGCCTGGCCACCGCCGCGATCGGGTACGCCGGCCTGGGCGGCATCGGGGCCGGCCTCGTCTACTCCACCGCCGCCTCGACGGCGGCGAGATGGTTCCCGGACCGGCGCGTCTCGACGATCGGCTTCGTCACCGGCGGCTTCGCGGTCGGGGCGGTCCCGGGCATCCTGGCGCTCACGCTGACGTCATCCTCCGATGCCCACATGCTCGTGTACGACGTCCTCGCCGTGGTCGCCCTGGTCGTCGTCGTGGCGGCCGGACGAGGGCTCGTCGAGCCGCCACCCCACTGGTGGCCGGAGCAGATCGACCCCCAGCTGTGGGCGATCGACCACAGCCTCAACCGCAGCCTGCCGCACAACGTGCCGGCCGTCCGCGAGTACCCACCGCTGGATGCGCTGCGCACCTCCGCCCTGCCCCTGATGTGGCTCATCTTCGCCGCCATCTCGGCGGTCGCACTGCTGGGCACCGCGTTCGTCAGCCGGTACGCCGTCGACGCCGGGCTCGGCATGACCACGGCGGGCCTGGCCGCGGCCGGTCTCGCCGCGGTCAGCGGCCTCGGCCGCTCGGCCACGGCACGCCTGTCCGACCTGTTCGGACGGTCCCACGTCCTGGTCGTCGTCGTGGTGGTCGAGGGCGCCGCGCAGCTCGGACTGGCCGCCACCGGTCACCTCGGCACCAGCATCGGCTTCCTGCTCTGCGCGATCCTCGCCGGCCTCGGCGGCGGAGCCTTCTACGCCATCTTCGCGCACCTCGTGCTGGAGTATTTCGGCGAGCGCAACGTGCTGCAGAACCAGGCGATGCTCTACAGCGCCAAGGCGGCCGGCGGGATCGTCGGAATCGGGGGCGGAGCCCTGCTGATCCTGCACCTGGGCGACGACGCCGCCTTCGCGATCGCAGGCGTCACCGCCCTCGTCGCCGCGTGCCTGCTGCCGCTCCTCAAGCAGCCCGGTCGACCGACCCTGCCGACACGTCCGTAGACCCCCGAGTTCTGCTCCGGACCCTAGACACCGTCTCCGGAGTGAGGTAGACATCACATTGGAACGCATACGGTATGCAGTCTCTTGCCGACCGTCAGCGGAACACCGAGAAAGCGGCGCCGAGCGGAGCGCCGACGTGGAGAGACGAGCGACCTCTCGGACAACGAGCAAGAGCCCAGCCCCCCACCCTCAACGGAGGACCAGAAGATGAGCAAAGCCCTTGAAGGCGTGCGGGTGCTCGACATGACGCACGTTCAGTCGGGCCCCTCCTGCACCCAGATCCTTGCCTGGCTCGGAGCAGACGTGGTGAAGCTCGAGTCCCCCACCGGCGACATCACGCGCCAGCAGCTGCGCGACATCCCGGACGTCGACAGCCTCTACTTCACGATGCTCAACTGCAACAAGCGCAGCATCACGCTGAACATGAAGAGCGAGCGCGGCAAGGAGATCTTCACCGAGCTCGTCCAGCAGTCCGACATCCTCGTGGAGAACTTCGGTCCCGGGGCCGTCGACCGGATGGGCTTCACCTGGGAGCGGCTCCAGGAGATCAACCCGGCGTTGATCTTCGCCTCGATCAAGGGCTTCGGCCCCGGCAAGTACGCCGACTGCAAGGCCTACGAGGTCGTCGCCCAGGCGATGGGCGGCGCGATGAGCACCACCGGCTTCGAGGACGGTCCGCCCACCGCCACCGGCGCCCAGATCGGCGACTCGGGGACCGGGATGCACCTGGTCGCCGGCATCCTCGCCGCTCTCTACCAGCGGGTGCAGACCGGCCGCGGGCAGCGGGTCACGGTGGCGATGCAGGAGGCCGTCCTCAACCTCACGCGGGTCAAGCTCCGCGACCAGCAGCGCCTCGCACACGGGGCCCTGCGCGAGTACCCCAACGACGAGTTCGGCGACGAGGTGCCCCGCTCCGGCAACGCCTCCGGTGGCGGCCAGCCCGGCTGGGCGGTCAGGTGCAGCCCCGGCGGCCCCAACGACTACATCTACGTGATCGTGCAGCCGCCCGGCTGGCCGAAGATCGCCGAGCTGATCGGCCACGCCGAGCTCGCCGAGGACGCCGACTGGGCCACGCCCGAGGCGCGCCTGAACAAGCTCGACAAGATGTTCGCCCTCATCGAGGACTGGACCGGCCAGCACGACAAGTGGGAGGTCATGGACAAGCTCAACGAGCTCAACGTCCCCTGCGGTCCGATCCTGAGCACCCGCGAGCTGATCGAGGACGAGACGCTCGCCGCGCTCGGCGCCGTGGTCGAGGTGGACCACCCGCAGCGCGGCGCGTTCAAGACCGTCGGCTGCCCGATCAAGCTCTCGGACTCCCCCGTCGAGATCGTCGCGTCCCCGGCGCTGGGCGAGCACACCGCAGAGATCTACGGCGGCCTCGGCATCGACACCGCAGAGCTCGACGAACTGAAGGCTGCCGGCGTCATCTGACGAACGGGTCACCACCCACGGAACAGGAGTAGGCATGGCACACGACCGGACAGCGGTCAAGGACATCCTCGACAAGGCGCTCGCGGCAGGGCGCACCAGCCTCAGCGCTCCGGAAGCCAAACAGGTCGCGGACGCGTACGGCATCCCGACACCCGGGGAGGCACTCGCCACGTCTGCGGACGAGGCCGCGAAGCTCAGCGCAGGGATCGGGTTCCCGGTCGTGCTGAAGATCGTCTCCCCCGACATCCTGCACAAGACCGACGCCGGTGGCGTCGTCGTCGGGGTGGACAGCGAGGACGCTGCCCGCTCGGCGTACGACCAGATCGTCGCCAACGCCCAGGCGTACCAGGCGGACGCGGCCATCACGGGCGTCCAGATCCAGCAGATGCTCGGCAACGGACCCGACGTCCAGGAGGTCATCGTCGGCGCGGTCACGGACCCCGCCTTCGGCAAGATCGTGGCGTTCGGCCTCGGCGGCGTCCTGGTCGAGGTGCTCAAGGACGTCACGTTCCGGCTCGCCCCGACGACGCCGGCCGAGGCGAGGTCGATGGTCGACGGCATCGCCGCCGCCGCCGTGCTCGACGGCGTGCGCGGTGCCGCGCCCGTCGACAAGGACTCGCTCGCCGCAGTGATCTCGGGCTTGTCCGACCTGGTCACCGACTTCCCGGAGTTCTCCGAGGTCGACCTCAACCCGGTGCTCGCCGGACCCGACGGGGCCACCGCGGTCGACGTCCGGATCATCATCGACCCCGAGGCCGCCGAAGAGCCCACGCGGTTCTCGCAGGACGAGATCCTCGCGTCGATGAACCGGATCATGAAGCCGAAGGCGATCGCCGTGATCGGCGCCTCCAACGAGGAGGGCAAGATCGGCAACTCGGTGATGAAGAACCTCATCAACGGCGGCTACAAGGGCACGATCTTCCCGATCAACCCCAAGTCCGACACCGTGCTCGACCTGCCGGCGTTCAAGTCCATCACGGACGTCCCGGAGGACGTCGACGTCGCCGTGTTCGCGGTGCCGGCGAAGTTCGTCGCCGGGGCGCTCGAGCAGTGCGGCGAGGCCGGCGTCGCCGGCGCGATCCTGATCCCGTCCGGCTTCGCCGAGACCGGCCAGCAGGAGCTGCAGGACGAGGTCGTCGCGGTCGCCCGCAAGCACGGCGTGCGGATCCTCGGGCCGAACATCTACGGCTACTACTACACGCCCGAGAACCTCTGTGCGACGTTCTGCACGCCGTACGACGTGAAGGGCAGCGTGGCACTCACCTCGCAGAGCGGTGGCATCGGGATGGCGATCCTGGGCTTCAGCCGGTCGTCGAGCATGGGTGTCTCCTCGATCGTCGGCGTGGGCAACAAGGCCGACATCGACGAGGACGACCTGCTCACGTTCTTCGAGTCCGACGACAACACGCAGCTGGTCGCGATGCACCTCGAGGACCTCAAGGACGGTCGGTCGTTCGCCGAGGTCGCCTCGCGCGTCTCGAAGAAGAAGCCGGTCGTCGTGCTCAAGGCCGGCCGCACCGCCATGGGTGCGCGGGCGGCGAGCTCGCACACCGGCGCGCTGGCCGGCAACGACAAGGTCTACGACGACATCCTCAAGCAGTCCGGGGTGATCCGGGCGCCGGGGCTGAACCACATGCTCCAGTACGCCCGCGGCGTCCCGAAGCTGCCCACGCCCCAGGGCGAGAACGTCCTGATCATCACCGGCGCCGGTGGTTCGGGCGTGCTGCTCTCCGACGCGGTCGTCGACAACGGCATGACGCTGATGGACATGCCGGAGGACCTGGCGGCGGCGTTCGACGAGTACATCCCGCCGTTCGGCGCCTCGGGCAACCCGGTGGACATCACCGGTGGAGAGCCGCCGTCGACGTACCGCAACACGATCGCGCTCGGCCTGGAGGACGACCGGATCCACGCGCTGATCCTCGGCTACTGGCACACGATCGTGACGCCGCCGATGGTCTTCGCCAAGCTCGTCGCCGAGGTCGTCGAGGAGTACCGCGCCAAGGGCATCGAGAAGCCCGTGGTCGCCTCGCTCGCCGGAGACGTCGAGGTCGAGGAGGCCAGCGAGTACCTCTACGAGCGCGGCGTCGTCGCCTACCCCTACACCACCGAGCTGCCGGTCGACGTCCTCGGGGCGAAGTACCGGTGGGCCCGCAACGCGGGCCGGCTCGGCGGCTGAGACGCACCGGTGGCCCCACCCTCACGGGGGTGCAGCCACCGCCACAGAAGAACGGTCAACGTACTGAGAGCGGGTGATGCCCTTGTGCAGCCCACCTCCTGAGCAGCTCGGGGTGCTCCGGGGTGAACACAGCAGTCCAACATGTCGGCAGGCTGTTCGCTGACGTCGATCAAAGGGAGGCCATCGCCTTGGACGTCGCAGGTACAACTCCTGGGGTTCCGGAAAAACCTCAATCAACAGATGAACGAGTCTGGCATGCCGGTGGGCTTGCTCCGATGCCCATCCGCAAGATGCCGGATGCACCGCCCTCGGTGCATCTCCTTGGACCCACCGTCTTCCTGCTCGCGCTCGGCGTGGGCATGGGCGAGTCCTTCATGTGGCCACGTCTGGTCGTCGTCTTCGGACCCGAGATCCGATGGCTCTTCCTGATCGGTGTCACGCTCCAGGCTGTCGTCATGCTCGAGATGTCCCGCTATGCCATGGCCACCGGTGAGAGCATCTTCACCGGTGCGGCGCGGGTCTTCAAACCACTGATGTGGTTCTTCTTCGTCACCGCGATCGGCGTCTACATCTGGCCCGGCCACATGTCCGCCGGCGCCGGGGCGTTCGAGGAGCTGACAGGGATCCCGTGGCAAGTCACCGCAACGATCGCCCTGATCGGTGTCGCGACGGTCTTCACTCTCGCGCGGGTCATCTACGACCTGCTGGAGAAGGTGCTCGGCGTACTGATCGGATGCCTGGTGATCGGCACCGCCGTCGTCGCGGCGATGGTCGGCAACATCAGCGACCTCGGCGAGACGCTCGCCGGCATGTTCGCCTTCGGCTACTTCCCCGACGAGATCAGGACCGCCGCCTGGTTCCCGGTCGTCGTGGGCTCGATCGCGTTCGCAGGCCCGTCGGGCATGCAGCAGATGTGGTACACGCTCCACCTGCGCGAGAGCGGCGCCGCGATGGGTGCTCACATCCCGAAGATGACGGGACTCGCCCACACCAAGGAGTCCGACATCGCGGCGATGCCCGACCGCGGGTTCATGTTCGACACCGAGGACCCGGCCGAGATGGCGAAGTGGAAGGGGTGGCGCAAGTGGGTCACCTTCGACGCCTTCGCCCTCTTCTGGGGCGTCACGATGCTGGTCACCGTCTCCTTCACGGTGATGGCGATGGCTGCGGCGGAGGAGAGCCCGGAGGTCCGGCAGCTGCTCCTCGAGGGTGACCGGGACGCCGCACTGCCCGCGATGGCGGACGCGTTCTCGTCCGCAGGCTGGGCAGGGCTCGGCAGCATCTTCCTCGGGTTCATCGCCCTCATCGGCCTCAACGCCACGCTGGGTCTCTTCGACTCGTTCTCCCGTGGCCAGGCCGACATGGTGTTCAACAACGTCAAGGGTGCCAAGAAGATCGGCATGCCGAGGCTCTACTCCATGTTCCTCTGGGGCGTGGTGATCTTCGGGATCCTCATCGTGAACTGGGGACCCGCAGACGGTCCGACGGCGATCCTGGACACGTTGGCGTTCCTGTCCACCTTCGTCATGGGCGCCTATTGCGTGACCCTGCTGCTGGTGAACAACCGGACGCTGCCGAAGCCGATCAGGCCGGGGCTCGTCACCAACGTGATCATCGCCCTCGGCGCGGTGTTCTACCTCGGCATGCTGTTCTACAGCATGATCAGGTTCGGCGTCACGGACATGGGTTGATCGGACCGATGAACACCGTGACGAAATCACGGCTCGCCTGCCTCGGGGAGCTGACGCTCCCCGGGGCAGGCATCGGGGCCGTGGCCGGCATCTTCGCCGGCTTCCTGACCATCATCTCCGGCCTCGAGTGGGGCCTGGTCGCCGTCAACGCCCTCGGGCTCGCCATCCCCATGGCGATCTTCGGCGGCGGCTACACGATCCTGTGCGCGCTGGGCATCGCGCGAGTGGGCGTCTTCGCCCCGGCGGCCCTCTACTGGATGATCGCCTTCCCCGTGTCCCGGATCGTCCAGGAGGCACTGGCCGGCGTCTACCTCGCGGGTGCACCGGGTCTCTCGACCGACCTGTTGTCGTTCGTGCTGTACAACGCGTTGCTCGCGCCCGGTCTCGCCTTCGGCTTCATCTGGATGCACGAGCGGCTCGTCCCGGGGTGGTTGATGCGGATCCGCGACCACAACCCGTACGCCGCCGGCCTCGCCGGGGCCTATCTGCGGTACGCCGGAGCGATGTACGCGCAGAAGCAACGCACGGAAGCGCGTCGGCAGGCCCGACGCGGGAACACCGAGCCCACCCAGCAGAAGCGCGCCTGACGCGCCCCAGAGCGGACAGAGAGCAGAGAGACTCCCCGTGGACGTATCCATGTCGGTGTGGGCCATCACGCTGGTCGTGACGATCGGCGTGCTGGCCCTCGACTTCTTCATCGTGGCACGCAACCCCCACGAGCCAACGCTGCGCGAGGCCACCCTGTGGGTCTCGTTCTACGTCGGGCTGGCGGTGCTCTTCGGCATCGGCATGACCGTGGCGGCAGGAGGACAGGCGGGCGGAGAGTTCTTCGCCGGCTGGTTGACCGAGTACTCGCTCTCGGTCGACAACCTCTTCGTCTTCCTGCTGATCATGGCCAACTTCGCCGTACCACGGGAGTATCAGCAGAAGGTGCTGCTGATCGGGATCGGGCTGTCGCTGGTCCTGCGCGGCATCTTCATCGCGCTGGGTGCGGAGGCCATCGAGCGCTTCGACTGGGTCTTCTTCATCTTCGGCGCCTTCCTGGTCTTCACCGCATGGAAGCTCGCGACCGCCGATGAGGACGACGAAGCGGAGTTCAACGAGAACGTCGTCCTGCGCACGGCCCGGCGAGTGCTCCCGACGACCGAGGACTACCGGGGGGCCTCGCTGTTCACGCGGATCAACGGGAAGCTGTTCGTCACGCCGATGCTGATCGTGATGGTCGCCATCGGCACCACGGACCTGATCTTCGCGCTGGACTCGATCCCCGCGATCTTCGGGCTCACCCAGGAGCCCTACATCGTCTTCACTGCCAACGTCTTCGCCCTCATGGGGCTCCGGCAGCTGTACTTCCTGATCGGCGGGCTGCTGGACCGGCTCGTGTACCTGTCCTACGGCCTGGCGATCGTGCTCGGCTTCATCGGGGTCAAGCTCATCCTCGGGGCGGCGCACCACCACGGCGTGGACTGGGCGCCGGAGATCCCGATCCTCGCGTCCCTGGCCGTGATCGTCGTGACGCTCGCCGTGACGACGGTCCTGAGCCTCATGAAGTCCGCACGGACGCCGTTGTCCGAGCGGACCTCAACTGAACGGGAGGTGGAAGCCGAGGTGGACTAGGCGCTCAGCGCTCGTCCGCGGACTCGTAGTCCGCATCCTTCAGCAGCTCGTCGAGCTCACGGTCGAGGTCCTGCTCCGGAGCGGTCTCGCGGAAGTTCGGACGGGCGGCAAGGGCGCCGAAACGACTGGTGAAGATCATCGTTCATCTCCTCTCTCGGGGTGGTGGGCCGGGTGATTCCTGCCCACTTGACTACTGCATACAGTAGTCCAGCGGGTGGGCGCAGACCCAAATCCCGAGCACGTGATCCTGTTCACAATCTCCGGGTAGGCGTCGCCAGGGCGGCCGATCGACGCTCGATCGAGGGCGGCGACTCCCGGCGGATCAGGCCGGTTCAGGCCGGATCAGGCCTCGTCGG
This sequence comes from Nocardioides sp. GCM10030259, assembly GCF_042666375.1. Taxonomy (NCBI): domain Bacteria; kingdom Bacillati; phylum Actinomycetota; class Actinomycetes; order Propionibacteriales; family Nocardioidaceae; genus Nocardioides; species Nocardioides sp. GCM10030259. The sequence goes on along the minus strand of NZ_JBHTDF010000020.1, from coordinate 134,295 downwards.
CGAGGTCCTCGGGCTGCTGGTGGTGGAGGTCGCGGGTGCGCTCGGTGTGCTGGCGCATCAGCGTCGCGGCCCGGCGGGCGTTCTTCTCCTCGATCGCCGAGATGATCTCGGCGTGCTCGTCCCAGGCGTCCTTGCCTCGCGTCCGCGCGATCGGCATGTAGTACCACCGCACGCGCCTGTCGACCGAGGCGATCATGCTGGCGAGCACCTTGTTGCCGGACATCAGGACGACGTACGCGTGGAGGTCCGCGTTGGCGGCCACCATGGCCTCCTGGTCGTCGGCGGCGACCGCGTCCTCGCCCACCGCGAGCAGCTCGCGCAGCCGCGCGACCTCCTCGGGCGTGGAGTGCTTCGCGGCGAGTCGCGCGGACTCCGACTCCAGGAGCGTGCGGACCGCGAGCAGCTCGTCCGCCTCCTCGTCTGTGGGCACGTGGACGAATGCGCCGTGGGCCGGTCGGAGGTCGACCCAGCCCTCGGTCTGCAGGCGCTGCAACGCCTCGCGGACCGGCTGGCGGCTGACCCCGAGGTGGAGGGCGAGCTCGTTCTCGACGAGGTGCTCCCCCGGCTTGAGCTCGCGGGTGATGATCATCTCCGCGATCGCGTCGTACACACGCTCGCGGAGCGGCGTCGGCCGCTCCAGCGGTGGGCGCGCCGTCCGAGTCGGAGCTGCGGCCTTGCGAAGGCCTGCACCTCGCGCCGGCGTACTCACGTGCTCGCTCATGCCATCCCCTTGCCATGAAAGTCGGAGTCCCGACAGAACAGTCCTCGACCCGAGGTTCTTAGTATACAGTCGCCAAGATGCAGCCGGGTCGCGCCACCACGGATCCGAGCACGGCGGCGACCGTGCGAGGGGCGATGCTGCACCACCCGACCGTGCATCCCGCCGAGATGACCGTCGGCGAGGCCCGCTCGGCGTTCGCCACCAGCGCGAAGAACCGGCTGCTCCTGCTCGTGGCCGACGGGCTGCTCGTCAGCGCCGTCGACCGCGACGACCTGTCCGGGACCGAGGACCCTTCGTCGGCGGTCGCGGCCCTGGGGAGCCTGGACGGCAGGTGCGTGTCAGCCGAAGCCCCGCTCCGGGAGACCTTCGAGGAGATGCTGCGCACCGGTCGTCGTCGGTTCGCCGTGGTCGACGGGGACGGGGCGCTGCTCGGGCTGCTCTGCCTGAAGCGCAGCCGGTCCGGGTTCTGCACCGACGAGGGCGTCGCCGCGATGCGTCGGGCCCGGCGCTCCTGACCGGTGGATCAGGACAGCGCCTCGGCGAGCTCGCGGCGCGAGCCCACGCCGAGCTTCGTGTAGACCTTGCGCAGGTGGTACTCCACCGTCTTGGGGCTGAGGAACAGTGCGGCCGCGGCCTCCCTCGTCGTCCTGCCCTCGACGAGCAGCAGGCAGACCTGGAGCTCCTGGGGCGTCAGGGCGCTGCGCGGCCCGACGTCGCGGTGGCGCACCGTCTCGCCAGTGGCCGCCAGCTCCGCCGATGCGCGTGTGGCCCACAGCCCGGCGCCGAGCTCCTCGAAGTGCTGCAGTGCCTCGCGCAGCGGCTGGCGGGCGTCGACGCGGCGCGCGCACCGGCGCAGCCGCTCGCCGTACGCCAGCAGCGTGCGGGCCCGCTCGAAGCGGTCGAGCGTCTCGTCGTGGAACTTCAACGCCCGGCAGAACACGCTGTCGAGGTCGGCCTCGTCGGCGAGGTGGCCGAGCGCCCGCGCCGCGCGCGCCCGCGCCCACGGCTGGCCCTTGGCCTCCGCCGCGACGTGGTACGACGCCGCGACGCTCCGCGCCTCGGCCTCCGCACCCGTGCGCAGCAGCGCCTCGACCAGCTCGGGGCCGGGGACGAGGTCGACGTCGGCCATCCCGTGCCGCTCGAGGAGGGCGACCAGCTCGCCGAGTCGCTCGAGGGCCGCCTCCGGTGACCCGAGCGCGAGCTCGAGGTCGCCGAGCGCGAAGCGCGCCCAGGCCTCCGCGAGGTGCACGTGGATGGCGTCCGGCGCGTCGAGGACGTCCGCCGCGTGCTGCCGCGCCGCCTGCTCCTTGCCCTGCCGCGCCTCCAGCCAGCACAGGCCGGCCAGCGACATCAGCCGTTCGGTGACCTGCCCGGTCTCCTCCGCGAGCCGCACCGACTCCGCGTAGTTGGCCGCCGCCTCCGCCCAGGCCGACGTGGTCGCCTGGTCGCGAGCGACGTACGTGAGGACCGCCGGCAGCGCGCCCACCGCCGCCTCTCCGCGCACCTCGTCGACGAGGTCGCGCAGCGCCCGTCCGTCGCTCGAGGTCCGCAGGAAGAGCGGCACCAGCATCAGGCACGAGAGGCGATCGGGATCGGCGCGCAGCCCCGGGCACGCGTCGATGACCGGGACGGCGGCCCGCAGGTCCTCGACGCCCGCCGCGGCGTCGCCGGTGAGGATGCTCGCCATGCCGGTGGCGATCAGTCCGAGCGCCCGGGCGGCCGGCACGTCCACCGAGGGCGCGAGCGCCCGCAGCTCCCTCGCGATGGCGGCCGCGGCGGGCGCACCCGCGAGGAAGAAGCTGGCGTGCACGGCGTCCGCGAGCAGGATCGTGCGCTCCGAGGGGTCGGTCGTCAGCCCGGCCGCGCGCTGCAGGAGGTCGCGCGCCTCCGCCAGGCGACCGGTGCGCGCCGCCACCGCTCCGCGCAGCGCCAGCTCGCGCACCCGCTCCCGGTCGTCCGAGCACCGGTGGGCGTGCTCGTCGAGCAGCGCCAGCGCCCGCTCGCCCAGACCGGCCGACCACGCGGCCTCCGCCGCGGCGAGCAGCCGCTCGTTGCGGGCGACGTGGTCGGGGCTGAGGTGGGCGGAGCGCTCGAAGGCCCCGGACGCGACGGAATACGCCCGACGATCGACGGCCTGCCGGCCGGCCTCCGCCAGCATGTCGGCGATCTCGGCGTCCGGCTGCCACACGGTCTCGGCGAGGTGCCAGGCCCGGCGGCCGACGTCGTCGACGGGCAGCACGTCGGCGACGGCGCGATGGGCGGCCCGGCGCTCGCTGACGCTCGCCCGGGAGTACGCCGTGGCGCGCAGCAGCGCGTGCCGGAAGGACACCTCCCTCATCCCCACCTCGACCAGGCCGACGTCCTCGGCCTCGGCGAGCGCCCCCGGGTCGAGGCCGAGCGCGGCGCACGCATTAGCGGTGACCTGCGGGTCACCGCCGCACACCGCCGCGACCAGCAGTGCCGACCTCGTGTCGGGGCGCAGCCGGGCGAGTCGACGCGAGAAGGACGAGCTCACGGCGTCCGGCACCCTGCGCGGGAGCTCCTCGGGGTCGGTGGCCAGCGCGACGAGGTCGTCACCCGCGAGCTCGACGAGCGCGAGCGGGTTGCCGCCACCGACCCGCAGGAGCGGCTCGAGCAGCGTCGGCGGAACCGGACCGGCCACCCGCTCGACCAGGGCCGCGGCCGCGTGGTCGTCGAGGCCGCCGAGCGGCAGCGACGGCAGGTCCGCGACCAGCTCGTCGGCGTCCGGGGAGCAGGCCGCACCGAGGAAGACCACGGGGTCCGCGACCAGTCGCCGGGCGGCGAACACCAGCGCCTCGGCCGACGGCGGATCCATCGCGTGCAGGTCGTCGACGACCACGGCGACCGGGCCCTCGTCGGCGTACCGGCACAGCAGGCTCAGCACCGCGGCGCCGATCGTGAACCGGTCCCCCGAACCGGCCGGCTCGGCCAGCGCCAGCGCGCCCGCCAGTGCGGCGGCCTGCGGCTCGGGGATGTCGTCGATCCGGTCGAGGACCGGGTGGAGCAGCTGGAGCAGGCCGCCGAACGGAATGTGGCGCTCGGCCTCGAGGCCCCGCGCCCGGAGCACGTGGAAGTCGCCGACCGACGCGACGGCGTCGTCGAGCAGGGCGGTCTTGCCCACGCCCGGCTCGCCGGTGACCACGAGCGTTCGACTGAGTCCCAGCCGCGCGGTGTCGACGAGTCCGGCGATCGTCCCGCGCTCGCTCTCCCTCCCCAGGAGCATCCCGAAATTCTAGGCCGGTCAGGCGTCGGCGGGACTCACCGAATCGGGCCAGGTCCGCTGGCACTAGGTGGGTCCCCGGATGCGCCTCTGCCTGTAGCGCGACCACGGTGGTCATCACCCGGCCGACCGGTCCGGGCACACGAAGATCCAGAGAGGCAGACCATGACCACCACCACGACTGCACCCGTCGACAACGGCGTCGACGTCGAGGCCCTGCTCGGCGCCCGCGCCGCGCTTGCAGAGACCCCCGAGATCGCCCAGTTCGAGTGGCGCTCGACCGTGCGGTGGGTCCGCGGCACGCACAGCAGGTCCACCGTCGAGAGCTTCCACGGGTTCAGCGACGAGCAGACGCACCACACGTCCTTCAGCTACGACGTGGACCACCCGGAGCAGTTCGCCGCCAAGGACAACGGCGCCACGCCCGTCGAGCTCGTGCTCGTCGCCCTGGGCGGCTGCCTGACTGCCGGGATCGCCGCGGTCGCGCAGCAGCGGCAGATCCAGCTGCGCTCGGTGACCGCCGAGCTCACTGCCGACATGGACCTGCACGGGATCCTCGGCGCCGACCCAGAGGTCCGCAACGGCTTCGACGGCGTGCGCGTGCACTACCGCATCGACGCCGACGCCACGGCCGACGAGATCCGCGCGTTGGTCGCCCAGTCGCAGAAGCGCTCGGCGGTGTTCGACATCCTCACCAACCCGACCGACGTCACCGTCAGCGTGTCCTGATGCCCGAGACCACCACGGTGGTCGTCGGCGCCGGGCACTGCGGACTGGCCGTGAGCCGCCACCTCGCCGAGCACTCGGTCGACCACGTCGTCCTGGAGCGCGGCGGGGTGGCGAACTCGTGGCTGACCCAGCGCTGGGACTCCCTGCGGCTGCTCACGCCCAACTGGATGACCCGGCTGCCCGGCGCGTCGTACTCCGGCGCGGACCCGGACGGCTTCCTCACCGCCGGCCAGGTCGCCGGCCTGGTCCGGGAGTACGCCGTGGCGTCGGCCGCCCCGGTGCACACCGGCACCTCCGTCACCTCGGTGCGCCCGGGGAGCCGTGGCTTCGACGTCTGGACCGACACCGACCGCTGGTCGGCCAGGACGGTGGTCCTGGCCGTGGGCACGACCCGAGCCGCCGCGCCGGCGGCCGCGTGCCACCTCCCGGCGCGGGTCGAGTCGGTGCCGGCGACGTCGTACCGGAACCCGTCGCAGCTGCCCGACGGCGGCGTCCTCGTCGTGGGCGCCTCGGCGAGCGGGGTGCAGATCGCCGAGGAGCTCCGGCTGGCCGGCCGTCAGGTCACCCTCGCCGTCGGCGAGCACGTGCGGGTCCCGCGGCGCTACCGCGACCACGACGTCATGTGGTGGCTCGACGGCCTCGGCCTCCTCGACGAGCGCTGGGACGAGGTCGACGACCTGGCCCGCGCCCGGCACGTGCCCTCGCTCCAGCTCGTCGGCGCCGACCGCGACCTCGACCTCAACGCGCTCCAGGCGCTCGGCGTCCGGCTGGTCGGCCGGGTCGTCGGCATCCGCGGGTCGGTCGTGCAGTTCTCGGGATCGCTGGCGAACGTCTGCACGCTCGCCGACCTCAAGCTGGGCCGGCTGCTCGGCACCATCGACGACCGCGCCGGCGGCACCGGCGACCGACCCGCCCCGACCGTCGTACCGCGAGCCCCGCTGCAGCTCGACCTGGACCGCAGCGGGATCGGCTCGGTCGTCTGGGCGACCGGCGTGCGCCCGGACTTCTCCTTCCTCGACCTGCCGGTCTTCGACCACCGCGGACGCCTGCGCCACACCGGCGGCGTCACGCCCTGGCCCGGCCTGTACGTGATCGGCCTGCCGCTGCTCCGACGTCGGCGGTCGACCTTCATCGACGGCGCCCGCGCGGACTCCGCCGACCTCGTCCAGCACCTGGTGGGACTGCTCGACGACCGGCCCCTTCACGACCTCCGGAGGACCGCACCGTGAACTCCCATCCCCTGGCGACGACCCTCGCCCACGCCATCGCCGAGCGCGCCCCCGAGCGCCTCGGCGCCCAGCTCTCCGACACCGTCCGGCTCCGGGCGCTGCTGCCCGGCGGTGAGCTCGAGCGAACCGGCCGCGAGGCGGTCGTGGCCCAGTTCGCCGACTGGTTCGGCGACTTCGGCACCGTCGTCCTCGACGACGTCGCCGGCGACACGGTCGGCGACCGCGTGCTGGTCCACTACAAGCTCCTCGTCGACCGTCGCGGCGACCGCCGGGTCGTCACGCAGACCGTCGTCTGCGGCGTCGCCGACGGGCAGGTACGACGGATGGACCTGGTGTGCTCCGGCTTCCGGGAGCTGTCGTGAGCACGGCGAGGACCACCGACCCCACGACCTGCTGGGGCGACTACGACCGCGACGACCCGTTCCCGCTGTTCGCCGCCGTCCGCGAGGCCGGGTCCGTGCACGACGTCACCCTCGCCGACGGACACCGCGCCTTCCTCGTCGTCGGCTACGACGCCGCCCGCGAGGCGCTCAACCACCCCGACCTCTCCAAGGACATGCACGCGGCGCTCGCCCGCGACGGCGCCGTCGTCGCGGAGGGGCTGCCCGGGCCGGCGTTCGCGCGGCACATGCTCAGCGTCGACCCACCCGACCACACCCGACTGCGCGCCCTCACCGCCCCGGCCTTCACCCGCACGCGCCTGGCGACCCTCGAGCCCCGCATCCACGAGATCGTCGACCACCTGCTCGACGAGCTCGAGGACCGCACCGCCCCCGTCGACCTCGTCGCCGGATTCGCCGCTCCCCTGCCGTTCATCGTCATCGGCGAGCTCCTCGGGATCGCCCGGCCCGACCAGGTCCGCCTGGCCGGCTGGTTCGCGACCCTCCTCGCGCCGTACGACGGCGACGCCCCGCCGCCGGACGTCGTCGCCGCGTCCGACCGGATCGTCGGCTTCCTCACCGACCTGGCCGACCGGGCGACGGCGAGCGCCGCGGCCGGAGAGGCCGACGGCACCCTGGTGGGCGACCTCGCGGCCGCGAGCCACCGCGGCGAGCTGACACGTGACGAGCTGCTCTCGACCCTCTTCCAGCTGATCGTCGCCGGACACGACACGACCACGAGCCTGATCGGGAACGGGACGGTCGCCCTGCTGACCAACCCCGCGCAGCGGGACGCGCTGGTCGCGGACCCCGCGCTGGTGCCCGGGGCGATCGAGGAGATGCTGCGCTTCGACGCGCCCGTGCCCCACGCGACGTTCCGGTACGCCGAGCGGGACACCACGATCGCCGGCACTGCCGTCCCGGCGGGCGTCCAGGTGCTGGTCTCCCTCGCGACCGCGGGCCGCGACCCGCACCGCTCCGTCGCTCCCGACTCGTTCGACGTGACGCGGCCGAGCCCCGCCCATCTCGCGTTCGGCCACGGCGTCCACCACTGCCTCGGCGCCCGGCTGGCCCGGATGGAGGCGCAGGTCGCGTTCACCGCGCTGCTCGGACGGTTCCCGACCATGACCCTGGCCGTCCCGGCGAACGAGCTGCGGTGGGGGCACGGCGACGGGCTGGTGCTCCGCGGCCTCGACGCGTTGCCCGTCCACCTCTCGACGCCGGGCCCGGAACGGCAGGACACTCGAACATGAGCACGAGCACGTGGGTCCGGGCGCGCGAACGCCCCCGCAGGGCGCTCTACCTCTCCTCGCCCATCGGGCTCGGCCACGCCCGGCGCGACCTCGCGATCGCGCGGCACCTCCGGCGGCTGCACCCCGACCTTCAGGTCGACTGGCTCACCCAGCACCCCGTCACCCGCGTCCTGGACGAGGCCGGCGAGCACGTGCACCCGGCATCCGCGTGGCTGGCCAGCGAGTCGGCGCACATCGAGGCGGAGTCCGGCGAGCACGACCTCCACGTGTTCCAGGCCATCCGCGAGATGGACGCCATCCTCGTCAACAACTTCATGGTCTTCAACGACGTCGTCGACGAGACGCCGTACGACCTCGTCATCGGCGACGAGGCCTGGGACGTCGACTACTTCCTGCACGAGAACCCGGAGCTCAAGCGGTTCTCCTTCGCGTGGCTGACCGACTTCGTGGGCTGGCTGCCGATGCCCGACCTGGGCCCGCGCGACGCCGAGCTGTGCGCGGACTACAACGCGGAGATGCTCGAGCAGCGGGCCCGCTACCGGCGGATCCGCGACCGGCAGGTCTTCGTCGGCAACCCCGAGGACGTCGTCGACGCGTCGTTCGGCCCGGGCCTGCCGAACATCCGCGAGTGGACCGCCCAGCACTACGACTTCCCCGGCTACATCACGGGCTTCGACCCACCCTCCGCGGATGAGGTCGCCTCGGCCCGTCGCGGGCTGGGCTGCCGCGACGACGAGCTCCTGTGCCTCGTCTCCGTGGGCGGCTCGGGCGTCGGCGAGCCGCTGCTGCGGCGGGTGCTGGACGCCGTACCGCCGGCTCGCGACCGCCTGCCCGCGCTGCGGTTCGTCGTGGTGACCGGCCCGCGGATCGACCCGGCGAAGCTGCCGGCGGTGCCGGGGGTCGAGGTGCGCGGGTTCGTCCCCGACCTGCACCGACAGCTCGCCGCCGCCGACGTCGCCGTCGTGCAGGGCGGGCTCACCACCACGATGGAGCTGACCGCCGCGGGCGTGCCGTTCCTCTACGTGCCGCTGCGACACCACTTCGAGCAGAACTTCCACGTCCGGCACCGGCTGGAGCGCTACCGCGCCGGCCGGTGCATCGAGTACGACGAGGCCTGCGACCCCGAGGGGCTCGCCGAGGCGATCGTCGCGGAGATCGGGGCGCGCTCGTCGTACCGCCCGGTGGAGACCGGCGGCGCCGAGCGCGCCGCGGCGATGCTGGCGGAGCTGCTGTGAAACCCGGGGTCGCGTACGACGTGCACGGGTCGGGCAGCCCCACGATCCTGCTGCTGCCGACCTGGACGATCATCCACCGGCGCTTCTGGAAGCTGCAGGTTCCCTACCTGGCCCGGCACTTCCGGGTGGTGACCTACGACGGCCCGGGCAACGGCGACTCGCCCCGCCCGCTCGACCCGGAGGCCTACGCCCACGACGCCCAGGTCGCTCACGCCCTGTCGGTCCTGGACGCCACCGACACCGACCGGGCCGTCGTCGTCGGCCTCTCGCGGGCCGCGAACTGGGCGCTCGACCTCGCGGCCAACCACGCCGACCGGGTGCTGGGCACCGCCCTGGTCGGGCCGTCCGCCGATCTGGCCACGTCGACGGTCCGGCACCCGCGGTGGGACGACTTCGGGCCCGCGATCTGGCGCACGCGGTACCCCGACTTCCTCGCGTGGTTCTTCGACCTGTGTCTCCCCGAGCCCCACTCGACCAAGCCGATCGAGGACACCGTCGGCTGGGGCCTGGAGACCACGCCCGACGTGCTGGAGGCCGAGGAGGCGACGCCCTGGCCGTCCCGCGACGAGGTTGTGGAGTGGTGCGGCCGCATCAGCAGCCCGGTACTGCTTCTGCACGGCGACCGCGACCGGGTCAGCCCGATCGCGCGGTCCGAGACGATCGCCGAGCTGACGGGCGGCCACCTGGTCCGGATGGAGGGATCCGGTCACCTTCCGCTGGCCCGCGACCCCGTGCGGGTGAACCTGCTGCTGCGCGACTTCGTCGTTCAGTGCGCGGGCGCACGGCCGGCCACCTCGGTCGGCTGAGCTCTCAGAGGACGGTGACCTGCACCCGGGTGCCGGGGCCGCTGACGAGCTGTCGCCGTGCGGCGACGGGCTCGATCCAGTAGGTGCCCGGGTCGAGCCGGACGGCGAGGTAGTCGTCCTTGCTCCAGCCGGACTCCTTCACGAGCGTGCCGCCCACCGGTGCGTCCCAGACGCGGACCATCGCCCGCGTGGCGTAGGTGAGCTGCCGCACCCGCACCAGGTCGGCGACGACGAGCCCGGTGCCCCCGGAGACCTGCGTCGAGAACTGCGGCGTCCAGGCCTCCTGGTGGAAGACCTGCACGGGCCGGCGGAACACCCCGAGCTCGGCGAACGCCCGCGAGAAGACCTCCGCGAAGAGCGTCTCCCCCGTCGGGTTCGGGTGCACGTTGTCGAACGTGTAGAGCTGCGGGTCCCACGGGCGTGCGGTGTCGGTGCGCAGGTGCGCGATCACCACCCGCGGGTCGCGCCCGATCTTGCGGGCGATCAGCCGGTTGGCGGACGCCGTGCGCGAGTTCCTGCGGCTCGCCTTGACGTCGACGCCCAACTCGCGGCCGGAGTTCGGGATCTCGCCCACGACCACGCGGGTGTCTGGCTCCACCGACCAGATCCTCCGCAGCAGCGTCGCGGTGTCCCGGGTGATCTCCCACGCCGACCGCGTGGTGGCGTCGTTGAAACCGAGCTCGAGGACCACGACGTCGGGGTGGTAGGTCCCGATCTCGCCGGCGATCCGCGGCAGGTGGTAGGCGAACTTCGAGCCGCCCTGCGACGCGTGGGCCTCCTGGTTGCCGAACCCGTGGTCGGTGTGCTCGTAGTTGTACTCACCGGGAGCGAGGTCGCGGTTCGGGTACGTCGAGCGCAGGTCGCTCCGCGGCCCGACGAACCGGGCGGGCACGCCCTGCTCCCGGAACTCGCGCCACATCCAGTAGCGATAGGTCGCCGATCCCGGGTGCCCGTGGGTCATCGAGTCGCCGACGTACATCACCCGGATCGGGTGCGCCTTGCTGTACTTCCGCGGCCACACCACGTGCGGACCGGCCGCGTCGGCCGCCGGGACGAGCGCGAGCAGCACGAGAACGGCGAGCGAGGTCAGCAGCACCCTGCGCAGGTCGGTGGGACGCATGTGCAAGGCGTGACTCTCGGGACGCGGGTTGTCTGATGGGGAAATCATGCAGGCCCGACCCCGTGCCGTCCAGCCGCGGCGCAGACAACGGGTGAGGACCGCCGTGCCGGGGTACCACCTGGAGGTGGAGCTCTACCGGTGGGCCTGGACCGCGATCTGGGCGGTCGCCGGCGCCGTCCCGGTCTTCTTCGGCCTGTTCGTCGCCGCACCCATCGCGCTCGTCGGTGCCGCGCTCGTGACCGGCGTCAGCCTGACCCTGGTGGCGGACTGGACGCCGAGGGACAGCGCGGCGGCGGGCATCGTGGCCGCGATGACCGTGGCCGCGCTCTGGTGGACCGGGCCGGTCGCGCTCGCCGCCGCCGCACTGATGGGTGCGACGTCTCCCTGCGCCGTGTCATGGGTCGCGCGCGTCGTACGCACGCCGCAGCGTGACCGGGAGCCGGGTGCCGTGGCGGTCCTGGACGACGCGCGGCTGTGCGCGGCGTGGTCGGAGAGCTACGTCGCCCTGCAGCGGACGCGAGACCTCGCCGAGCGCCTGGCGATCGTGAACGCACGTCAGGCCTACCTCGACGAGCTCGAGGCCCGCGACGAGCGCGGGTTCCGGACGTGGCTGCACTCGACAGCCCGCCCGGTCGGCAACCCGCACCCGTTCATCAACCCGAGCTGAGGACGCCGCGGTTCCGGGTCATTGCCTCGGTGCGGACCCGGGCTTACGGTGTTCCCATCACGACGCTCAGCAACGGGCGTCAACCCGCCAGCGGGGGTCAGCCGTGCGGACCGACCTCAGCCTCGTGTGCGCGCCTCCCATGGCGCGGCTCGCCTTCTCCGGCGAGCTCGACCTGGCGAGTCTCGCGCACCTGCGTGCCGTGTTGCTGCGGGTCCGGCTGCGCGGGTGCGACCACGTCGAGGTGGACGCCGACGGAGTCACGTTCGTCGACGCCGCGACGTTGCGGGCGCTCCACCAGGAGCAGCGCCGACTCCGGCACGCGGGTGGCAGCCTCGAGGTCGTCGCCGCGTCGCCGGCGTACCTCCTCGTCAGCGGCCTCGCGGGCTACGACAACCTCGAGCCCGTCAGCGGACGGCAGCGCCGTCTGACCCTGCTTCGGGGCGGGGTGAGCGGCCCGGATCGCTAGCGGGAGGCTCCTCGGCCAGCGTCCGCGCCATCAGGGTGTCCGCCGCCGCCTCCTCGACTGCGGCGCCCGCGTCGTCCGCGGCCGCCGCCGCGCGGTGCTGGGCGGCCCGGGCGGTGTCGCCTGCCGCCTCGGCCACCCCCGCTGCGTGCTGGTGTGCCTTCGCCGTACGTCGATGGGCTGCGGCAGCGCGCTGGTGCGCCTCGATCCCGCGCAGCACGGCGACGTCGGCGGCGACGCGGGCACGTTCGGCGTCCTCCGACGTCGAGCCGATGCGCGCGCCGAGCTCCGTCAGCCGCTCCTCCAACTCGGCCGCGCGCGTGCGCGCCTCCTCGGCGCGCTGCCTTGCGCGGCTGACACCCCGCTCGTCGCCGGTCATCTACCGATCCTAGGCCCGGGAGGCAGCATCTGGGGCGGCCGAACGCTAGTCCCGGCGCGAGGCCTGGGCGACGATGCCCTCGGCGACCGTCCGCAGCTTGACGTGTCGCGTGCTGCTGAGATCGACGAGGTGCTGCCAGGCGTCGTCGGCGGTACATCCGCGGGACGCCATGACGATGCCCTTCGCCTGCTCGATGACCGCACGCGAGGACAGGGCATGCTGCATGTCGGTCTCGAGCCGTGCGAGCTCGCCGTGCAGCTCGAGCTCGTGGAGGACCCCGCCGATCGTGACCGCGAACAGCTCGACGATCTCCTCGGCCCCGGACGCATCCCCGGAGAAGTAGGCGGTCACCGTGCCGGCCGCCCCCTCGTCCGTCTCGATGGCCGCGGCGACGACCGCCCGGGCCTCGGGCGGCAGGTGACGACCGAGGCCCGGCCACCTCTCGTCGGTGCGCACGTCGGCGCTGCTCACGGTCGATCCGTACTGGTAGGCCGCCACCGACGGCCCGCTGCCCGCCGCTATCTGGGCACCGTCGCAGGACTGGGCGGTCTGCGAGGTGGAGGCGACCTCGTCGGGCTCGCGGGGCGAGCCCACCGACACGCTGACCTCCGCTCGCCCCGCGAGGCCGTCGCGGACGATCGCCGCCGCGGCCGCCAGCACCTCGGCGCGGGGGGCGGCGCCCTGGGGCAGCATCGCCAGCCGCGTGAGCGAACGCGTGACCGACTCGCCGACGTCCTCGGCGCCGGCCTCGCCCGTCAGCAGGATCCAGCTGATCTCGCCGTCGCCGGCCCCGGGGAACTGGTCGGACGCGGTCACCTCGACCGGCCGGGTCTCGCCGCGGCGCTGCAGCGTCGCCGCCCGGCGCAGCACGAGACCCGTGCGATCGTGGCCGGACAGCAGCTGTCGGAGATCGGGGCGGTCGGAGGTGGCGAAGAGCGTGAAGACCGGCTTCCCGAGGAGCCGGGCGACCCGGGTGCCCAGCAGCGTCGCTGCCGCGGCGTTGGCCGAGCGGATGACGCCGCGCGCGTCGGTGACCAGGATGGGCACCGGCAGGATGGCCATGGTCCGCTCCTGCTGGAGCCGGATGCTCTGGTGTGACTCGACCAGGCGGCTGATCGACTCGTTCTGGAGCCGGACCTCCTCATCCGCGACGCGCAGCTCCTCGTAGGCCGTCTCAAGGTCCTGGACCAGCACGTCCGGCGTGGGCGCCGACGCGCGGACGCGGTCGATCCGGTCCCGCAGACGCGCCAGGTCGGCGCTCGGGTCCTCGCCGAGACCGGCGGGCATCGGGAGAGACGGGTCCATGGGATCAGTCCTGGGGGTGACCACCTGCCGGGGCCGCCCGAGCCACCCCGCGTGCTCCTCCATCATGCTCCTCACGTCGTGACAGCGCACGCTGCCGGGAGGAGAGTTGGACCATGACGCACGGCGATCTGGCCCACCGGGCACGGCCCGTGGTCGTGGTCGGCGCCTCCGCGGGCGGTGTCGAGGCGCTGCGGTCCTTCGTCGGGGGCCTGCCGGGCGACATCTCCGCCCCCGTGCTGGTCGTGCTGCACGTCCCGCCCAACGCGCCCAGCGCGCTCCCGTCGATCCTCGCGCGCGTGTCCGTCCGGCCGGTCCGCCACGCGCTCCACGGCGAGCCGCTCGAGGCGGGCACCATCTTCGTCGCGCCGCCCGACCACCACCTGATGGTCGTGGACGGTGCGCTGTCGCTGACTCGAGGCCCGCAGGAGAACGGGCACCGGCCGGCCGTCGACGTCCTCTTCCGCTCGGCGGCTCGGATGGCCGGCCCACAGGCGATCGGCGTGGTTCTGTCCGGGTCCCTCGACGACGGCGCCGCGGGAGCACACGCGATCACGTCCCGCGGCGGACGGGTCATGGTCCAGGACCCGGAGGAAGCGCTGTACGCCAGCATGCCCGAAGCGGCCGCGCGGGCAGCGGGCGTCGACGTCCGCCTGGCGGCAGAGGAGATGGGCGGCATGCTGACGGCCTGGCTGGACGAGCTCGCGAGCTCGACCCCGACCGGCGCCCCCGTGACGACGACGATGGAGGTGGAGGTGGACATGGCTGACCTGGAGCCGGAGGCCGTCCACAGTCCCGAACGCCCGGGCGTGCCGGCGGGCTTCGGCTGTCCCGACTGCGCGGGTGCGCTGTACCAGATCGACGAGGGCAGCCTCCGTCGCTATCGCTGCCGCGTCGGGCACGCATGGTCGGCGGAGAGCCTCCTCGCTCGCCAGTCCATCGCGATGGAGAGCGCGCTCTGGATGGCGCTGCGCAGCCTCGAGGAGAGGGCCGCCCTCAACATCGACATGGGTCGTCAGGCCGGCGCGCGGGGGCACGACCTGACGGCGGCGCGCTTCGAGGAGAGTGCGCAGGAGACACTTCGTGCGGCAGAGTTGGTACGGCGGTTGATCGACGAGATCGGCGCACCGTTCCGCGAGGAGGGTGCGCTGTGAGGCTAGGACGAGGGTGAACGACGAGGACTTCGAGGCGCTGTTGCGCTACATCAAGGAGCAGCGGGGCTTCGACTTCACGGGGTACAAGCGGGCCAGCCTGCAACGGCGGGTGCAGCGTCGCATGGAGGCCATCAGCGTCACGCAGTACGACGAGTACCTCGACCACCTGACGGTCCACCCCGACGAGTTCACCCAGCTCTTCAACACGATCCTGATCAACGTCACCGGGTTCTTCCGCGACCCGGACGCGTGGACGTACCTGCGGGAGGAGCTCCTCCCGAGCATCCTGCGACGACGCGAAGGGCAGCCGATCCGGGTCTGGAGCGCCGGGTGCGCGTCGGGCGAGGAGGCGTACACGCTCGCCATGCTGCTGGCCGAGCTCCTCGGGGTGGACGAGTTCCGCGAGCGGGTGAAGATCTACGCCACCGACGTCGACGAGGAGGCGCTGACCCAGGCACGCCAGGCCAGCTACACCGAGCGCGAGCTCGAGGCCGTGCCGGAGGACCTCCGCGGCAAGTACTTCGAGCCGGTCGGCAACCGGTTCGTCTTCCGCAAGGAGCTCCGGCGCTCGGTGATCTTCGGGCGCAACGACCTGGTCCAGGACGCACCGATCTCCCACGTCGACATCCTCGCGTGCCGCAACACCCTGATGTACTTCAACGCCGAGACGCAGAGCCAGATCCTCAACCGGATGCACTTCGCACTCCGGCCGGACGGCGTCCTCTTCCTCGGCAAGGCCGAGATGCTGCTCAGCCACTCGGCGTACTTCCGCCCCGTCGAGCTCAAGCGGCGCTTCTTCAGGAAGATCTCCACGGAGCCGCGCGACCGCCGGGCGCTCGCACCGAACCTGGGCTCGACACCCGGGGAGGAGCAGCACGAGGCATCGCGCCTCTACGTCGCGGCGCTGACGTCGTCCGCCGCGGCGCAGATCGTGCTCGACGTCGAGGGCCGGCTGGCGCTGAGCAACAACAGGGCCATGCACCTGTTCGGGATCACCCCGCGCGACATCGGTCGGCCGATCCAGGACCTCGAGGTGTCCTATCGTCCGGTCGAGCTGCGCGCCCACATCGACCAGGCCCAGCTCGAGCGCCGGGCCGTCTGGATCCGCGACGTCGAGCAGGTGCGAGGCGCGAACGAGACGCTCGCGTTCGACATCCAGGTCGTGCCCCTCGCGGACGACTCCGGTGCCGACGTCGGACTCACGGTCATCTTCAACGACGTCACCCAGTACCGGCAGCTCCAGAAGGAGCTGACATACGCCAACCGGCAGCTCGAGATCGCGTACGAGGAGCTGCAGAGCACCAACGAGGAGCTCGAGACCACCAACGAGGAGCTGCAGAGCACCGTCGAGGAGCTCGAGACCACCAACGAGGAACTGCAGAGCACCAACGAGGAGCTCGAGACCATGAACGAGGAGCTCCAGTCGATGAACGACGAGCTCCAGTTCAGCAACGAGGCCCTGCGCGACCGGCAGGACGAGGTGGAGCGGCTCAACCGGTTCATGGGGGCCGTGCTGGGGAGCATGAACTCCGGGGTCGCCGTCGTCGACGCCGACATGCAGATCCTCGCCTGGAACTCACGAGCGGCGGATCTCTGGGGCGTCCGCACCGACGAGGCCGTGGGTGAGCACCTCATGAACCTCGACATCGGGCTGCCGGTGGAGCGCCTGCTACAGCCGATCCGGGCCCAGCTCGGCGACCCCGAGGTCGAGCCCACCGACCTGGTGCTCGACGCCGTCAACCGACGGGGACGCGCCCTGCAGGTGCGGGTCACCCTCACCCACATCCGCGACCACGGCGAGGCGACTCCGGCGGCCATGCTCGCGATGGACGTCCTGGAGCAGCGGGACTAGCGTCGCAGCCGCACCACCGGCTGCCTTCCGCTATGGACACGGCGGTCGGCCCATGCTGCACTCGGGAGTGTGCGGGCGCGATGCGCCGCCCTGGGAGAGAAGGGTGGTCGGCCCCGATGGCAGCAGCCGAACGGGCGGGTGAGGGGCACCTCATGGCCACGAAGGCGGCCAGCTTCGACCAGAGCTCGCAGATCATGCTCGTCGTCGAGGGCCCCGAGCTGCGTCTGGCGGCGGTGAACGAGCGCGCCCGGGCGCTGCTCGGCGAGCGACCACTGGGCGTGCCTCTTCGGCAGGCCTACCCGGAGCTCGCGGGTCAGCAGATCTACGAGGCCTACGAGCACTGCTACCGCACCGGCGAGTCCTTCGTGCTGGGCGAGTGGCACACCCACTACCGGGCTCCCGATGGCGACTCGCGAGAGCTGTACCTCGACCTCTCCGTCACGCCGTTGCGATCTGCGGAGGGCGACATTGTCGGGGTCGTGGGGGAAGGCCGGGACGTGACGACGAAGGTCCGGGCACGCCTCACGGCGGAGCAGGATCGAGACGCGGCCACGCAGCACCTCGCCGAGGCCCGCCTGGTGGCTCGGGTCGTGCAGGAGGCGCACCTGCCGTTGGCCCTGCCCGTCCTCCCGCGCCTCGACATCGCCGCCCGCTACCTGCTGGCGGCGGAGGACTCGGCCGCCGGTGGTGACTGGTTCGACGCGGTCCTCCGCCCCGACGGCAGGATCGCCCTCGTCGTCGGTGACGTCGTCGGCCACGGCACGACCGCCTCTGCGGTAATGGGACAGCTCCGCGCGGTCTGCCACGAGCGACTGACCAGCCCGGCCCCGCTCGCGGACGCGATGAGCGATGTCGACCGCTTCGCCCGCGTCGTGCCCGGTGCGCGCCACGCGACTCTATGCGTCGTCGAGCTGGACCCGGTCACGGGGACCGGCCAGTACTGCACGGCCGGTCACCCCCCTCCCCTGGTGCTCGCGGGCGGCGCCGCCAGCTTCCTGTCCCCGAGCGGTGCCGGGCCCCTGGCCACGACCGGGGTGTTCCCGACCCGGCAGCTCCGGCTCGACACCGCCGACACCCTGCTCGTGCTCTACACCGACGGCCTCCTCGAGCGACCGGGACGGACCCCGGCCGCCAGCACGGTCGAGCTCGCCGACGCCGTCACCCAGGTCGTCGCGGGCACCGTGCTCGCACACGGCGCCCCTCGCCGGACTCCGGAGCGGGTCTGTGAGGTGATGCTGGACCTGATGATCGGCGACACGGGCTACGGCGACGACATCACCCTCCTCGCAGCGGAGCTGACCCCGCCACGCGAGCCACTGCACATGGTGCTCGACGCCGTCCGCACTGCTCCCTCCGAGGCTCGGCATCGCCTCGCCGAGTGGCTCGAGGACATGGACGTCACCGCCGACGACAGGCTCGCGCTCGCCCACGCCGTCAACGAGCTGGTCACCAACACCGTCGAGCACGCCTACGCCGACGACCCCAAGCCCGGTCAGGCCACCGTAGACCTCTCCCACGCCGACGACGGCGCCGTCCACCTGCGGATCGCCGATGGGGGGACCTGGCAGGAGGGGCCTGGTCCGGAGAGCCGTGGACTGCAGATGGTCCGCACGTTCCTGGACTCCCTCGAGGTCCACGCCACGGACGACGGCACGGTGGTGACCGGGACCTACCGGTTACGCCGCCCCGCGATCCTCGTGACCGGCGCCGCGCCGGCCGTCCCACTCCGCCAGTGGTCCGACCCGCCCTTCGTGCTCCGCGAGGAGGCGGGCCATCTCACGCTGCGCGGCCCGGTTCTCGCGCCTGAGGCCGACGAGCTCCACCGTCGTCTCGACCAGCTCACGGCTGCCCGTGCGTCGGTGACGCTCGACCTCGCCGGCGTCACCCACCTCGGCAGCGCGGCGGTGCGTGTGCTCCACGAGGCCATCACCACCGACCACGGGAGCGTCACCCTCCTGGCACCCGTCGGATCGGTCGCGCAGCACGTGCTCGACCTCGTCGAGCTGCCGCACCAGGCGAGCCTGTCCGACGACGGGCACCCCTGACCCCGCGCCGACCGGCAGGAGGCCGTCGGCCTCGTTCAGTGGCTCGCCCTGCCGCCCTTCCGACCGGCCTCCTTCTTCTGGGCCGTCGTGCCGCCCTGCCTGCTGTCGCCACCCTTGCCGGACTGCTGGCCGCCGTGCTTGGAGGCGTCCTCCGCGTTGGCGATCTTCGCGGCGCGCTCCTTCGACATGCCCTTGTCCTTGAGGGCCTCGTACTGCTTCTCGTTCTTCACGTTCGACGACTTGCCGGGCATCACACGCCACCTCCTGGAAGAGACTCGCCGGTGCGGTACCCCGGGGTCGCGCCCACATGCAACGGCACCAGCCGCATGGCCGCCGCCCGGGCGGGCACTGTCGTCACGAGGCCACGAGAGGGAGATGAGGGCGATGGGCGGCAAGCACACGGACGTCGACACCGACGAGACCACGACCACGACCGCGGAAGCCCCGCACCCCGACGACCCGCGCAAGCCGGACTCGCCGACGGACCTCACGGGGCCGTCGAAGCGCTACGTGCTGCGCAAGACGATCCGGGAGTTCTCCGACGACGAGTGCACCGACCTGGCCGCCGCGCTGACCTACTACTCCATCCTCGCGCTCTTCCCGGCCGCGATCGCGCTGCTGTCGCTCGTCGGGCTGGTCGGCCAGGGCGACGAGACCGTCGACACGTTGCTGCAGATCCTCCGGGACGTCGGAGCCGGCGGCGTCGCCGACACCCTCGAGCCCACGCTGACCGAGCTCAGCGCCGCGCAGAACGCGGGCATCGGCCTGCTGGTCGGCCTCGCGATCGCGCTGTGGTCGGCGTCCGGGTACGTCGGGGCGTTCGGGCGCGGCATGAACCGCATCTACGAGGTGCCCGAGGGCCGGCCGATCTGGAAGCTGCGCCCGGCGATGCTGCTGGTCACGCTGATCACCGTCCTCCTGACCGCCCTGGTCGCACTGAGCCTGGTGCTGACCGGTCCCGCCGCCCAGGCGGTGGGCGACGCGGTCGGCCTCGGCGACACCGCCGTGCTGGTCTGGAACATCGCGAAGTGGCCGGTGATGCTCGCCTTCGTCGTCCTCATCGTGGCTCTGCTCTACTACGCGACGCCCAACGTGAAGCAGCCGCGGTTCCGGTGGGTGAGCGTCGGCGCCCTGGTGGCCATCCTGACGTGGGTGGTGGCCTCCGCCCTCTTCGGCTTCTACGTCGCGAACTTCTCCAGCTACAACCGCACCTACGGCTCGCTCGCCGGTGTCGTGGTCTTCCTGCTGTGGCTGTGGATCAACAACCTGGCGCTGCTCTTCGGCGCCGAGCTGGACGCCGAGCTGGAGCGCGGACGCGAGCTCCAGGCCGGCATGCCGGCGGAGGAGGTCATCCAGCTCCCCGCCCGCGACACCCGCAAGAGCGACAAGGCCGCCCGCAAGGCTCGGGAGGACGTCGAGCGTGCTCGCCGGCTGCGAGCCTCCCGCGGGGACGACGCCTGACCGGCCGCGTCAGGCGATCACGGGGCTCCGTCGCGGATCTGCCGCTCCGGGGACCGACGACGCTCCACGACGTACGCCAGCCGCCGCAGGCTCTCGACGTTGCGCCACCGGAGCCCGACCTCGCGCAGTGGCTTCGGCACCAGCGCTCCGGGGCCCTCGACGGCGTCCTCCTCCAGGACCACGCGGGTCTCCGCCCCCAGCGGCTCGAGCCGGATCGACACCATCGCCGTGCCGGTGGGCCGGGCCTTGGCGTGCAGCTTCAGGGACAGGCCGGGCGTCGACTCGACGACCTCCGTGAGGTCGTCGACGAGCAGCGGCCAGGTCCCCACGGAGTGGTGCAGGCACGACCCGACGGCCGGCCAGTGGTCATCGACCTCCCGCATCCGCGACGCGCCGACCACCCAGAGCGGGTAGAGCCAGCCGTCCGCGAGCACGTCCCAGACCGCGTCCGCGGTCGCTCCCATCGTGCGTTCATTCACCGCCATGGCCTCGGGTACCCGCAGGCCGCGAGTGCATCCCGACGGCTCAGGGGTCGTACGGGACCTTGACCAGCTCGAGCACGTGCTGCGCCGCCGACCCCACCGGGGCGATCAGCCGCACCTCTCCCCCGGCGCGCGCCTCGACGAGCACCTGGACGCCGGCGCTGCCGAGCAGGCTGACGTCGGCGAGGTCGACCTCGACGGGACGGGTCCCGCCCTGCGAGCTCCGGTCCAGCGCCCGCCGGAGCTCGGCGGCGCCCTCCCGCCCGAGGTTGCCCGCCGGGCGCAGCCGGGTGCCCTCGACGTCCAGGGTGAACTCCTGCCCGGCCGGGCCGGCGCTCGTGTCGGCCTGGACCCCGCGGAGCAGGACGGCCGGCCGCGTGAGCCGGTGTCGCACCAGGGCACGCGTGCCGCCATCGCCGCGCTCGAGCGCGAAGTCGTCGGCGAAGCCGCGCACCATCGCCAGGCCGCGGCCCCGGTCGAGCGGCGTCTCGTCCCACTCGCGCCAGCGGCCGTCGTCGGCGACCTCCGCCTCGAGGACGCCGTCGGCCCGCAGCTCGACGGCGATCCGCACCTGGTCGTGCACCCCCGGGTCGGAGTACGCGTGCTCGAGCGCGTTGGCCACGAGCTCGCCCACGGCGTGCCGCACCGACAGCTCGTCCAGCGCACCGACGTGGAGGCGCTCCAGCCACCGGCCGAGCTCGACACGCGCGACGCGGGCGCTGTCGGGAATCGCGGGCAGCTCGAGCCGCAGCGGCGCCACGGCGTGGACCCGCTGCAGAGCCAGCACGGCGATGTCGTCGCTGAAGCCGGTCCGGCGGGTCAGCACCTCGAGAACGCGCCGGCACAACCGGTCGACCGTCTGCTCGTTCGCCGCCGGTCGCTCCGGCTCGGACTCCCGGACGGCGTCCGTAGCGACCCGCAGCAGCTCCACCGTGCTCTGCACCGGCGTGCGCCCCGGCCGCTCGACGAGGCCGTCGCTGTAGAGGAGGACGACGTCGCCCGGCTCGAGCCGGTGGGTCGCGACGGGGAAGCCGTCGCCGCCCGTACCGAGCGGACCGGCTCCCGACGCGACCAGGAACGACGCGTGTCCCTCGCGGTCGACGACCACCGGCGGTGGATGTCCCGCCGTGCAGTACCTCAGCTCGCCCGTCGCCGGGTCGAGGACCGCCGCGCACAGCGTGGCGACCCGGGACTCCGGCATCCTCCGTGCCCGTCGCTCCAAGGCGGCGAACGCCGCCTCGAGCTCGCCCCCGTCGCGGATCCGGTCGTCGAAGACCGTGCGCAGCTCGGTCATCACCGCGGTGGCCTCCACGCCGTGCCCGACGACGTCTCCGACGGAGACCGCGACGCGACCGTCGTCCAGGGTGGCTCCGTCGAACCAGTCGCCACCGGCCCGGTCGTCCGCGAGGAGGTAGCGCGCGGACACCTCGGCGCCCTGCGCCACCGGAAGCGACTTGGGCAGCAGCGCGTCGTGGAGCTGGAGGACGAGGTCCGCGTCGGCCAGCGGTCGAGGATCTGCGGCGCCCGGGGTCACCCCGATGCCGACGACGGCCGGCGCCGCATGCTCGCGGTACAGGGGCGCGAGGGTGACGTCGTACCCCGGCACGTCGAGCGCCCATCCCGCCACGGACTCGCCGAGCAAGGGGTCGCCGAGCGCCGAGCGCCCGCAGGCGTTGACGGCGAGCAGCCGCTCGTCGTCGCCCTCGGTGATCACCAGCAGCACGGGCACCTGGTCGAAGGCAGCCGCCAGCGTCTCCAGCCGTTGTTGCTCGTCCATCCCCGTGCCTCCTGCATGCGCCGTCCCCGTGTTGACCCTGCCCGCACTCGGGTCAGGGTTGGAAGACGACCTTCACCATGCCATCAACCTTGTCGCGGAACCTTGCGTACGCCGCGGGCGCCTCCTCGAGCGGCAGCCGATGCGTCGCGAACGACTCCACCCCGAGCCGGTCCTCGTCCTGGTTCAGCACCCTGAGGATGTCATCCGTCCACGCGCGGACGTTCGCCTGGCCCATCCGCAGCTGCACCTGCTTGTCGAAGAGCTGCATCAGCGGCAACGGGTCAGCGGCGCCGCCGTACACGCCGGAGATCGAGATGGTGCCGCCTCGGCGGACCGCCTCGATGGCCAGGTAGAGCGCGGCCAGCCGGTCCATGCCGGCGCGGGTCATCACCGCGCCCGCGATCTTCCTGGGCAGCAGCCCGAGCGCCTTCTGAGCGGTCTCGGCGACGGGAGAGCCGTGCGCCTCCATGCCGACGGCGTCGATGACGCTGTCAGAACCGCGGCCCCCGGTGAGCTCGCGCACCTGCCCGGGTACGTCGTCGGCGCCGTCCAGGTCGATCGTCTCGGCGCCGCGCGCCGCGACGCGCTGGAGCCGCTCGGGCACCCGGTCGACCACGATGACCCGCACTGCGCGGTCGAGGGCGATCCGTGCCGCCATGTCGCCGATCGGTCCCGCGCCCAGCACGAGCAGCGTGCCGCCGCCGGGCACCGCGGCGTACTCGACGGCCTGCCACGCCGTCGGCAGCACGTCGGAGAGATAGAGGAAGCGCTCGTCCGGCGGCCCCTCGGGCACCGGTACCGGCAGGAAGTCGGCGAACGGCACCCTCAGGAGCTCGGCCTGGCCACCGGGGACCTGGCCGTAGAGCTTGCTGTAGCCGAAGAGGCTGGCACCCGTGCCGTGCTCGCGGTTCTGCGTGGTCTCGCACTGGCTGTACAGGTTGCGCACGCACATCCAGCACGACCCGCAGCTCACGTTGAACGGCACGACGACACGATCACCGGGTCGACGGTCGCGGACTCCGGCGCCGACCTCCTCGATGACGCCCATCGGCTCGTGCCCGACGACGTCCCCGGGCGTCATGAAGGGCGTGAGCGGGTCGTACAGGTGCAGGTCGGAGCCGCACAGGCCCGTGCTCGTGATGCGCACGATGGCGTCCGTGGGCTCCTTGATGATCGGATCCGGGACCTCCTCGACCCGCATGTCCTGTCGGCCCTGCCACGTCACCGCCCTCACGGCATCCACCTCCATCACGTAGTCCGGGCTCGGATGCCGACTGGTACCCACGAGGGCCACCGGGATTCGACCCCTCCGGGTGAGATCGGGTTTCGAGGGGAGGGCGCAGGGTAGGAGCCGTTCAACGGGCACACAACCCCGAGAGTGCGACACGCCGCACGACTTGTGATCCATTGCCTCCCCGGTAGCGTCGCTGATGCGTCCGGACGTAGGCACGACCTTGCTGAAGAAGCCGGCAAGGCCACCCCATCCGAAGGAGATGGAGTCGCCCCCATGGCACGAACTTCCGCACTGCTGACCCCCCTGTCCGATGCCCAGGCCCGTTCGGGTGACTGCGGCCTCACCCGGGCCGAACGAGGTGAGCAGACGGCGGCCCTCCTGCGGGCGGCCCACGAGACGCACGACCCCGACGAGGCCGACGACCTACGTGCCCGGGTGGTGCTGATCAACCGCGGTGTCGCCGAGGCCGTGGCCCGGCGCTACCGGCAGCGAGGCCTCCCCCAGGAGGACCTCAACCAGGTCGCCTTCGAGGGCCTGACCAAGGCGGTGACCCGCTTCGACCCCACGCTCCGCAACGACCTGCTGACCTTCGCCGTGCCGACCATCCGCGGCGAGCTGCAGCGCTACTTCCGCGACCACGGCTGGACCGTCCGTCCGCCGCGCCGGATCCAGGAGGTGCAGAGTCACGCCCACGCCGCGGTCCGCGAGCTCGAGCAGCGGCTGGGCCGCGAGCCCACGGACGCCGAGGTCGCGGAGGACCTCGGCATCACGACCGAGGAGTACGGCGAAGCCATGGCCGCGCTGGGCTGCTTCCAGCCGGCGTCGCTCGACCTGCCCGTCGGCGCCGACACCGCGACGCTGGGCGACCTGCTCCCCGACACCGACGACGACCACGACGCCAGCAACGCCCGGCTGATGCTGGAGCCCGTCGTCCGCCGCCTCTCCGAGCGGGACCGGCGGATCCTCTACCTGCGCTTCTTCGAGGACCTCACCCAGGCCGAGATCGGCGAGGACCTCGGCGTGACCCAGATGCAGGTGTCGCGGCTGCTGTCCCGCATCCTCGGCGACCTGCGCGAGGAGCTCGAACAGGAGTGACCGACGATCGACGGCTCGCCGAGCGGTTCGCCGAGCTCAGCACGGCTCTCACGGCCGAGACCCGTGAGGACGTCACGTTCGACATCCTGGTGCGCCGGGCCGTCGAGGTCATCCCGGGCTGCGACGCGGCCAGCGTGACCCTGCGCAAGCGCCGGGGTCGCGCCGAGACGGTCGCCGCCACCGACGACAACGTGGCGGCGATCGACGCCGTCCAGTACGCCGTCGGCGAGGGTCCGTGCCTCGACGCGGCCTTCGACCGCGGCAACGTCGTCGTGTCCGACGTCAGCACGGACCCACGGTGGCCCCGGTGGGCCGCGCAGGCATCCGAGCTGGGCGTGGGCTCCGCCCTGGCCGTCCGCCTGCACACGGAGCGCGAGACGCTGGGCGCACTGAACCTCTACTCCCGCACCCCCGGCGGGTTCGACGACGAGGCCGTCGACGTGGCGCTGATCTTCGCCGCCCACGCCACGCACGCCGCAAGCAAGGCCCGGCTCGTCACCGGGCTCCAGAGCGCGCTCGAGTCGCGGCACGCCATCGGCATCGCGCAGGGCGTGCTGGCGGTCAAGTACGGCATCTCCTACGAGCGCGCCTTCGAGGTGCTGCACCGCTACTCCAACGACACCAACACCAAGCTGCGCGACGTGGCCGCGCGAGTGCTGGACATGCGCGACCTGCCGCTCGATGACAACGATCCGCTGGCGGTGGGTACCGACGCCCCATGACGGGCTTCGGATACACGTTGATGACCGAGCAGAGCGGGCCGCGCGAGCTGGTCCGGTACGCCGCCGCGGCCGAGGAGGTCGGCTTCGACTTCGAGGTGATGAGCGACCACTACTCGCCGTGGCTGACGGAACAGGGACATGCGCCGTACGCGTGGACCACCTTGGGCGCCGTGGCCCAGGTGACGTCCCGGGTCGGGTTGATGACCTACGTGACGTGCCCGACCCTGCGCTACCACCCGGCCGTCGTCGCCCAGAAGGCCGCGACCCTGCAGATCCTGGCCGAGGGGCGGTTCACGCTCGGGCTCGGCACCGGCGAGAACCTGAACGAGCACGTGGTCGGCGAGGGCTGGCCTGCCATCCAGGACCGCCAGGACATGCTCCGTGAGGCGGTCGGGATCATCCGGGCGCTGCACACCGGCGAGCTCGTCGACCATCGCGGCGAGTACTTCCAGGTCGACTCGGCGCGGATCTGGGACGTGCCCGACGAGGGCGTCGAGATCGGCGTCGCGGTCGCCGGGGACCGTGCCATCGAGGCGTTCGCGGCGCTCGGCGACCACCTGATCGGCGTGCAGCCCGACGAGTCGCTGGTGTCCGGCTGGAACGCCGTCGACGGTGCGCGCCGGATCGGTGACGGCGCCCGCGCGATCGGCCAGATCCCGATCTGCTGGGACCCGGACGTGGACACGGCCGTCAAGCGCGCCCATGAGCAGTTCCGCTGGTTCGTGGGCGGCTGGCAGGTCAACGCGGACCTGCCCACTCCGGCCGGCTTCGCGGGCGCCACCCAGTTCGTCCGGCCCGAGGACGTCGCGGACGCGATCCCGTGCGGTCCGGACCTCGACAAGGCGGCCGAGGCGATCACGGCGTACGTCGACGCGGGCTTCACCGACGTCGCGATCGTGCAGATCGGCGACGAGGGCCAGGACCGCTTCCTGGCAGAGGCCGCCGGGCCGCTGCTGGAGCGACTGCGGGCCGCGTGACCGTCTGCCCGGTGAGGTTCGTGGACGAGCCGTAGGGGCTCAGCGGTCCTCGGGCCGGCCGGTACCCCCCGCTTCCGGGCACATGCCGCCCCCACCGCGGGTACCGATGCGGCCATGGCCCCCTCCTCCGCCGCCGTGCTCCTCGACATCGACGGCACGCTCGTCGACTCGACGTACCACCACGCCCTGGCCTGGCACCGGGCGTTCGCCCGCCACGACGTCGCCCTGCCGCTGTGGCGGATCCACCGGGCGATCGGGATGGGCGGGGACCGGCTCGTCGCCCACGTCGCCGGACAGGCGACCGAGGAGCGGTCGGGCGACCGGGTGCGCGACGCATGGCGGGAGGAGTACGCCGAGCTGCGCGAGGAGGTCCGCCCGCTGCCGGGCGCCCGCGAGCTGGTCTCCCGGCTGCACGCGGAGGGCTACCGGGTGGCCCTGGCGTCGTCGGGCGACCCGGAGTTCTCCCGGGAGGCCGTCGACCTGCTCGGCATCGGCGACGAGATCGACCTGTTGACGACGTCCGAGGACGTCGACGAGTCGAAGCCGGACCCGGACCTGCTCGAGCAGACCCTCTCCCGGCTGCAGGGCGTCCAGCAGGCGGTGCTCGTGGGTGACACGGTCTACGACGTCGAGTCGGCAGCCCGCGCCGGGCTCGGGTGCATCGCGCTCCGCTCCGGCGGCGTCAGCCGGGCGGAGCTCATCGAGGCCGGCGCGACGAGGGTGGCCGACGTGCCGCAGGACCTGCTCGAGCTGGACTGGCCGGCCCACCTCTCGGCCGTCAGACCCCCAGGTCCCTGAGCACCCGGTCCACGTCGCTGCTGTGCCTGCGCAGCACGCTGACCCGGCACCCGCGAGAGTGACCACAGGTGGCGACGATGGCCTCGGCGGCGGCCGGGGCCAGGGAGTCGACCGCCGTGAGGTCGACGATGAGCACCGGCCCCGCGTCGGCGACCTCCGCGAGCGCGTCCTCCAGCGCCGCCCGGTCACCCTCGGTGCAGGCACCCGCCAGCCGGAGCCGTCGCTGCGTCGGTTCCCACGTGATCGTGCACATCACCCCACCCTCCCAACCATGCTGTACCCGAAGTGCGCCGTCGCACCAGTCGGTCAGGAGGACGACTCGAGGAACTCCTTCGACTTCGCGATCGCGAAGCCCCAACCCTGCTCCAGCGTGGGCTTCGGCGGAATCGCGATCTCGTCGGGGTTCGTGAGCACGTCGAGGAGCACGGGGCCGTCGTGGGCGAACGCCTCGAGCACGGCACCCTCCACGGCATGTGGGTCCTCGACCCGGATCCCCTTCATGCCGATGGCCTCGGCGACCTTCGCGAGGTCGGGGTTGGCCAGGTCGGTGCCGTACGCCGCGAAGCCGACCTGCTCCATCTCCAGCCGCACCATGCCGAGACTGCCGTTGTCGAAGACGACCAGCTTCACCGGCAGGTCCTGCGCGACGGCGGTCAGCAGGTCGCCGAGCAGCATGGTGAGGCCGCCGTCGCCGCAACACGCGACGACCTGCCGGCTGCGGTCGAGCGCCTGGGCGCCGAGCGCCTGTGGCATCGCGTTGGCCATGGAGCCGAGGTTGAAGGAGCCGAGCAGCTGTCGCCCGCCCCGCATCCGCACGAACCGCGCCAGCCAGGTCGTCGCCATCCCGGTGTCGACGGTGAACACGGCGTCGTCGGCCGCGTGCCGGTCCACCGCGGCCGCCAGGAGCTCGGGGCGCACCCGGTCGTGGGGATTGTCGACCTTCCGGCGAAGCACCCCGCGCGGCTTGCGCTCGTAGTCGGGATCGGTCAGGTGCCGCTGCCGCTCGCGCCAGTCGGCGTACGACGAGCGCGCCTTGTCGAGCAGCGCCGTGTCGTCCTTCTGACGCAGCAGCGGCAGCAGCGCCGCGAGCGAGACGCGGGAGTCGCCGACGATCGCGTGGTCGACGGGGTGCCGGCGACCGATGTGCTCGCCGTCGGCGTCGACCTGCACCACGACCTTCCCGTCGGGATAGAACTCCTTGTAGGGGAAGTCGGTGCCGACCATCAGCAGCAGGTCGCAGCCGTCGAACGCCACCGCGCTCGCACGGTTGCCGAGCAGGCCGGACTGGCCGACCTCGTAGTGGTTGTCCGCCTCGAGGCCCTCCTTGCCCTTGAGCGTCAGGACCATCGGCGCCCGGAGCCGCTCGGCGACGCTCAACACCTCCCGGCGCGCGTGCCGCGCTCCGGCACCGACGAGCATCGCCACCCGGTCGGCCTGGTTGATCGCCACGGCCGCCCGGGAGACCGCCTCGCCCTCCGGCGGCACCGCGGGGCGGTCGGTGACGAACCGCGGCACCGCGGTGTCCTTCGGTACGTCGAGCCCGCCCACGTCGCCCGGGAGTGTGATCACGGCGACGCCGCGCTCCTGCAGCGCCGCGTTGCCCGCGGCCTCGATCACCTGCGGGAGCTGCTCCGGACTGCTGACGGTCGCCCGGTAGACCGCGACGTCGGCGAACAGCACGTCGTTGTCGACCTCCTGGAAGAAGTCGCTGCCGATCTCGGCCCGCGGCACCTGGCCGCAGATCGCGAGCACCGGTGCGTGCGACTTCTTCGCGTCGTACAGGCCGTTGAGGAGGTGGATCGAACCCGGCCCGACGGTGCCCATGCAGACCCCGAGGCGGCCGGTGAGCTGGGCCTGCGCGCCCGCCGCGAACGCGCCGGCCTCCTCGTGCCGCACGCCGACCCACTCGACGCGGTCGTGCCGGTGGATCGCGTCGGTCACCGGGTTGAGCGCGTCACCGACGACGCCCCAGACCTGGGTGACGCCGTGGTCGGCGAGGGCATCGACGAGCAGCGCGGCAACGGTCGGCATGCCCGGCAGGTACCCATCCGCAGGCCGTGTACGTCGCAGCTCGCCCGTCTCGTCGGTCTGGTGGCCGTGGGCGGGATCATCGTCGTCCTGGTGGTCTTCCTGGTCATCACGTGGCTGGAGGGCGATCCCACCAACAGGCAGGAGCAGGACCAGCCGTCGCCCTCGCCGTCCAGCGCTCGGCTGGTCGATCAGCCCAGGAACCTGTCGGCGGTGATCGGGATCGAGCGCACCCGCACACCGGTGGCGTGGTAGGTCGCGTTGGCGACCGCCGCCGAGGTGCCGACGATGCCGATCTCGCCGATACCGCGCGAACCCATGGGGGTGAAGGCCTCGTCGGCCTCCTCCAGCCACTCCGCGTCGACGTCCAGCACGTCGGCGTGCGAGGCGACGTGGTAGGTCGCGAGGTCCTGGGTGACCACGTGACCGAACCGCGGATCTCGCCACGACTCCTCGAAGAGCCCGGCGGACAGGCCCATCACGAGCCCGCCGACGAGCTGCGAGCGCGCGGTGGTCGGGTTCACCACCCGCCCGACGGAGTACACCCCGAGCAGCCGCGGCACCCGGATCTCGCCGGTCCAGCGGTGGACGCGCGCCTCCGCGAAGACCGCGCCGAAGGAATGGAAGGCGTACGCCTCCGCTTCCGGCCCGGTCGCGGCCGACGCCGTGGTCTCCACTCCCGGGTCGGGGTCGTCGCCGTGGTCGGCGCGGAACCGCTGCGCCGCGGCGACGATCGCGCTGCCCCAGGAGCTCGTGCCGCTCGAGCCACCAGCCACCGAGGCCGGCGGCAGGCGGGTGTCGGCGATCTGCAGGTCGATGTCGCCCGGCTCGACATCGAGGGCGTCGGCTGCGATCTGGGTCAGCACCGTCCGGGCGCCCGTCCCGATGTCCACGCTGCCGATCGCGACGGCGTACCGGCCCCCGTCGAGGGAGCGCACCCGCGCAGCGTTGCCGGGCATCCGCATGGCCGGGTACGTCGCCGACGCGACACCCGTGCCGACCCACCACTCACCGTCCTGCGTCGCCCGCGGCTCGGCAGGACGCGACGCCCAGCCGAACCTCTCGGCGCCGCGGCGCAGGCAGTCGGGCAGGCGCCTGTTGTTGAAGGGCTTGCCGGTCTCCGGGTCGACCTCCGGCTCGTTGCGGATCCGCAGCTCGATCGGGTCCACCCCGCACGCGACGGCGAGCTCGTCCATCCCGACCTCGTGGGCGTACATGCCCGGCATCTCCCCGGGCGCGCGCATCCACGACGGCACGGCGACGTCGAGGCGGGCGAGCCGGTGGCTGGTGCGCCGGTTGGGTGCGGCGTACATCATCCGCGTGGGCGACGCGGTCTGCTCGGCGTAGTCCTTGAGGGTCGAGGTCTGCTCCTGCACCCGGTGCTCGATCGCGGTCAGCCGTCCGTCGGCGTCGGCGCCGAGCCGCAGGCGCGAGATCGTGGCGGTGCGGTAGCCCGTGAGCGCGAACATCTGCTGCCGGGTGACCGCGAGCCGCACGGGCCGGCCGCCGGTCGTGCGCGCCGCGAGCGCCGCGGCCATCACGTGGGCGTGCGCCTCGCCCTTGCTGCCGAAGCCGCCACCGACGTACGGCGCGCGCACCCGCACCTGCTCCGGCTCGAGGCCGAGCATCGGCGCCAAGGCCTGCACGACGCCGTGCACGCCCTGGCTGGAGTCGAACATGGACAGCACCTCGCGGCCGTCCTCCTCGGCCCACCACGCGGTGGTCGCGTGCGGCTCGAGCGGGTTGTTGTGCTCATAGGCCGTGCGGTAGGTCTGCTCGACCACCACGGCCGCGTCGGCGATCGCCGCGTCGACGTCACCCTCGTCTGTGTCGGTCTCCATGTCGGGGTTCACCGAGTCCGGCTCGTAGGTCGCGTTGTCCTCACGGAGCTCGGCCTCGTGGGGCTCCTCCTCGAAGGCGACCTCGACGAGCGCGGCTCCCTCGCGGGCCGTCTCGGGCGTCTCGGCCAGCACGAGGGCGACGACCTGCCCGCGGAAGTGCACCGCAGGGTCCTGGAGGATCGCCAGCTCGGCGTTGTCGGTGTCCTCGAGGCGCGGCGCGTTCGTGTGGTCGACCACGCTCACCACGCCCGGGTGGTCCAGCGCGGCTCGCGCGTCGACGTCGACGACCCGGCCCTTCGCGACGGTCGACTGCACGAGCCAGACGTGGAGCGGGTCCCGCACGCCCTCGGGCTCGCCGTGCTCGACGGCGTACGCCGCGCGTCCGGTCACCTTCTCGACGCCGTCGACGCGATCGAGGTGGCGGCCGACGCTGCGGACGCGGAGCGGGGTGGTCTGCTGCTCGACGGTCACGCGATCTCCTCCTCGGCGAGCTGCAGGAGCGTGAGGGCGGTGGTGTTGCGCAGCATCGGCACCTTGTACGCCGTGTCGTCGTTCGTCTCGGCGGTGCGGAGCTCGACGTCGACGGCCGCCCGCACTGCCTCCTCGGTGAGCGCACGCCCGATCAGCGCGGCCTCGGCGCGGCGGGCGCGCCAGGGCTTGTGGGCGACGCCGCCCCAGGCGATGCGGACGTCGTCGACGATGCCGCGGGTCAGGTGCAGCCCGGCCGCCACCGAGACGAGCGCGAAGGCGAAGGACGCCCGGTCGCGCACCTTGCGGTAGGCGGAGCGGCGCGCGGCCTCGCTCGTCGGGACCTCGACGGCCATCACCAGCTCCTCGTGCCCGAGCGTGGTCTCCGTCGACGGGTCGTCGCCGGGGAGCCGGTGCAGCTCCTCGAACGGGATGCGCCGCTCCCCGTCGGCGCCCAGGACGATGACCGTGGCGTCGAGGGCCGCGAGCGCGACCGCCAGGTCGGAGGGGTGCGTCGCGACGCAGGCGGGGCCGGCCCCGAGGATCGCGTTGTACCGGCCGTAGCCGTCGATCGCGGAGCAGCCGCTGCCCGGGTCGCGTTTGTTGCACGGGGTGGTGACGTCCTGGAAGTAGACGCAGCGGGTGCGCTGCAGCAGGTTGCCGCCCGTCGTCGCCTGGTTGCGGATCTGGCCCGAGGCTCCGGAGAGGAGCGCTCGGCTGATCGCGGGCAGGCGGGAGCGCACCACCGGGTGGGCGGCGAGGTCGCTGTTGCGGACGTTGGCCCCGATCCGCAGGCCCGTGCCGCGGCCATCGTCGTAGGGCTCGACCTCGTCGAGCGGAAGCCCTGTGACGTCGACCAGCACCTCGGGTGCGGCGACGCCGAGCTTGAGGTGGTCGACCAGGTTGGTGCCGCCGCCCAGGAACCGCGCCTCGCTCCGCGCCCCCACGGCCACGACCGCCTCGGCCGGCGTCGCCGGCCGGACGTACTCGAGCGCCCTCATGCCTGCGCCGCCTGGCGCACCGCGGCGAGGATGCCGGGATAGGCACCGCAGCGGCACAGGTTGCCGCTCATCCGCTCGCGGATCTCGTCGTCGGTGAGCTCCACGTCGGCCTCGAGGTCCTCCGTCGCGCGGCTCGGGTGGCCCTGCTTCACCTCGTCGAGCACGCCGACCGCAGCGCACACCTGGCCCGGCGTGCAGTAGCCGCACTGGTAGCCGTCGTGGTCGAGGAACGCCTGCTGCACCGGGTGCAGCTCGCCGCCACCGAGTCCATCGGCCGTCACGATCTCGGCGCCGTCGTACGCGACGGCGAGGGCCAGGCAGGTGAGGTGCCGGCGGCCGTCGAGCAGCACCGTGCACGACCCGCACTGGCCGTGGTCGCAGCCCTTCTTCGGCGAGGTCACGCCGAGCCGCTCGCGGAGCGCGTCGAGCAGGGTCGTCCTGGTGTCGACCTCGACTGGCCGGTCGGTGCCGTCGACGGTCAGGTGGATGGTGGCGTCCATGGGGGCGAGGTACCCACACCCTCACGGGCCACGCAGTCGCTCAGCTCGAGGACGTCGGCTCCGGTTCCGTGGGCGGGTCGCCCGGGTCGATCGGCTCGGGGTCCCCGCTGGGCACGACCTCGGGCTCCGGAAGGGGTTCCTGTGGTGTGGTGGTCATGCCGGCCGGTACCCACGGCCGCAGCGCCGAAGCAGTCGGTCCGGTCGCCGGCCCAGGGCTCGGTACCAGCGAACGAGGGGACGCGTCAGGCGTCCGTCTCCTCGTAGGTGTTGACGCCGGTGATGCGGCGGACGGATCCCCAGCCCCAGACGGCCCAGGCGACGAGGAGGAGGGCACCGAGGAGGGAGCCGATGGCGTCGGCGACGAGGTCGCCGACGGTGTCCGAGTTGCCCTCCGACAGCTCGGTGTCGAGCGTGCCGTCGGACACGAACTCGACGATCTCCCACAGCCCGCCGACGGCCATCCCCAGGCAGAAGGCGACGATCGCCATGCCGAGGTAGTGCCGGGCGCTGGCGCCGTCGCGCGGGTCGGGCAGGACCTCGAGCCTCGCGAGCCCGATGTAGAGCACGGGGGCGACGAGGAACGGCAGCACGACGTGGACGACCCGGTCGAACCACCCCAGCGAGTCGTACCAGCCGAGGGCCTCACCCGCGGCGTGCAGCGTCAGCACGAGGACGAAGCCGAAGTCGTACGCGCGCGGCAGGTTGATCACCCGCGCCAGCAGGGCGAACGCGGTCGCGAACCCGAGCGCCAGGGCGCCGCCCACGTCTCCCGCGACGAGTGCGGCGACGGTGGCGAGCACGAGGCCCAGGCGCAGCACGTCGATGCCGTCGCGGACAAGCGGCGTCCAGTCGCCCAGGATGAGCCGCCGGCCGTCCACGAGCGCAGGCTAGCCCATGACGTGACACGCCCCGGCGAGTGATGAGAGGGCCCTCACGTGTGGGCATGTCGTGAGCGGGTACGGCGCTGAGCATGGAAGAAACCCCGATCTGCGCATCGGTCGAGAAGGACCTGGAGATCTCGGTGGACGAGCTCGCCACGGGGGCGACCGAGTTCACCGCGCCGCCGCTCGTGGCGGCGCCGTCCGGGCCCGAGAGTGACCACACCCCGCCCGGCTGATCAGCGCAGCCGGCGCCGGTCGTCCGGGAGCCGTAGGGTCCGTCCGCTGCGGTCCAGGTGGGCCAGCAGCGGCAGCGCGACCCGACGACTCGTCCCCCAGGCCTGGCGGGCCTCACTCGTCGTGAAGGGCTGCGGCAGTCCTGCGAGCACCTCCACGGCCCGGTCGTCCGCGCCCGGGAGCAGCACGACCCGGTCGTCCACCCGGAGCAGGTGGCCGGCCTTGTGGAGCACGGCCAGCGCCGCCGCGTCCAGGCCGAGCTCGTCGAGCCGTCCGGCGTCGGGCGCGACGAACCCGGAGAGCTCCGCGCGCAGCGCCTCCGCCGCCTCGAGCAAGGGGGCCGGCAGCGCACCCGGTCGCACGATCCGTCCGTCCTCGAGCCGTAGCGGCTCCGCCACGAGCGCGGTGACGATCGCGGGGTCGGGCAGGCGAAGCGCGTGGGCGGCGGCCGCCGGCGCGACAGGTTCGTCACCCACGAGCGACCCGAGCCGTCGACGCAGGTCGTCGGCCAGCGCGCCCGCCACCAGCCAGTCCCCCACTGCGACCGTCCCGGACGGCAGCGGCTCCAGCGGCGCCCCGAGCCGCACCAGCTGCGAGCGGCGCGCGACCCCGCGCAGCCGGAGCTCTGCATCGGGTGTCCCGTCGTGCTTGGCGATGTCGCGGCGTCGGCGGGGCGGGGCCGGGTCGAGCACCCGGACGCCCCACACCTGACGGCTGCCGGGGTCGCGGAGCACCGCGCGGTCGGCGTACCGGAGCGGCAGCGGGCGCTCCAGCCGGAGCCGGGCGATGCCCGGCGCGAGCAGGTGCGCGCGGGTGCCGAGGTGTGCCGACCCGACGTGGAGCACGGGATGCGCGGGCAGCCGGTCCGGCCCGGGGAGGCGTACGTCGACGAGCGTGGTCGGCTCGAAGGCGCCCGGCGTGACCAGGGCGCTCCCCCGGCCCACGGACTCCGGGGCCCGGCCGCCGAGGTCGAGCGCGACCCGGGCGACGCCGGCCACCGACGGCCGGGGTGTGCCGAGCGACTCGATCCCGCGCACGCGGACCTCGCCGTCGTCGCCTGCGAGCACGTCGCCGACCGAGACGGTGCCGGCGGGCAGGGTGCCGGTCACGACGGTCCCGGCGCCGCGCACGTGGAAGCGGCGGTCGACCCACAGCCGCACGTCGGCGTCCGGGTCGGGCGCCGGCACCGCCGCCAGGACCGAGTCGAGCGTGGCGCGCAGGTCGTCCAGGCCGGCCCCCGTGCGGCCGCTCACCACGACTGCGGGCATCCCGCGCAGCGACGTCGCGTCGACCTCGGCCCGAGCCCGCGCCAGGGCGGACCCGGGGTCGGCCACGTCGGCGCGGGTCACGACGAGCACGCCGTGCGTGACGCCGAGGGCGTCCAGGGCCGCGAGGTGCTCGGCGGCCTGCGGCATCCAAGGGTCGTCGGCCGCGACGACCAGCATCGCGACCGGCACCGGCCCCACGCCGGCGAGCATCGTGGTGACGAAGCGCTCGTGCCCGGGCACGTCGACGAAGGCGACCTCGCCCACCTCGGGCAGGGCCGTCCAGCAGTAGCCGAGCTCGATCGTGAGCCCGCGTCGCTTCTCCTCGGCCAGCCGGTCGGGGTCCTGCCCGGTGAGGGCCCGGACCAGTGTCGATTTGCCGTGGTCGACGTGCCCGGCGGTGGCGACCACGTGCATCAGGTCCCCGGCTCGCCGAGCACCCGGCGCACCGCCTCGACCAGCACCTGGTCGAGCTCCTCGGGCACGGTCAGCAGGTCGAGGTGCAGCCGGTCGTCGTGGACGTGCCCGACCACGGCCGGATCCCCCTGCCGCAGCGGCCCGACCAGCGCCGGCGGGAGCGCCACGGCAGCGCTCGGCAGGGGTACGCCGGGCGCGCCCCCGCCGCCCACGCGCCCCTCGGAGGCGACCGCCGAGGCGGGATCGCCGATCTCCTTCGCCAGGCGCGACGCGCGCGCCAGCAGCTCCTCGGGCCGGGCCGCGAGCGCTGCCGGCACCGGAGGGACCGGCCCGGTGAGCGTCGCCTCGAGCGCGGCGAGCGTCAGCTTGTCGACGCGCAGCGCCCGCGCGAAGGGATGCCTCCGCAGCCGCTGCACGAGCCCGGCCTCGCCCAGCAGCAGCCCGCACTGCGGGCCGCCCAGCAGCTTGTCCCCCGACGCCGTCACCAGGTCGGCGCCGGCTCGCAGCACCGAGGCCGCGTCGGGCTCGTCGGGCAGTCGCGGGTGCGGCGCCAGCAGCCCCGACCCGATGTCCACGACGAGCGGTACGTCGAGCCCGGACAGGTCGGCCACGGAGACCGACGACGTGAAGCCCTCGACCCGGAAGTTCGACGGGTGCACCTTCAGCACGAACGCCGTGTCCGCGCCGACGGCGTCCTCGTAGTCGGCGAGCCGCACCCGGTTCGTCGTGCCGACCTCGCGCAGCCGCACGCCCATCGACTCCAGCAGCGCCGGGATGCGGAACCCGTCGCCGATCTCGACCAGCTCGCCGCGCGCGATCACGACCTCGTGCCCCTGGGCGAGGGCGCACGCGACCAGGGACAGCGCGGCAGCGCCATTGTTGACGACGTGCACCCCCCCGGCGTCCGGGACCGCCGCGGCGAGCGCCGCCAGGGCGCCCGCGCCGCGCGGCCCGCGCAGCCCGGTCTCGAGGTCCATCTCGACGTCGGTCGCCCCTGCGGCGAGCGCGACGGCCTCGACCGCGGCCGCGGACAGCGGCGCCCGGCCCAGGTTGGTGTGAACGACGACTCCGGTCGCGTTGACGACGCGCCGCAGGGTCGTCGCCGCGCCCGGCAGGCTTCGGAGCACCGACGGCACGACGTCCGCCGGCGAGATCTCGCCGGCGCGGCACGACTCCAGCGCCGCCACCACCGCCGACTTCACGCGCTCGCGACCGAGGCTTCGCTCCGCCTCCACGACGCGAGGATCGGCGAGGACCGCGTCGGTGCGCGGCGTACGACGTCGGGGATCCTCCTGCACGTGGCCTCCTGCGCTCCGGTCGCCTCCGCTCGTCACGCTATCGCTGCGCTCCCAGAACGGCCCCGTGGTTTGGGTCTGGCGCGCTGAGACATGATGTGGAGGAAATCGTCGTGTCGGGAGGCGAGAGCGCAGTCGTGTCGTCAGCCAAGCAGGACCAGCCGTGAGCACCCCGGCACAGGAGGCCGACGCCCTCGCGGATGCTGGCGCCGGTGGTGAGCGCTACGACCGGGTGATCCGGCTCGCCCAGGCCATCTTCGGCGCGCCGGTGGCCGCCATCAACCTGATCGGGCAGCACGACCAGCACACCGTGTCCGCCGTCGGAGTGTCGGTGGGCTCCGGTCCGCTCGGGGAGTCGGTCTGCCGCCACACCGTCGAGCGGGCAGACATCCTCGAGGTGCCCGACCTGCGCGCCGACGAGCGGTTCGCGGGCTTCCCGATCGTCGCCGGTCCGCCGCAGCTGCGGTTCTACGCCGGCGTACCGCTCAAGGCTCCGAGCGGGCAGCTGGTCGGCGCGCTGTGCATCCTCGACAGGGTGCCGCGCGAGCTCGGGAGGATGCAGCAGGAGATGCTCGCCGACCTGGGCGCCGTGCTCGAGCGCGAGCTCGCGATGGATGCGGAGATGCAGCACGCCGGCGAGGTGCAGAGCCGCCTGCTCCCGGCGGCGCCACCGGCCGTCGCCGGCCTCGAGATGGCGGGCCGGGTGCAGCAGGCCAGCGAGGCGGGCGGCGACTTCTTCGACTGGCAGACCCCGGTCCCCGGCGACGGGCAGGCGCATCAGACCGTGCAGGTGGCGCTCGCCGACGTGATGGGCAAGGGGCTGCCGTCCGCCTTGCTCGCGTCAGAGGTGCGCGCGGTGCTGCGCACCCACTCGCGCTACGTGAGCCTCGACGAGGCCATCCGCCGCACCTGGGAGACCACCGAGGCGAGCCTGACGAGCAACAACGCCTTCGTCACGCTCTGGGCGGGCCGGGTCGACCCGGCCGACGGGGCGCTCTCGTACGTCGACGCCGGTCACGGGCTGGCCGCGATCGCGTCACCCCGCGGATCCCGGCGGCTCGCGCAGCAGCATCTGCCTCTCGGGCTGCCGGCGCTCGACGACTGGGAGGTGGGCACCGACACGATCGGCGACGACGAGGTCCTCGCGATCGTCAGCGACGGCGTCTACGACGTCCTCGGCTCCGTGGACGAGGCACTGGCCGCCTTCCAGCGCATCGCCGCCCGTGGCGGCTCCGCGGCCGACATGGTGAGCAGGATCCTCCGGTACGCCACGACCCACGGCGCGACCGACGACCTCACCGCGGTCGTCGTACGTCGTGACGGAGCCGCCTCGTGAGCGAGCCGACAGCGGAGGCACAGCAGACCGGCCACGCGCGGCTCACCGTCATTCGGGTCGTCGCGGTCCTCAGCCTGCTGGCCGGCACGTGGTACATCACCTGGCGGTGGGTCTGGTCGGTGAACTGGACCTACTGGTGGATCGCGGTGCCGCTCGTGATCGCCGAGACCTACGCGCTCATCGACGGCTATCTCTTCTCGATCACCGTCTGGCGCCTGAAGGTGCGCGGACCGGCGCCGGCGCCACCGCCCGACGCCACCGTGGACGTCTTCATCACGACGTACAACGAGGACGTCGACCTGGTCGCGGTCACCGCCCGTGCGGCGAAGGCGATCACCTGGCCGCACGAGACCTGGATCCTCGACGACGGCGCCCGCCCGGAGATGGAGGCGGCCGCCCGCGAGATCGGCATCGGCTACATCACGCGATCATCCGACTGGCAGGGCAAGGCGCGGCACGCCAAGGCCGGCAACCTCAACAACGCGCTGTTCCAGACGACGGGCGAGTTCCTGCTGATCCTGGACGCGGACCAGATCCCCGAGCCCGAGATCCTGGATCGGGTCCTGGGCTGGTTCGAGGATCCCGAGGTCGCCCTGGTGCAGACGCCGCAGTGGTTCAGCAACGTCACCGAGGCCGACCCGCTCGGCAGCCAGGCGCCGCTGTTCTACGGACCCGTCCAGCAGGGCAAGGACGGCTGGAACGCCGCGTTCTTCTGCGGCTCCAACGCGGTGCTGCGGCGCGAGGCGCTGATGCAGCTGGGGATCGTCGGCTACGTCCGCGAGACCGAGCGCGTGGTGGGTCAGGCGCTCGTCGCGGCCCGCAAGATCCTGGTCAAGGCGGAGCGGTCGCCGCTCGCCGCCTCCGACCCGGTGACGGCCCTCGCCGTCAGCGACCTGCGCGTGGCCGCCGACGACGCGGTCCGTCGGCTGAAGACCGGCGAGCCCGTGCAGGCCATCAGCTGGGACTTCCAGCGCGCCGTCGAGGAGGCGAGCCGCTCGGTCGTCGCGAGCGACCTGGCGCTCATCGCGGCCGACCTCGCCGAGCTCGGCATCGACCTCTCCGAGCCCTCCCCCGCCGACCAGGCGGGGAGCCCGCTGCTCGCGATGGACGAGGGCGCGCTCGACCGCCTCGCCGCCCAGGACTGGTCCCCGCTCGGCGCGATCGGGCAGGTCGCGGCCCTGCTGAAGGCCGTCGACGTCGACCGCAGTAGCGAGGCGATCCCGATCATGCCCGTCTCCTCCACCTCGGTCACCGAGGACATGGAGACGTGCATGATGCTGCACTCGCTGGGCTGGAAGTCGGTCTACCACCACGAGATCCTCGCCAAGGGCCTGGCGCCCGAGGACCTGCGGACGATGCTCACCCAGCGGCTCCGGTGGGCGCAGGGCACGATGCAGGTGCTGCTGCGGAAGAACCCGCTCACGCTCCCGGGCCTGAAGTTCGGGCAGCGGGTGAGCTACTTCGCGACGATGTGGAGCTACCTCTCCGGCTTCGCGGCGCTCGCGTTCCTCATCGCGCCGATCGTCTACCTGACGACCGGCGCGCTGCCCGTCCAGGCGTGGGGCAGCACGTTCCTCGCCTTCTTCGTGCCCTACTTCCTGCTCAACCAGCTGATGTTCTGCCTGATCGGGTACGGCGTGAAGACGTGGCGTGGGCAGCAGTACACGCTCGCCCTGTTCCCGGTCTGGATCAAGGCGACCGTGACGGCCGCGGCCAACGTGTGGTTCGACCGGCCGCTGACCTTCGCGGTGACGGAGAAGCGGCGACCCAGCGCGGCCGCCCGCTTCCCCGTGCGGCTGATCTGGCCGCAGCTGGCCTTCATGGTCGCGCTGGTCCTGGCGGTGATCTCGGGCATGCTGCTGCTGTTCGTCCCCGGCGCGGACCGGATCACCCTCGCCGAGCCCGTGACCACCCTCGGCGTCGGCGTCAACACCGTGTGGGTCGTCTACGACCTCGTCGTCATGAGCGTCATCATCCGGGCGGCGCTCTACCGGGCACCTCAGCCAGATGAGGTCCCGGATCCCGAATCACAGAAGGAGTAGGCAGACGCATGGAGATCGCGGAGCACGTGACCGACCGGTACGTCGTCCTGATGCCCAGCGGGAAGTTCAACCTCGTCAGCGCGCCGTCGGCGAAGACGCGCATCGACGCGCTGGTGGCGGCGGGAAGGCCCCGGATCGTGGTGGACCTGTCGGGCGTCGACTTCATCGACTCCTCCGGCCTGGGCGCCCTCATCGGCGCGCTCAAGTCTGCCCGGCAGGCGTCGGGCGACGTACGCATCGCCGCCGCCGGCGAGCAGGTGCAGGCGGTGCTGGCGCTGACCAACCTCAACCGGATCCTGGTCCCGTTCGAGACGGTCGAGGCCGCGGCCCATGGCTGGTGAGGGCTACGTCTTCGAAGGGCTCGCCGTCCCCGCGGAGATCGGCCGGGTCCACGACCTGCTCGAGGAGGCGCGGGCCGAGCACCCCGAGATCCCGCCGACGGACCTGATGCTCTTCGAGACCGCCCTGGTCGAGATCGCGAACAACGTCGTCGAGCACGGCCGTCCCGCCGGGCGGGTCGAGTGGCGGCTGACCGTCCGGGTCCGGCCCGGGGCGATCGAGGCCGAGCTCGACGACACCAGCGTCGCGACCGCGCCGACCGAGCGTGCGGTGATGCCGGGCGAGGAGGCCGAGGGCGGCCGCGGGCTGGCGATCGCCGAGGCGATCCTCGACGGCATGGAGCTGGACCGCTCCGAGCACGGCAACCACTGGCGCCTGATGCGCCGCTTCAGCTCCTGACGGTCAGCACATCCGCTCGCCGCCGAACGCGAGCCAGTCGGGCAGCGCGGCCACGAACGGCGCCCGGACCTTGGGGC
Organism: Nocardioides sp. GCM10030259; assembly: GCF_042666375.1. Lineage (NCBI taxonomy): Bacteria > Bacillati > Actinomycetota > Actinomycetes > Propionibacteriales > Nocardioidaceae > Nocardioides > Nocardioides sp. GCM10030259. Next base: position 93,050 of record NZ_JBHTDF010000020.1, on the reverse strand, counting down.
GCTTCGTCGCCGTCCAGTCGATCCGGCTGAGGGTCTGCTGCTCGAACTTGTCCCACTCGAACCAGTTGATCATCTTCACCTCGGGCAGCTCGCGCTGGATCGAGTCGGCGAAGACCTGCTCCCACCACGCCCGCTTGATCGCCAGGTTGTCGGCCCCGCCGGGCCGGCTCGGGTTGTAGAGCGCGGACGTCTCGGTGACGGCGACCGGCAGGCCCTGGTCCACGCCGTACTCCTGGTAGAAGTCGGGCACCTTCGCCCCCGTGGTGTAGGTCCCGCGCAGGATGCCGGCGAACTTACCGGGCTCGGGCCGCTCGTTGGCACCCCACGGGAAGCTGCGTCCCCAGTGGTAGATGGTCATCCCGACCCAGTCGACGTAGCTCGGTCCGGGCCAGTACGGCGCGTACGGGTCGTCGCCCTCCGCGACCTCGCCGTCGCCGTCGGTGTCGAGCCGGTCGGCTTCAGGGGTGCCCGGTCCGACGGTGTACCTGCCGCCCGCGAAGGGGTACTCCGTCCCCTCGTTGGGCGCCCACAGCATCGCCGCGCCCGGGGCGCCCGCGTGGACGGCGTCGGCGACCCGGCGGAAGGTCGCGACGTACTCCTCCGGTTGCTGTCCCCAGGCGTACCAGCTGCCGTTCATCTCGTGGGCGAACCGGACGATCACCGGCACGCCACGGTCCTGCGCGGCCTGCACCTGCTCGACGAGGTCGTCGACCACCGGGGTGGTGACCGCGCGCAGCCCCTGCGTCGGCTCGAGGGTCAGCAGCAGGACGGTGCCCACCTGCTGCGCGTTGTCGATCGCCTGGTCGACCCAGGTCCGCTCCCGCGAGGTCATCGGCAGGCCGGCGAACTGCACGAGCACGGCGGGCGTTTGGCCGACCCGCTCGGCGTACGCCTGCGGGGTGTCGACGGAGCCGTCCAGCGACGCGCCGAACCAGACCTTCCCGTCCGCGGGCCGAGGAGGCGTCGAGCCGCACGGCGTGGGCGTCGGCGCGGACTCCGGGGCGGGCTTCCCGTCCGGCGCGGACAGCGGGGTCGAGCAGGCGCTCAGGACGACGGCGGCGACCGCCGCCATCACGCTTGCCTCCCGAGCCCGGCGCACGCACCCCACACTAGCGAGGCCGGCCCGGAGGGATGGTGGCGGAGGCGGACGGGAATCGAACCCGCCTGGCCGGCGTGGCCGGCCACTACGGTTTTGAGGACCGCGCCCGTCACCAGACGAGGTACGCCTCCGTGTAACAACCTAGCGGTCTGGCTACCGTGGCTCTCGTGAAGGCGTTCCTGGGCTGGCCGCTGCTGCGCCAGGTGACCGGCGCGGACCGGCTCGGCCGCGGACAGGCCGCGCAGTCGCCACGCAGCGCGACGCTCCGGCCGCGCACGGTGGAGGCCGACACCGTCGTCGACTCGGTCTGCCCGTTCTGCGCGGTCGGCTGCGCCCAGAAGGTGTACGTCAAGGACGGCAAGGTCTCCCAGATCGAGGGCAACCCGGCCAGCCCGATCTCGCGCGGCCGGCTGTGCCCGAAGGGCAGCGCCAGCAAGCAGCTCGTGACGAGCCCGACCCGGGTGACGAAGGTCCGCTACCGGCGGCCGTACGCCACCGAGTGGGAGGACCTCGACCTCGAGACCGCGGTCGAGATGATCGCGGACCGGGTCATCAGGACCCGCAAGGAGTACTGGGAGTGGGAGGACGACGGCCGTCGTACCCGCCGCACCCTCGGCATCGCGAGCCTCGGAGGAGCGACCCTCGACAACGAGGAGAACTACCTCATGAAGAAGCTCTACACAGCGATGGGCGCGATCCAGATCGAGAACCAGGCCCGCATTTGACACTCCTCCACGGTGCCCGGTCTGGGTACCTCCTTCGGTCGTGGTGGCGCGACCACCTTCCTGCAGGACCTCGCCAACGCTGACTGCATCCTCATCGAGGGGTCGAACATGGCCGAGGCCCACCCCGTGGGCTTCCAGTGGGTGATGGAGGCGAAGCGGCGCGGCGCCACGATCATCCACGTCGACCCGCGGTTCACGCGGACCTCGGCGGTCGCGGACGTGCACGTGCCGATCCGAGCGGGCTCGGACATCGCGTTCCTCGGCGCACTCGTCAACCACGTGCTGAGCAACGGCCTCGAGTTCCGCGAGTACGTCGCGGCGTACACCAACGCGGCGAACATCATCGACGACCGCTTCGTGGACACCGAGGACCTCGACGGCCTCTTCTCCGGGTTCGACCCCGAGACCGGGCAGTACGACCCCGAGACGTGGGGCTACGTGCCCGACACCCTGCGCGACATCGAGGACGACGAGCAGCGCGACGCGGCGTACGCCGACGACGAGGGCCACCAGGAGTCGCACCAGGCGGCACGCGCCGAGAGCCACGGATCGGGCGGAGCGCCCGTGCGCTGGAAGGGTCGCCGCGACGAGACGCTGGAGCACCCGAACTGCGTCTTCCAGATCCTCAGGCGGCACTACGCGCGCTACACCCCGGAGATGGTGCAGGAGGTCTGCGGGATCTCGCCGGCCGACTTCCGGAAGGTCGCCGACGCGCTGACCGCCAACAGCGGTCGCGAGCGGACCTCGGCCTTCTGCTACGCCGTGGGCTGGACCCACCACACCACCGCTGCCCAGATGATCCGCACCGCCGCGATCCTCCAGCTGCTGCTGGGCAACATCGGCCGTCCCGGTGGCGGCATCATGGCGCTCCGCGGCCACGCGAGCATCCAGGGCTCGACCGACATCCCGACGCTGTTCAACATCCTCCCCGGCTACCTGCCGATGCCGAACGCGAACCAGCACCAGTCGCTGGACCAGTGGGTGCGCGACGACGAGGGCAAGGCCGGCTTCTGGGGCAACGTCCGCTCCTACTCGGTCAGCCTGCTCAAGTCCTACTGGGGCGACGCGGCGACCCCGGACAACGACTTCTGCTTCGACTACCTGCCGCGGGTCAGCGGCGACCACTCGACGTACACGACCGTCAAGGCGATGATCGAGGGCCGCTGCAAGGGCTACTTCGTGGTCGGCGAGAACCCCGCGGTCGGGTCGGCCAACGGCAAGATGCAGCGGCTCGGGATGGCCAACCTCGACTGGCTCGTGGTGCGCGACCTGCAGATGATCGAGTCGGCGACGTTCTGGAAGGACGGCCCCGAGATCGAGACCGGCGAGCTCCGCACGGAGGACATCGCGACCGAGGTGTTCTTCCTGCCGGCCGCCAGCCACGTCGAGAAGTCCGGGTCGTTCACCCAGACCCAGCGGCTGCTCCAGTGGCGCGACAAGGCCGTCGAGCCGCCGGGCGACTGCCGCAGCGAGCTGCAGTTCTTCCACGACCTCGGCAGGCGGATCCGGGCCAGGCTGGCGGGGTCGACCGACGAGATGGACCGGCCCCTGCTCGACCTGACCTGGGACTACCCGCTCGACGACGAGGGCGACCCGCACGCCGAGGCGGTGCTGCGGGAGATCAACGGCGTCGGGCCGGACGGCGCCGCGCTGTCGGCGTACACCCAGCTGAAGGCCGACGGGTCGACGGCGTGCGGGTGCTGGATCTACTGCGGCGTGTACGCCGGCGAGGTCAACCAGGCGCGGCGCCGCAAGCCGCACTGGGAGCAGGACTGGGTGGCCGCCGAGTGGGGCTGGGCGTGGCCGGCGAACCGGCGCCAGCTCTACAACCGGGCCTCGGCCGCGCCCGACGGGAGCCCGTGGAGCGAGCGCAAGCGCTACCTCACCTGGGACGCCGAGGCGCGGAGATGGGTCGGACCCGACGTGCCCGACTTCCCTGCCGACCGGGCGCCGGACTTCGTGCCCGAGGAGGGCGCGGAGGGGCCGGACGCGATCGGCGGCCAGGACCCGTTCGTGATGGAGACCGACGGCAAGGCCTGGCTGTTCGCGCCGCTCGGCCTGGCCGACGGCCCGCTGCCGACCCACTACGAGCCGCCAGAATCGCCGGTTCCCAACCCGCTCTACGGGCAGCAGAACAACCCGGCACGACGGTTCCTCACGAGCCCGGCGAACCCGCTCAACCCGAGCTTCGGCGACGTGTTCCCCTACGTGTTCACGACGTATCGCCTCACCGAGCACCACACCGCGGGCGGCATGAGCCGGACGCTGCCGTACCTGACCGAGCTCCAGCCCGAGCCGTTCTGCGAGGTCTCGCCGCGGCTGGCCGCCGAGCGCGGGCTCGTCCACGGCGAGTGGGCGACGATCGTCACGGGCCGCACCGCGATCGAGGCGCGGGTGCTGGTCACCGAGCGGCTGCGGTCGCTGCGGCTCGGCGACCGGTTCGTCGAGCAGGTCGGCCTCCCCTACCACTGGGGCCGCAACGGCATCAGCCAGGGCGACTCCGCCAACGACCTCGTGAACATCACGATGGACCCCAACGTCTACATCCAGGACAAGGTCGGCACGTGCGACGTACGGCCCGGACGGCGCCCGCGCGGCGCCGCGCTCACGGCGTACGTCGCGGAGTACCGGCGCCGCGCCGGGATCGAGGAGGAGAGCTGATGGGCAGCCTGTGGGGCCGGCTCGACGACGTCCAGGCCGACGCCGGCTACGACGAGCACCCGCCGCGGATGGGCTTCTTCACCGACACCTCCGTGTGCATCGGGTGCAAGGCCTGCGAGGTCGCGTGCAAGGAGTGGAACGAGGTCCCCGACGACGGCTACCTGCTCACCGGCATGTCGTACGACAACACGGAGGCGCTCGGCGCCTCGACCTGGCGACACGTGGCGTTCGTGGAGCAGTCCCCCGCCGTCGACCTCGGCATGCCGGACGTCGGACCGCCCGCACCCGAGGAGAACAGCGTGCGCTGGCTGATGTCGTCCGACGTCTGCAAGCACTGCACGCATGCCGCCTGCCTCGACGTCTGCCCGACCGGCGCGCTCTTCCGCACCGAGTTCGGCACGGTCGTCGTGCAGCCCGACGTATGCAACGGCTGCGGCTACTGCGTGCCCGCCTGCCCGTACGGCGTGATCGACATCCGCCCGGGCGACGGGCGGGCCTTCAAGTGCACGCTCTGCTACGACCGCCTCAAGGAGGGCCAGACACCCGCGTGCGCGCAGGCCTGCCCCACCGAGTCGATCCAGTTCGGCGAGCTCGACGAGCTGCGCGAGCGCGCCGACCGGCGGGTGGCCGAGCTGCACGACAAGGGCGTCGACGTGGCGCGGCTCTACGGTCGCGACCCCGAGGACGGCGTAGGCGGCGACGGCGCGTTCTTCCTGCTGCTCGACGAGCCCGAGGTCTACGGGCTCCCCCCGGACCCGGTCGTCACCACGCGCGACCTCGGCTCGCTCTGGAAGCACGTCGGTGCCGCCGCGGCCACGCTCGTCGGCCTCGGGATCGCGTCGTTCGTCGGGAGCAGGCGCTGATGCCCCGCGGCGAGACGACGATGGTGCCGGACGTCGAGTTCGAGTCCTACTACGGCCGCCAGATCATCAAGACGCCGACCTGGAAGACGCCCGACGTCCCGCTCTACCTCTTCGTCGGCGGCCTGGCCGGCTGCTCCGCGCTGCTGGCCGAGGGCGCCGCGGCCACGGGTCGCCCGGACCTCGAGCGGGTCGCGCGGCTCGCCGCCGCCGGAGGCGCCGCTGCGGGCACCGTCGCGCTGGTGCACGACCTCGGCCGGCCCGAGCGCTTCCTCAACATGCTGCGCGTCTTCCGGCCGACCTCGCCGCTCTCGGTCGGCTCCTTCATCCTCGCGCCGTTCAGCGCGCTCGCCGGGGCGGCCGCCGCCTCGCACGTGACCGGTCTGCTCCCCCGCCTCGGCCGGCTCGCGGGAGCGGGCGCTGCGGCGTTCGGGCCGCCGCTCGCGACGTACACCGCCGCCCTCGTCGCCAACACGGCCGTCCCCGCCTGGCACGAGGCGCACCGCGAGCTGCCGTTCGTCTTCGGCGGCTCAGGGGCGCAGGCCGCCGGCGGGCTGGCGATGATGCTGGTGCCGCTCGACCAGGCCGGGCCGGCCCGCCGGATGGCGCTCGCCGGTGCGGCGATCGAGGTCGCCGCGGCCGAGTCGATCCTGCTGCGGCGCGGGCTCGTCGCCGAGCCGTACAGGACCGGGATGCCGGGGCGGCTGATGCGGATCGCCCGCAACTGCACCGCGATCGGCTCCGCGGCGACCCTGCTCGCCGGCCGACGGTCGCGACTGGTCTCGGCCGTGGCCGGCGCGACGTACGTCGCAGCCTCGATCACCACGCGGTTCGGCATCTTCGAGGCCGGTCTCGCGTCCGCCCGGGACCCGAAGTACACCGTCGTCCCCCAGCGCGAGCGCCTTGCGCATCAGGATCAGTCGACCAAGATGAACAGGTGACCCTGAGCTCCGATGTCCGCCTGACCCAGTACGCCGCGGGCGGCGGCTGCGCCTGCAAGGTGCCGCCCGGCGAGCTCGAGCGGGTGCTGTCCGGCGTCGTGCCGGCCACCGGCGACGACCTGCTCGTCGGCGTGGAGAACGGCGACGACGCGGCGGTCGTCCGCATCGAGGGCGGGCGGGCCGTCGTGATGACCGCCGACTTCTTCACCCCGGTCGTCGACGACCCCTTCGACTGGGGCCGGATCGCCGCCGCCAACGCGCTCTCCGACGTCTACGCGATGGGCGGAGAGCCCATCGTCGCCGTCAACCTGCTCGCCTGGCCGCGCGACAAGGTGCCGTTCGACCTCGCCGCCGAGGTGCTGCGCGGCGGCGCCGACGTCGCCCGGGAGGCGGGCTGCCACCTCGCCGGCGGCCACAGCATCGACGACCCCGAGCCGAAGTACGGCCTCGCGGTCACGGGCCTCGCCGACCCGGCGCGGCTGCTGCGCAACGACGCGGGCCGGCCGGGCACGCCGCTCACCCTGACCAAGCCGCTCGGGCTGGGCGTGCTCAACAACCGGCACAAGGCGACCGGCGAGGTCTTCCCGGAGGCGGTCGCGACGATGACCACGCTCAACCGCGACGCCGCACGCGCGGCACTGGCGGCCGGCGCCGCGTGCGCCACCGACGTCACCGGCTTCGGCCTGCTCGGCCACCTGCACAAGCTCTGCCGCGCGAGCGGCGTCTCGGCGGTCGTCGACTCCTCGGCCGTCCCGTACGTCGAGCCCGCGCGCGCGTCGTACGCCGCCGGCTACGTGCCCGGCGGCAGCCGCCGCAACCTCGACTGGGTGCGCCCGCACCTCGACTCCGGCGTGTCCGAGGACGAGCTCGTCCTGCTCGCCGACGCCCAGACCTCCGGCGGGCTGCTGGTGGCGGGCGAGGTGCCCGGCTACCCGGTCATCGGCGAGCTGGTCGCCTCCGGGGACGCCACGATCGTCGTGCGCTGAGGTCAAGCGAACTCCGGCAGCACGTTCTCGCCGTAGAACTCGATCATGTCCTGGTGGTGCGGGCCCATGTTCGCGACGTAGAGCTCGTCGTACCCGGCCTCGGCGTACTTGCGCACCTGCGCGAGATGCTGGTCGACGTCGTTGCCGGCGACGACCGACTCCCGGGTGGAGTCCATCGTGACCAGCTCGGTCGCCTGCTCGAAGTGCTCGGGCGTGGGCAGGATCTGCGCCATCTCGCCCGGCAGCCCGGCGTTCGGCCACAGCCGGTGGGCGTGCTTCCAGCCCTCCTCCTGGGTGGGCGCGAAGGCGACCTTCGCCCCTGCCTGGGCCGGCTTGCCGCCCGAGATCGCCTTGAACCGGCCGACCAGGTCGGCGTCGGGCGAGGTGCCGATGTAGCCGTCGCCGATCCGGCCCGCGACCTCGGCGGCCTTGGGACCGAACGCCGACACGAAGACCTCGGGCGGCACGTCCGGGACGTTGTAGATCCGGGCATGCTCGACCGTGTAGTGCCGGCCCCGGTGGGTGACGACCTTGCCGGTCCACAGCTCGCGGATCAGCGCGACGGCCTCCTCCAGCATCTCGAGGCGTACGTCGAGGGTCGGCCACGGGCCGCCGAGGATGCTCTCGTTGAGCGCCTCCCCGGTGCCGACGCCGAGCGTGAACCGGCCGCCCAGCAGCTCCGCGCAGGTGCCCGCCGCTTGCGCGATGATCGCCGGGTGGACCCGCACGGTCGGGCAGGTGACGGCGGTGGTGACGTGCAGGTCGCAGACCTGCCCGATGGCGCCGATCATGCTCCAGACGTGCGGACTGTTGCCCTGCTCGTTGTTCCACGGGTGGAAGTGGTCGCTGATCCAGAGTCCCTGGAAGCCCGCCTCCTCGGCCGCGCGGGCCTGGGCGAGCAGCTCGGCGGGGCTGTACTCCTCGGTGGACAGGAAGTATCCGATGCGCATGGCGGCCCGGTACCCGGGGGTACCCCGGACGCATGCAGCAACCCCGGCTCCCCCAGGCCCGCGGCCCGTTGACCGAGGAGCTCCTCGGCGCGCTGCGGTCCCGCACCGATGACTTCCTCGGCGTGCTCGCCACCGCCCCGACCGCGACCGGCGACGACGCGGCGCTCGCCCTGTGGGTGCTGCACGAGCTCCACTACCGCGGCTTCGCCGAGGTCGACGACCGGATGGAGTGGGATCCCCAGCTGATCCGGGTGCGCACCCTGCTCGAGCGCGACCTGGAGGCACGGCTCCGTGCGCGCTATCGCCGCCCGGATGGCCTCTCGTTCGTGGCCGACGTCTTCGGCTGGATCGACGACCAGGAGGGCGTCTCGCTGGCGCGGCACGTCCACCGCGACGCCGACCGCGACCAGGTCCTGGACCTGTTGCGCGCCCGCGCGCTCTACCACCTCAAGGAGTCCGATCCCGTCTCGTGGCTGGTCCCCCGGCTCGGCGTACCCGCCAAGGCAGCGCTGATGGAGCTCCAGTACGACGAGTACGGCGACGGCGACCCGAACCGGCTGCACCACCAACTTTTCGCGCGGGGCATGGAGGCGTGCGGGCTCGAGCCGGCGTACGACGCCCACTACGAGGCCGTGCCGATCGCGGCGCTGGAGCAGAGCAACGCGCTGACGATGCTCGGCCTGCACCGGCGGCTGCGCGGCGCGGCCCTCGGCCACCTCGCGGCCTTCGAGGCCACCAGCTCGGTGCCCTCGCGCCGGATGGTCCAAGGGCTCGAACGGCTCGGGTTTCCCGCGGAGATGGTGGCCTACTACTCCGAGCACGTCGAGGCCGACGCGGTGCACGAGCAGCTCGCCGTCCGCACGATCTGCGGGGCGCTGCTGGCCGAGGAGCCCGAGCTCGAGGACGACCTGTGGTTCGGGGCCTTCACGTGCCTGGACCTCGAGGACCGCTTCGGGCAGGCGATGCTCGCGCGCTGGGGCGTCGGCGAGGTGGCGGCATGAGCTTCGACCACCCGGACGTGGTGCTGTGCCCGGGCGGGCCGATGCTGCTGCGCGGGAAGCACACGATCGAGGACGCCGACGGCGTCCCCCGGGAGACCACCCGGCCGGTGACCGCGGTCTGCCGGTGCGACAAGTCCGCGTCGTACCCCTGGTGCGACGGCACCCACAAGGCGCTGCCGCCCCAGCTGAGGCCGGCCTGAGCTACCGCGGGTCGAGGCGTACGACGACCCCGCGGTCGAAGCGCCGCACCTCGACGACCTCGGCTGCGTCGACGTTGTCCAGCAGGTCGACCTGGTCGGCGGTGCCGAGCTGGAGCACCACGCTCCCGCCCGGCAGTAGGTGCCGCCGGGCGACGGCGATGCAGGTCCGGGCGACGTCGAGTCCGTCGTCGCCGCCGTCGATCGCGCGGAGCGGGTCCTCCGGGTAGCGGCCGACCTCGGCCCGGCGCACCCACGGCGGGTCCGCGATCACGACCGGGAAGCGCTCGTCGTCGCGGAGCACCTCGTCCATCGGGCCCTGCCGCACCTCGACGCGGTCGGCGAGTCCCGCGGCGGCGGCGTTGCTCCGGGCGTACTCGCACGCCACCGGGTCGACGTCCACGCAGACCAGCGGCCGCTCCGAGCCGACCACGGCGAGCAGCCCGATGTGGCCGGCCCCGGCGCACAGCTCGAGCACCGGGCCGGCGGGCGCGGTGCGGATGACCTCGGCCGCCCACTCCGACTGCGCGGTCGTCCAGGCCCGGGGGCGCAGCACGCGGTCGTCGAACGCGATCCGCAACGAACCGAACTCCATCGTCTCGGCCATGTCACGGGCCCGGGTACGGCGCGACCGTGAGCAGCCGCGCGAGGTGCACGGCGTGCCGGACGGCGGACTCGGTGGTCGCCGCCGTCTTCTCCGGCGTCTCGTCGTGGTCGAGGTAGTCGACGTCCTGCATCGCCTCGCCGACCCAGTACGTGCCGGCGTTGGCCGCGACGCTGAACCCGGTGTCGTTGAGCGCCTGCCCGACCTCCGCCACGACGTGGTGCGCGCCGTCCTCGTTGCCGACGACCGCGATCACCGCGACCTTCCCCTCGGTGGCCATGCGGCCCCGGTCGTCGGTCTCGCCCAGCTCGGCGTCGAGCCGCTCGAGCACCATCTTGCACACCGACGACGGCTGGCCCATCCAGATCGGCGTGGCGATCACCAGGATGTGGCTGGCGAGCATCCTCTCGCGGATACCGGGCCACGCGTCGCCGTCGCCCTCGTCGGTGCTCACCCCGAACCGGACGTCGTGGTCGGCCACCCGCACCACCTCGCCCGTGACGCCGAGCCCCTCGAGCTGCCGCAGGACCTGCTCCCCCAGCAGCTGCGAGCTCGACTCCGCCGGCGACGCCTTGAGGCTGCAGACGAGCACGAGCGCGCGAAGCGGGGAGGCGGTCTGGTCGGGCATGCACCCTCTGTGCCCGTCCTGACCCCGCACATGCAACCCGGCTGATCTACAGTGGCCGCCCGCCCATCCGGGCGTTCCGAGAGGTCCTGGTCCGTTGTCGCTGGAGTCGCCCCCGTTCTGCCCTCACTGCAGTGAGCCGCTGTCGCCGAACGTCGACTACTGCACGCGCTGCGGGAAGGACGTGTTCGCGGCGCCGGAGCCGGCGCCGGAGGAGCCGACCGAGGTCGTCCTCGTCGAGACCGTCGAGGCCGTCGCGGCCGAGCCCGCCCCGGACGAGACCCGGGCGCGGCGGCGTTCGGCGGTCGTGGCCGTCGCCGCCGTGGCCGCCCTCGCGCTCGGCGGGACGGCGTGGACGGTGCTGCGGGGCGACGGCGACGACGACGGCTTCTGGTCCGACCGACTCGGGCAGCCGGCCGCGGTCGCGACCGAGCCCGACCTGGCGTGGACCTGGGACGCCGGGGACCAGGTGCGACAGGTGGTCACGGCGGGACCCACGACGTACGTCGTGACGCGGTCGGGTGTCACAGCCCTCGACGCCGACGGCGACGCCGAGTGGACGACCGACCTGCCCGGCGGCAGCTTCCTCCAGGTCCCGCCCGGCCTGCCCGACCTAGTGCTCGCGATCGCGTACGAGGCAGGGGTCGTCATGGCGCTCGACCCCGACGACGGCTCCGAGCGCTGGACGGCCGCCGCGGGTGACTACTACGACGCGGTGGGTGACCGCGTGATCGTGCTCGACGACGGCACGGTCCGGGCACTCGACGCCCGGACCGGGGACGAGCAGTGGAGCGCCACCGGCACCGTCCCCAGCATCGGGATCGGCCCCGACGCCGTCTACCTCGCCGACGACGACCGGCTCCGGCGACTCGACGTCGACTCCGGCAAGCACGAGTGGTCACGGGACCTCGGCTGGACGTCCGGCCAGTTCAAGGGAATGACCGTGGCGGACGGCTTCGTGGTCGCGGCCGGCCGGGACACGGCGCGCGCCTTCGACAGCGACAGCGGCACGACGCGCTGGACGGTCGACCTCGAGTTCCAGTCGAAGGACTACGGTCCGTCCTCCGGCCTGGTGAACCGCTCCGCGGTCTACCTGTGGGACACGGAGGCGGACGAGGTCGCGGTGTACGACGGGAACGGGCGCATCGGCTCGTTGCCGGCCGATGATGCGCGCGGGGGCTACTTCTTCCCGGTGCACGGTGCCGACGGCGACCACGTGATCGGGTCCGGCGGAGCGGTCTACGACGCCGACCTCGACGAGGTCGCCAGGACCGACCCGAATACCGTGGCCGCCAGCGGCGACGGCCTGTACGCCGTGGCCGGTCGCGCGGTGTCGTACACACCATTCGGCGCCTCCGAGCCCGCGTGGGAGCTCGACATCGGGATGACCCCCTCCGACCAGGTGACCGCCGGGGACGGCCACCTGGTCATCAGCAACGGCTCGCAGGTCAGCGACTACCGCTGACCGGGCGTGGTGCCCGCCACCCGAGGGCGGATCGCGTTCTCGAACACTGGGGCTCCGGGTCTGGCATCATCCGCCCCATGGAAGGAGTCGCCGGGCCGGTCCGCCGCGCCGTCGTGGTCGAGGACGATCGGGACATCCGTGAGCTCATCATGCACACGCTCACCGACCTGGGCATGGAGGTCTCCGCGGTCGACACCGGACCCGACGGGGTCGAGGCGGTCCGGGAGCAGCGGCCCGACCTGGTCACGCTGGACCTCGGCCTGCCCGGCATCGACGGCATCGAGGTGTGCCGGCAGATCCGGGAGATCAGCGACGCCTACATCGTGATGATCACCGCCCGCTCCGACGAGATCGACCGGCTGACCGGCCTCGAGACGGGCGCCGACGACTTCATGGCCAAGCCGTTCAGCCTGCGGGAGCTCCAGGCGCGCGTGAACGCGATGTTCCGCCGGCCCCGCCCCGGCGTGGCCGCCGCCGCCCCCGCGAGCGGCGACGTGCTCGTCCACGGCGGGCTGCGGGTCGACGTACCCGCTCGCCGGGTGTTCCGCGACGGCGAGGAGCTGCCGCTGACGCGCACCGAGTTCGACCTGCTGACCGAGCTGATGCGCAGCCCGGAGCGCGTGGCGACCCGCGAGGACCTGCTCACCGCGGTCTGGGGCACCCCGTGGGTCGGCGACACCCACGTCGTCGAGGTGCACGTCGGCAACCTGCGCCGCAAGCTCGGCGGCTCGCGCTACATCCGCACCGTGCGCGGCGTCGGCTACCGCATGGAGGAGCCGGCCTAGCTCGTCAGGCCCAGAACACCCGGTCGACCACCCCGCGCGCGAGCCGCGTGTAGCGCAGCTGGTCGTTGACCATCGCGTCCGACGATCCCGGCGGGTAGCCCAGCACCGCCGCGACCGCGGCCTTCTCCCGGCTGTCGTGCGGTAGCTCGTCGCCGGGCTTGCCGCGCACCAGCGTGACGGCGTTGCGCACGCGGCTGACCCGCCGCCAGCTCTGCTGGAGCACCTCGGCGTCCGCGTCCTCGACCAGGCCGGCCTCGCGGGCCTGGTCGAGGGCGTCGAGCGTGCGCGACGTGCGCAGGCCGGGCACGGTGCCGGCGTACCGCATCTGCAGCAGCTGCACCGTCCACTCGATGTCGGCGAGCCCGCCCCGGCCGAGCTTGAGGTGGGTCTGCGGGTCGGCGCCGCGCGGCAGCCGCTCGGAGTCGACGCGCGCCTTGATCCGGCGCACCTCGACCACGTCGTCCTCGCTGATGCCCTCGGGCGGGTAGCGCAGCGGGGCGATCAGCTCCTCGAACCGCCCCCGCAGCTCGGGGTCGCCGACCACGGCGTCGGCACGCAGCAGCGCCTGGGCCTCCCAGACCTTCGACCACTTGGCGTAGTAGGCGGCGTACGCGTCGAGCGTGCGGACCAGCGGCCCCTGCCTGCCCTCCGGCCGCAGGTCGGCGTCGACCTCGAGCGCGGGGTCGGGGCCGGGCAGCGCCAGCAGCCGGCGCAGCTCGTTGGCGACCGCCTGGGCGTACGACGCGGCCGCCTGCGGGTCGGCGCCCGGCACGGGGTCGTGCACGAACATCACGTCGGCGTCGCTGCCGTAGGACAGCTCGAAGCCGCCGTACCGGCCCATCGCGACGATCGCCATCCGGGTGGGCGCGGCGTCCAGATCGCGGCTGCCGCGGGTCGCCCGCCCGGCGATGTCGAGCGTCGCCTCCAGGGTCGCGTCGGTGAGCCGGGAGAGGCCGGCGCCGACGTCGGCGACGTCGGTGAGCCCGAGCAGGTCGCCGGCCGCGATCCGCAGCAGCTCGCGGCGGCGTACCCCGCGGATGGCGCGGACGGCGTCCTCGGGCTTGTCGTGGCGGGCGGCCGAGGCGAGCATCTCCTCGGTGAGCGCCTCGGCGGTGAGCGGCCGCAGGTCGCCGCCGAGCATCCGGACCCCCTGCGGCTCGCGCTCGAGCAGGTCGGTGGCGTAGCGCGAGGTCGCGAGGATCCGGGCCAGGCGCTCGGCCACCTGGCCCTCGTCGCGCAGCGTGGAGAGGTACCACGGCGTGGCGCCCAGCGACTCGCTGATCCTCCGGAAACCCCACAGCCCGGCGTCCGGGTCGGGCGCGTCGGCGAACCACGCCAGCATCACCGGCAGCAGGGTCCGCTGGATCTGGGCGGTGCGCGTGACCCCGGAGGTGAGCGCCTCGAGGTGGCGCAGCGCGGCCTTCGGGTCGGCGAACCCGAGCGCGCCCAGACGCAGCTCCGCCGCCTCGGGGGTCAGCCGGGCCTCGTCGCCCGGGATCCGCGCGACGGCGGCGAGCAGCGGCCGGTAGAAGAGCTTCTCGTGCAGGCGCCGCACCTCGCGCCGGTGGTGCTGCCAGGTCTTGTCGAGGACGCCGACCGGGTCCTTGAGGAAGTTCATGCTCCGGCCGAGGCGGCGCAGGGACGCGTCGTCCTCCGGCACCACGTGGGTACGCCGCAGCTGGTGCAGCTGGATGCGGTGCTCGAGCGCGCGCAGGAACGCGTAGGCCTCGTGGAGCGCCTCGCCGTCGTCGCGCCCGACGTACCCGCCCCTCGTCAGCTCGGCGAGCGCGCTGAGCGTCGCCGGGGACCGGAGCCGCTCGTCGGCGCGGCCGTGCACGAGCTGCAGGAGCTGGACCGCGAACTCCACGTCGCGCAGCCCACCGGCGCCGAGCTTGAGCTGCCGCTCCGCGTCGCGGGCCGGGATGTGGTCCAGCACCCGCCGGCGCATCGCCTGGGTGTCCTCGACGAACCCGTCGCGCTCGGCCGCCGACCAGACCAGCGGCTCGGTGGTCTCGATGAACTCCCGGCCCAGCGCGAGGTCGCCGGCCACCGGTCGGGCCTTGAGGAGCGCCTGGAACTCCCAGGTGCTCGCCCAGCGCTCGTAGTAGCTCTCGTGGCTCGCGATCGTGCGGACCAGCGGCCCCGCCTTGCCCTCGGGCCGCAGGTTGGCGTCGACCGGCCAGATCGTGCCCTCGCCGGTGTGGTCGGAGCAGACCCGCATCAGGTTGCTGGCGAGCTGGGTCGCGGCGCGGAGGGCGGCCTGCTCGTCGGCGCCGTCCACCGGCGCGTAGGCGTAGATGACGTCGACGTCGGAGACGTAGTTGAGCTCGTGGCCGCCGCACTTGCCCATCGCGATCACGGCCAGGCGTGCGAGCGCGGCGTCCTCCCCCACGCGCTGCCGGGCGATCGCGAGCGCGGCCTCGAGCGTGCCCGCGGCGAGGTCGGAGAGCTCGGCGGCTGCGTCGTCGACCGAGAGGTGGTGGGTCAGGTCGCGGGAGGCGAGGCGGAGCAGGATGCGCCGGTACTCCACGCGCAGCACGTCGACCGCCGCCGCGTCCGGCAGGGTCGCGACGGGTACGTCGGCGCCGGGCTCCGCACCGACCGCGAGCAGCAGCGCTTCCCGCATCGCCCAGGCCGCGGTCCGGGTCGAGCCGAGCTCCGGGTCGGTCAGCTCGTGCCAGTGGTCCGGGTGCCGGATCAGGTGGTCGACGAGGGCCTCGCTCGCGCCGAGCACGCTCAGCAGGCGCATCGCGGTGCCCTCGTCCTCGGCCAGCGCCTCGACCAGCGCGTCGCCGTCCGCCGCCTCCGCGCTCAGCCGGACCAGCCCGGCGAGGGCGGCATCAGGATCGGCCGTGCGTCCCAGCAGCGGCAGCAGCGGCTCGGCGGCCTCTCCCAGCGCCCCGAGCGCCGCCCGCGCCGCGTCGGGCTCCTGGAAGCCCAGCCGCAGCAGGTTGCCCTTGCTCGGCGCCGCCCGGGTCATCGCCCCGCGTGGTCTGCCGCGAGGGCCGCGAATCCGTCGGCGAGCGGCCGCCATGCCGCGTCGAGCTCGGCCCGGGCCGCCTGGACCTCGGCGAGCAGCGCGTCGGTGTCGATCCCCCGGGTCTCGTGGCTGCCCCGGTCCTCGTCGGCCCACGGCTGCAGCACGACCTCGTCTACCTCGGGGTGCAGCTGGACGCCCCACATCGCCGCTCCGAAGCGGACCACCTGGACCTCGCCCTCGGGGGTGGCGGCCAGCAGGGTGGCACCCTCGGGGAGCGCCGTCACGATGTCGTCGTTCCACTGCACGCCCCGCCGCCGGGTGGCGAACGGCCCGACCAGCGGGTCGTCAGCCGCCTCCAGGGTCCAGCCGACCGTGAGCAGCCCGACCTGCTGGCCCCGCGGGTTGGGCTCGACCGTGCCGCCGAGGGCGACCGCGATCAGCTGGTGGCCGAGGCAGATGCCGAGCGTCGGCAGCTCGGCGTCCCGGGCCTCGCGGATCAGATCCTTCACCGGGCCCAGCCAGGCGTGCCGTGCGTCGTCGTTCGCGCCCATCGGGCCGCCCAGCACCACGAGCCCGTCGTACGCCGCCAGCTCGGGCAGCTCGTCGCCGTCGTAGGCGCGGTGGAGGTCGAGGTCGCAGCCGGAGTCGTCGAGCCAGGCGCCCATCCACCCGACCGGGCACTCGGCGTCGTGCTCGATCACCAGCAGGCGGGGACGCCCGGTCACTGGGGCTCCCGCTCCGGCGCGAACGTGATGACCAGCAGGCCGATGCCGGTGACGGCCGTGAGCAGGCCTACCCAGATCTGGACGAGCGGCACCGAGAGCACGACGGTCGCGACGCCGGTCGTGATGCACAGGCGGCGCGCGGTCGGCGCCTGGTCGCGGATCGCGCGCAGCGTGAACCACGCGAGCCCGCCGAGCACGACGGCGATGGCGAGCGCGATCGCCCCGAACACGACGTAGTCGCCGGTGACGAGCGGCACCGCCAGCAGCGCCACCAGGACGGCGAAGCCGACGACCACGTAGAGCAACCGACGCAGCACCTTCACGCGGTCGTCGGTGAGGAACTCCGCCATCAGATCACCGGGAGCATGCGGTCGCGCTCGTACGCCGAGACCTGACCGCGGTAGTCGTCCCACTCGGCGCGCTTGTTGCGCAGGAAGAAGTCGAAGACGTGCTCCCCCAGGGTCTCGGCCAGCAGCTCGGAGTCCTCGGCGATCACGATCGCGTCGTGGAGGCTCTTCGGCAGCGGGTCGATGCCCAGGCTCTTGCGCTCGCGCTCCGAGAGCGACCAGACGTCGTCCTCGGCCTCGCGCGGGAGGTCGTAGCCCTCGGCGATGCCCTTCATGCCGGCGGCGAGCACCACGGCGTACGCGAGGTAGGGGTTGCACGCGGCGTCGAGGCTGCGCAGCTCGATGCGGGTCGACTGGCCCTTGAGCGGCTTGTACATCGGGACCCGGATCATCGCCGAGCGGTTGTTGTGGCCCCAGCAGACGTACGACGGCGCCTCAGCGCCCCACATCATCCGCTTGTAGCTGTTGACCCACTGGTTGGTGATGCAGCTGATCTCGGGGGCGTGCTTGAGGATGCCGGCGATGAACTGGCGGCCGGTCTTGGACAGCTGGTACTCCGCGCCCGCCTCGAAGAACGCGTTGTTGTCGCCCTCGAAGAGCGAGACGTGGGTGTGCATGCCCGAGCCCGGCTGGTCGGTGAACGGCTTGGGCATGAACGACGCCCAGATGCCCTGCGTCAGCGCGACCTCACGCACCACCGTCCGGAACGTCATGATGTTGTCGGCGGTGGTCAGCGCGTCGGCGTAACGCAGGTCGATCTCCTGCTGCCCCGGGCCGCCCTCGTGGTGGCTGAACTCGACCGAGATGCCCATCGCCTCGAGCATCGAGATCGCCTCGCGGCGGAAGTCGGCACCCATCGACTGCGCGGTGTGGTCGAAGTAGCCGCTGCGGTCGACCGGCACCGGCTCGGCGCCGGCCTCCGGCACGTCCTTGAACAGGTAGAACTCGATCTCGGGGTGCGTGTAGAACGTGAAGCCCTGGTCGGCCGCCCGGCTCAGCGTGCGCTTGAGCACGTAGCGCGGGTCGGCGTACGACGGCGAGCCGTCCGGCATCGAGATGTCGCAGAACATCCGGGCCGTCGACGGCCCGTCGCCGCTGCGCCAGGGCAGGATCTGGAACGTCGACGGGTCGGGCTTGGCGAGCATGTCGGACTCGTAGACGCGGGCGAAGCCCTCGATCGACGACCCGTCGAAGCCGATGCCCTCCGAGAACGCCTGCTCGAGCTCGGCCGGTGCGACCGCGACCGACTTCAGGAAGCCGAGGACGTCGGTGAACCAGAGCCGGACGAACCGGACGTCACGCTCCTCGAGAGCGCGGAGAACGAAGTCTTCCTGCTTGCCCATGGCTGCAGCCTATTGGCTGGCGCCACGGGTCAGCCGCGCGGTCCGCAGACGTTCACGTCCTGGGAGGCCAGCACGCCGTCGTACACGCGCCGCGTGGGCCGCAGCCACGACTGCGTCGTGTCGGTGAAGGCGATGCTCCCGTTGACGCGCCCGTGCACGCCGTCGACCCGGACCTTGCGCACGGTGAGCGGGATGGTGACCTCGTCGCGGCGGGTGCCCTCCCAGCAGGCGGACGCCTTCCGCTCGTCGCGGGCGTCGGCGAAGGTGACCTCGTCACCGACGCCGTGGCCGGCGTACCGGAACGCCACGGTCGTGTTGGCGGCGAGCTGGCCGTCCCACGGCGCGTTCACCAGGACCGACATGCCCCAGGTGTGGCTGCTGCGGATCCGGAAGGTGGCCTCGCCGTCCTCGACGGTGGCGCTGGGGCCGTTCCACACGCGGACGCCGAACTTCTCCGAGTCGTCCCAGCGGGCCTGGACGAGCGAGAGCTCGCAGCCCTCGCAGTCCGGGACCTCGAAGGTGACGGTCGTCCTGGGGTGGGCGGCGGCGCTGGTCGCCTCGGCGGGGAGCGCGGTGGTGCCGGCGAAGAGGGCGGCGGCCGCGGCGGTGAACGCGAGGCCGGTGCGGACGGTGGTGCGGTTCATGACGATGCTTTCTGTCTGCGTGATGTGTTGTCGCAGTGGAGACGCCCGGCGGGCGAGCTCGGTTGCATCCGATTTTGCGCCTCGAAGGTGCGACCGGCACGGGCCACAGTGGTTGAGGTGCGAGGAGCGCCAGCGACGAGCCTCGAAACCTCCACCGCGTCCGCGCTTACGTCGAGGGTCCGATCGCGCCTCGACACCGATGCTGGCGTCCTCCCGGCTGCCGGTTGGAAGGGCCGGGCGGCGCAGGGCACGGTGGTTGAGGTGCGAGGAGCGCCAGCGACGAGCCTCGAAACCACCACAGCGCCCGCGCGTACGCCGAGGCGGTGGTTGAGGTGCGAGGAGCGCCAGCGACGAGCCTCGAAACCTCCACCGCGTCCGCGCTTACGTCGAGGGTCCGATCGCGCCTCGACACCGATGCTGGCGTCCTCCCGGCGGCGCCAGTCTGGACGCGCGTCCCCCGCCGTCAAGCGGTCGGTTCGAAGGGCCGGGCGGCGCAGGGCACGGTGGTTGAGGTGCGAGGAGCGCCAGCGAACGAGCCTCGAAACCACCCCCTGCCCCGATGCCACCCTCGGCCGCTTGTTGATATTCGATCATTTGTTCGATATCACAGGAACGTGATGGCAGGACTGACCTTGGACGCGATGAGCGAGGAGCAGCTCCTCGATGCCGCGACCGACTGCGCAGCCGTCATCCGGGACGCCGAGACCGAGCTAATCCGGGTCGCCTACCAGTGGGCGGTGCTGCACTCCCCGGACCGGCTCGACCCCGCCGAGGCCGGCAGGCCGGGCCGGGAGAGGGCCCGGATGTTCGGTGGTGCGGGGACGCCGGAGGTGGCCGAGTTCGCCGCCGCGGAGCTCGGCGCGCGGATCGGGCGGTCCCCGTATGCGGCGCGGCAGCTGATGGCCGACGCCCTGGACCTGCGCCACCGCCACCCCCAGCTCTGGGCCCGGGTGCTGGCCGGTGAAGTCCGGGCGTCCTACGCGCGGCACGTGTGCGCGAAGACCCGCGACCTCACCGAATCCGAAGCCGCGTTCGTGGATGCCGCCGTCGCGGAGTCCGCGGACGGGCGGATCCCGTGGTCGCGGTTCGAGGCCCTGGTCGAGGCGAAGGTCGCGCAGGCCGACCCCGACACCGCCCGCGCGAAGGAAGAGCGCGCCGCGCAGGCGCGGTTCGCGCGGAGGCTGCACGGCGAGGCCCACGGGATGGCCTCCTTCCTGGTCCGCGCCGACGCCGCCACCATCGCGGCCCTCGAGGCCACCACCACCGCCGGCGCAGCACGCCTCAAGCCGGTGTTCCCGGAGGCCACCGACGACGAACGTTGCGTGCTGACCGTCCTGCACCTCATGACCGGACACGACCTCCCCACCTCGTCTGGCGAGGTGGACCTGGCCGACCTGCTCCCCACCGTCACGCTCTTCGTGCACCTGTACGCCGGCAGCCCCGGTCAGCCCGACGGTGAGGGGATCGCCCGGGTCGAGGGCCACGGCCCGGTCACCGAGGACTGGGTCCGGACCGTGCTCGGCCCGCAGGCTCGGTTCAAGATCCAGCCCGTACTGGACCTCGCCGGCCAGGCCCCGGTCGATGCGTACGAGATCCCGGACCGACATAGACAGGCCGTGCACCTGATGACGCCGGCCGACACCTTCCCCTACGCCACCTGCACCTCACGACAGATGCAGGTCGACCACACCGTCCCCTTCGACGCCGGCGGTGCCACCGGGGTGGGCAACTACGGCCCCATGACCACATCGCATCACCGGATCAAGACCCACGCCCCGGGCTGGCAAGTGCAGCAACCCTTCCCCGGCATCTACCTCTGGCGCGACCCCCACGGCGCCCACTACGTCGTCGACCACACCGGCACCCGCCGCCTCCCCCGGCCCAACCCCGCCTCCCGCCTCGAGGTCGAGTTCACCAACTTCCTGATCAACCTCGACCTCGCCGCCTGACCTGTCCGCAGGTCTGCGGAGGTGATCCTCAGAAGTCAACCGGATCCCGGACGATCGGGCAGGTCATGCAGTGCCCGCCGCCCCGACCCCGGCCGAGCTCGGCGCCCACGATCGTGATCACCTCGATGCCCGCCTTGCGCAGCAGCGTGTTCGTGAGCGTGTTGCGGTCGTAGGTGAACACCACACCGGGCTCGAGAGCGACGGCGTTGTTGCCGCTGTCCCACTGCTGCCGCTCGGACTGGTACACGTCACCACCGGTGTCGATGACCCGGATCGAGGGCAGGCCCAGCTCGCGTGCCACGACGTCGACGAACGCGGCCGAGCCCTCGTCGCGGACCTCCACCCCGGGCGCCGTGTCGGACGGAGTGAGGGTGAAGGTGTGCACCGCGCCCATGATCGTCGGGTAGAGCGTGACGACGTCGCGGTCGACGAACGTGAACACCGTGTCGAGGTGCATCGCGGCCCGCAGCTTGGGCATCCCGGCGACGATCACCCTCGTCGCGGCACCCTGGTCGAAGAGCGCCTTCGCGACCTGGGTGATCGCCTGTCGCGACGTCCGCTCGCTCATGCCGATGAGCACGACGCCGTTCCCGACGGGCATCACGTCGCCGCCCTCGAAGCTGGCCTGGCCCCAGTCCTGCTCGGGGTCGCCCCACCAGATCGTCGACCCGACGTAGTCGGGGTGGTGCTGGTAGATCGCCTTGTAGAGGAGGGTCTCCTCCTTCCGGGCGGCCCAGTAGAGCGGGTTCATCGTCAGCCCGCCGTACAGCCAGCAGGTCGTGTCGCGCGTGTAGAGCGTGTTGGGCAGCGGCGGCATCAGGTACTCGCGGGCACCGGTCGACTCGCGGGCAAGGCTGATGTACGCCGACCGGAAGTCCGCCGGGAGGTCGTGGGTGGCGAGGCCGCCGATGAGGTACTCGGCGAGCTGCCGCTCCGGCAGGCCCTCCAGGTAGCTGCGGGTGTCGTCGACCAGGCCGAGCCCGACCTGGTTGGGCACGATCTTGCGGTCCAGGATCCAGTCCTTGCCGCCCGGCGCCGCCAGCGTCTCGGCCAGGAGGTCGTGGAGCTCGACGACCTCGACGCCGCGCTGCGTCAGCTTGTTGACGAAGTCGGCGTGGTCGCGCTGCGCGTTCTCGACCCACATGACGTCGTCGAAGAGCAGCGCATCGTTGTTGCTCGGGGTCAGCCGCCGGTGCGCGAGGCCGGGGGCGCAGACCAGCACCTTGCGCAGCCGGCCGACCTCCGAGTGCACGCCGTACGTCGACGAGAGGCTCATGCTCCTGGTCCTTTCGTTGGTCAGAGGGTGATGCGTCCGGTCCAGAGGCCGATGGCACCGATGGTGCCGCCGGCGACGATCAGCACGAAGAGCCCGACCTCGGCGGGGGTGAACAGTCGGAGACCGTGCTCGCTGCGCGCCTTGACGTAGAGCAGCGAGGCCGGCGCGAGGAGGATCGTCATCAGCAGCACGAACTTCAGGCCGGCCGCGTCGAAGAGGAAGATCGTGTACGCCGTCGCCACCCCGGCGACGATCGTCTCCTTGCGCCTGACCGCGGCGGCGACGCCCTCGTAGGCCTCGCCGGTGAGCCCGAGCTTGAGCGCGTACGCCGCGGCCAGGAGGTAGGGCAGCAGCGCCAGGCTGGTCGAGAGGTCGAGCATGAAGTTGAGCGCGTCGTTGACGAAGAGCGTCAGCGCGAGCAGCCCCTGCACCGCCAGCGACGTCACCACCAGCGCGGTGATCGGCGTGCCGTTGGCGTTCTCCTGGCCCAGGAACTCCGGGAAGTCGTCCTGGCGCGCCGGGATGTACATGACCTCGGCCGCCATCAGCGTCCACGCGAGGTAGGCGCCGAGCACCGACACGATCACGGCGACGCTGATGAACACCTCACCCCAGTCGCCGACCTGGGACTCGAACACGCCGACCATCGACGGCTGCCGCGTCGCGGCCAGCTCGGGCTGCGGCACGGCGGCATAGCTGGCCAGCGTGACCAGCGAGAAGATCGACAGCACCGACAGGAAGCCGAGCACGGTCGCCCTGCCGACGTCCTCGCGGCGCCTCGCGTAGCGGGAGTAGACGCTGGCGCCCTCGATGCCGATGAAGACGAAGGTCGTGATCAGCATCGTGTTGCGCACCTGCTCGTCCAGAGACCCCAGGTCGCCGTAGCCGTAGGCCGTCCAGTTGTCCGAGAACACACCCGCGTCGAAGTAGAAGAACATGACGACGATGAACACCAGGATCGGCACGACCTTGAACACCGTCACGATCCGGTTGATCACCGCCGCGTCCCGCACGCCACGGGCGATCAGGTAGTGGAAGACCCACACCCCCGCCGTCCCCAGCGCCACCGCCAGGACCGTGTCGCCGTCACCGAAGCTGTCGAAGAACGCGCCGAGCGTCGACCCGATGAACACCCAGTAGAAGGTGTTGCCCGCGACCGCACTGGCCCAGAACCCGATCGCGGAGTTGAAGCCCGCGTAGTCGCCGAACCCGGCCTTCGCGTAGATGAACACGCCGGAGTCGAGGTCGGGCTTGCGGATCGCGAGGTTCTGGAAGACGAACGCGAGCATCAGCATCCCGGTGCCGGCCACCGCCCACGCGATGAGCGATCCGAGGATGCCCGTCGCGACGCCGAACCGGGCCGGCAGGGAGAACACCCCTGCACCGACCATGCCACCGACGACCATCGCGGTCAGCGTGGGGACGCTCAGCTTGGCGGCGGCGCCCTCGGACGCCCGGGCGGTGTCGGTGGTCATTCCGGCTCCTCTCGATGCCTCCCCGATCTTGGAGACCCGCCGCCCCGCGCGGCTTCACCCGCTACGGGCGAACCGGCGCGAAGTCCCGGGTCGTCAGCACTCCGGAATCTCCGCTATCTCGGCCAGCCACGCCGCCGGGCCGGCGTCCGACGGCATCCGCCAGTCGCCGCGCGGCGACATGGTGCCGCCGTGGCTGACCTTCGGACCGTTCGGGAGCGCGGAGCGCTTGAACTGGCTGGCGAAGAAGCGCTTGGTGAAGACCTCGAGCCACTGCCGGATCGCCGTCAGGTCGTACGCCGTGCGCCGCTCGTCCGGGTAGTTCGGGGGCCACTCCCCCGCGTCGGCGTCGCGCCAGGCGTGCCAAGCCAGGAACGCGATGCGGCTGGGCCGGGAGCCGCGACGCAGCACCTGGAACAGCGTGAAGTCCTGCAGCGAGTACGGGCCGACCGAGGCCTCGGTGGACTGCGGCAGGTGGTCCTCGCGGGTCGGGATCAGCTCCGGCGTGATCTCCTGCTCGACGATCTCGAGCAGCAGCTCGTTGGTCTCGTCCTCGAACTCGCCGTTGCCGGCGACCCAGCGGATCAGGTGCTGGATGAGGGTCTTCGGCACGCCGGCGTTGACGTTGTAGTGCGACATCTGGTCGCCGACGCCGTACGTGCACCAGCCGAGCGCCAGCTCGGAGAGGTCGCCGGTGCCGAGCACGATGCCGCCGCGGTGGTTCGCGAGCCGGAAGAGGTAGTCGGTGCGCAGCCCCGCCTGGACGTTCTCGAACGTGACGTCGTAGACCTCCTCGCCCTCGGCGTACGGGTGGTCGAGGTCGGCGAGCAGCTGGTTGGCCGCGGCGGTGATGTCGATCTCCTCGAAGTGCACGCCGAGCGACTTCGAGAGCCGCGTGGCGTACGACTTCGTGGTGTCGCCGGTCGCGAAGCCCGGCAGCGTGAACGCGTGGATCTCCTCGCGCGACCGGCCGAGGCGGTCCATCGCCTTCGCCGCGACGATCAGCGCGTGGGTGGAGTCGAGCCCGCCGCTGACGCCGATCACGACCTTCGGCTGGCCGATCGCGTGCAGCCGCTGCTCCAGCCCGGAGACCTGGATGTTGTAGGCCTCGTAGCAGTCGAGTGCCAGCCGCTCCGCCTCGTCGGGCACGAACGGGAAGCGGTCCACCTTGCGCCGCAGCCCGATGTCCCCCGACGGCGGCCGCAGCTCGAAGCGGATGGTGCGGAAGCCGCGGACCCGGTCGTCGTGCGTGCGCCGGTTGTCGTCGAAGGTGCCCATGCGCAGGCGGTCCTGTCGGATCCGGTCGAGGTCGACGTCGACGATGGTCTGCCGCGGCCCCTCGGGGAACCGCTCGGACTCCCCCAGCAGCTCGCCGCACTCGTAGACCATCGTCTGACCGTCCCATGACAGGTCCGTCGTCGACTCGCCCTGGCCCGCGGCCGCGAAGACGTACGCCGCGACGCACCGCGCGCTCGCGCTGCGCACCAGCAGCCTTCGGTCCTCGGCGCGGGCGACCGTGATCGGGCTGCCGGACAGGTTGGCGAGCACGGTCGCGCCCGCGAGGGCCGCCTCCGCGCTCGGCGGGATCGGCACCCACATGTCCTCGCAGACCTCGGCGTGCAGCCGCAGCGCGCGCACGTCGGTCGCCTCGAAGACCAGGTCGGGCCCGAACGGCACGTCGGCGCCGCAGAGCCGGATCGTCTCCGAGCGCCGGTCGTCGCCGGGCGCGAACCAGCGCCGCTCGTAGAACTCCCGGTAGGTCGGCAGGTAGGACTTCGGAGCGACGCCCAGCACCCGGCCCCCGTGGATGACGACCGCGCAGTTGACCACGCGTGCGCCGTGCACGAGCGGCGCGCCGACGACCAGGACGGGGCGCAGGTCCGTCGTGCCGGCGGCGAGGTCGGCGATCGCCGCCTCGACGGCCTCGAGCAGCCGGTCCTGGAGGAAGAGGTCCTCGACGGAGTAGCCGGTCAGCGACAGCTCCGGGAACACCGCCACGGCCACGCCCTCGTCGTGCAGGTCGTTGGCCTGCTCGAGGATGGTGCGCGCGTTGGCCGCGGGATCGGCGATCGTGACCGGCAGGGTGCACGCGGCCACCCGCGCGAACCCATGGGCATAGGCGGAGTAGAAGTCCACGTGCTCGAGTCTAGGAGTCTGCGGCTGGCCGGGGCCGCGGGGCGAGCGCTCGCCGGTCTCCGATGAGTTCTCCCGTGCGGCGCAGTCGGAGTGGCATGCCCGAGATCAGCACCTGCCTGTGGTTCGACGACGACCTCATGGAGGCCGTGGACTTCTACACACGCGTCTTCCCGAACTCGACGGTCACCGGGATCTCGCACGACGATCTCGGCCGGGTGCTGGCCGCGGAGTGGACGCTGGACGGTCAGCCCTTTCGCGGCATCAACGGCGGACCGGTGCATGCCGGGTTCACCGAGACCATCTCGCTCAGCGTCAGCTGCGCGGACCAGTCCGAG
Organism: Nocardioides sp. GCM10030259; assembly: GCF_042666375.1. Taxonomy (NCBI): domain Bacteria; kingdom Bacillati; phylum Actinomycetota; class Actinomycetes; order Propionibacteriales; family Nocardioidaceae; genus Nocardioides; species Nocardioides sp. GCM10030259. The sequence goes on along the minus strand of NZ_JBHTDF010000020.1, from coordinate 66,944 downwards.
GTCGACTACTACTGGGACACGCTCGTCGACGGCGGCCGGCCGGGCAGCTGCGCGTGGCTGGAGGACCGGTTCGGGCTGTCCTGGCAGATCGTCCCGACCCGGCTCTACGAGCTCGTGTCCGACACGGATCCGGCGCGGGCGAAGGCGGCGATCGCCGCGGTGATGCGGATGCAGAAGATCGTGATCGCCGACATCGAGGCCGCGGCGGATGCCGCGGGCGTGGCTCAGCCGAGGTAGCGGTCGGCCCCGGCCGCCACCAGCCGCAGCCCGACGCCGCGGACGCCGTCGATCTGCACCGGGCTGCCGATCTCGGCGAGCTTGCGGCGCAGCCGCTTCACGACGCTCTGCACGTGCGACCGGCTCCCCTGGTGGTCGTTGTGCCAGACGTGCTGCTGCAGCCACGCGAACGTCCGGATGTGGCCGCCCGCCCGGTGCAGGCTGACCAGCAGGTCGTGCTCCAGCGGCGACAGGTCGACGTACTGGTCACCGCAGCGCACCACCCGGGCGTCGGAGTCGATGAGGAAGTCGACGGCGGGGTCGGCGACGGGCTCGAGCCCGACCGTGTCGACGGTCTCGACACTCTCGACGGTGTCGACCAGGGCCACCGGCTCGAGCGGGTCGACGACGCCCGTCTCCCCGGCGACCGAGACGTCCCGCAGCAGGAGCCGCACCGCCTCACGCACCGAGCCGACGAGCAGGACGGGCGCAGCCCCGCCCACCGCGTCGGCGATTCGCACCCGATCCGCGGCCGTGGGCGCCACCGCGATGACGATGGCAGGTCCGTCGGAGCCGGGCAACGGCGCGCGCTGATCCGGCACCACGCGGACTGGTCTTTCTCCCCGAGCGAGAGACACACCCCGTCCTTTCCAAGGTGTCCAACACCCTCCTGTATCGATCCGAGGTCGTCAAGGAGGATTCGCACCGAGGAAATCGGGCGGCTGCCCCGAAGCCGCCGCAGGTTTGCCCGCGTTGCCCGCGGATCGCCCGCAAGTTGCCCGCCTGATCCCGTTGTCGCGCCCGCGTCGGCGTCCCTAGCGTCAGCGCTCCGGCCCGGGGACAACCCGTCTCCGGGGTCCGTTCTCGGGAGGACCAACGCATGTCATCACGCCTGCCTGAACCCCGCTCGCGGGGTCGCGGCGCCGGACGATCCCGGCGTCTCCTCGTGACGATCGCCAGTCTGCTGCTCGTCACGAGCGTCCTGGCTCTCGCCGCACCCACCAACGCTGCCGGCGCGCCCGCCGACCCGGAGCCCGACAAGATCAAGCCCAAGCTCGCCCAGCAGCTGGCCGAGAAGGGCACCGCGACGTTCTGGGTCCGGTTCGCCGACCGGGCCGACCTGTCCAAGGCCTCGAAGATCAAGGACCGCACCGCTCGCGGCCAGTTCGTCTACGACCAGCTCCGCAAGACCGCCCGGGACTCCCAGCGCGACGTCCGCGCGCTGCTCGACGACGCCGGTACGTCGTACGAGTCGTTCTGGGCCACGAACGCGATCCGCGTGCAGGCCGGCAGCGAGCAGCTCGCCGCCGACCTGACCGCGCAGCCTGAGGTGAAGGCGCTCTTCCCGACGTTCGACTACCGCCTCGAGGAGCCGAAGCAGGGCAAGGACGTCCGCACGCCCAACGCGGTCGAGTGGGGCGTCGCCAACATCAACGCCGACGACGTGTGGACCGAGTTCGGCGACCTCGGCGAGGACATCGTGATCGCGAACATCGACACCGGCGTGCAGTACGACCACCCGGCCCTCGCCACGCAGTACCGCGGCAACAACGGCGACGGCACGTACACCCACGACTACAACTGGTTCGACGCCAGCGGCTCGTGCGGCGACACCCCGTGCGACAACAACGGCCACGGCTCGCACACGATGGGCACGATGGTCGGCAGCGACGGCGGCGCCAACCAGATCGGCGTCGCGCCCGGCGCGACCTGGATCGCCGCCAACGGGTGCTGCCCCTCCGACCAGGCGCTGATCGACTCCGGCCAGTGGATGCTCGCGCCGACGGACCTCGAGGGCGAGAACGCCGACGTCTCCAAGCGGCCCGACATCATCAACAACTCGTGGGGCTCCGAGCTCCCCAGCAACGACCCGTTCATGGAGGACATCGAGCTGGCCTGGGAGGCCTCCGGCATCTTCGGCAGCTGGTCCAACGGCAACAGCGGACCGGCCTGCCAGACCTCCGGGTCGCCGGGCAGCCGGATCATCAACTACTCCGTCGGCGCGTACGACGTGAACAACGCGATCGCCGGCTTCTCCTCGCGCGGCGCCGGCCAGGACGGCGAGATCAAGCCCAACATCTCGGCGCCCGGCGTCAACGTGAGGTCCAGCCTTCCCGGCAATGCCTACGGCAACTACAGCGGTACGTCGATGGCGTCCCCGCACCTCGCCGGCACCATCGCGCTGCTGTGGAGCGCCGCACCGGCGCTGCGCGGTGACATCGACGCCACCCGCGCCCTGCTCGACGGCAACGCCGTCGACGCGAGCAACACGACGTGCGGCGGCACCGCCGACGACAACAACGTCTTCGGGGAGGGCCGGCTCGACGCGCTCGCGCTGCTCCGGGCCGCCCCGGTCGGCGACACCGGGCTCATCGAGGGCACCGTCACCGACGACGCCACGGGTGACCCGATCGACGGCGCGACCGTCGCGGTCGAGGGCGAGTTCGACCGCTCCACCACGACCGACGCCGACGGCGGCTACTCACTGCGTCTGCCGACCGGTGACTACGACGTCACGGCCTCGGCGTTCGGGTACGGCGACGAGAGCGCCCAGGCGACCGTGGCGACCGGTGCGACCACCACGAGGGACTTCGCCCTGACGGCGTCGCCCCTGGTGACGGTGACGGGCAGCGTGACGGACGGCAGCGGGCAGGGTTGGCCGCTCTACGCCGAGATCGACATCGCCGGGCCCGCGCCCGACGTGTGGACCGACCCCGTCACCGGCGACTACAGCGTCGAGCTGCCCAGCGGCGCGACGTACTCGATGACGGTGGACGCCGACCTGCCCGGCTACCTGCCGGCGACCCACGAGGTCGAGGTCGGCGGCTCGAACGTCGCCCAGGACGTCGAGCTCCTGGTCGACGACAGCACCTGCATCACCCCGGGCTACGCCTTCAACACCGCGGGTGACACCGAGCCGTTCTCCGGCGGCACCGTGCCCGCCGGGTGGACCGTGACCGACGGGCTCGGCAACGGCCAGGTCTGGGCCTTCAACAACCCGGGCAACCGGCAGAACCTGACCGGCGGCTCGGGCGGCTTCGCCATCGTCGACAGCGACAAGTACGGGTCGACCGGCGACCAGGACACCTCGCTCGTCTCCCCGGTCATCGACATGTCCGGCCTGACCGCCCCGATCGTCGGGTTCGCGCAGGACTACAACAACCTGGGCGACTCCGCGGACGTCGACGTCAGCATCGACGGCGGCGCCACCTGGGAGACGGTGCTCCACCAGGAGACCGACATCCGCGGCCCGCGCACCGACGTCGTCCAGCTGCCGATGGCGGCCGGTCAGTCCGAGGTGCAGGTCCGGTTCCACTACTACGACGCGTCGTACGCGTGGTGGTGGCAGGTCGACGACGTCTTCATCGGCAACCGCACCTGTGACCCGACCGGCGGCGGCCTCGTCGTCGGCAACGTCCGTGGCTCGACCGGCCGCGCCGGCGTCGACGACGCGACCGTGACCAGCCTCGACCACCCGGCCGACACCGCGACCACGCGGGCCACGCCGGACGACCCGGCGGTCGACGACGGCTTCTACCAGCTGTACTCGTCGCTCACCGGTCGGCACGCCTTCGAGGCCAGCGCCGAGCTGTACGTGGCGCAGACGAAGACCGTGAACGTGCCGCGCAGCGGGACGGTCGCGGCCAACTTCCGCCTGGCGGCCGGCCAGCTCACCGTCGACAAGCCGAGCATCTCGGTCACCAGGCGGCTGGGGAACGGCACGGTCGACCGCACCTTCACCCTCACCAACTCCGGCACCGCTCCCCTGAACGTGGAGATGTCGACCGGCGGCGGTGGGTTCGAGATGCTGGGCGGCGGAGCCGGTACGGCGAGCACCCTGCGCCAGATGGACAACGCCGAGGCTGCGGCCACGGCGGCCCGGAGTGCCGACTTCTCGTCCGCGAGCAAGTCGTCCGGTGGCTTCGGCTCGGCGAACGGCACGCGGTTCGGCACGTCCGGGCTCGAGCCCGGCAAGTCGGCGACGCCGGAGGTGCCGATGCAGGCCAACGACGAGGTGACCATCACCGAGTCGGTGTCGCAGGAGATCGTCACCAACAACTCGATCGCCTGCTCGAACTCGGCGACCGGTGAGACCCGGGACACCTCGTGGCTGCGGGTCTTCCCGCTGGAGGAGTTCGACATCACGACGGACTTCAACGTCACGAGCGTGTCGTTCGGGGTCGAGACCGTCCGCGGGGGTGACCTGCCGATGAACGTGAACCTCTACACGGTCGACGGCCCGCTCACCTACGCGAACATGACCCTGATCGGCTCCACGCAGGAGACGCTCAGCCCGCAGGACCTCACCCTGGTCACGGTCCCGGTGGAGGGTACGGCGCCCGCCGGCTCCAGCCTGGTCGTCGAGATCGACTCACCCGACCAGGCGGGCACGGGACGGGCGTTCTTCGTCGGCTCGAACGACGACGGCCAGACGGGTCCGACGTACCTGCGCTCGGCCACGTGCGGCACGCCGGAGCCGACCGACGCCGCTGGTCTCGGGTTCCCGGGCTTCCACATGGTGCTGAACGTGACCGGCTCGACCGGCAGCAGCGTCCCGTGGCTGACCGTCGACCCGACCACGGTGACGCTCGCTCCGGGAGAGAGCACCCAGGTGCTCGCGACGTTCGACTCCGCGGTCGACCAGCCGGGCACGTACACGGCGCGGATCAGCTTCTCCACCGACTCGCCCTACGAGACGGAGCCGATCGCGGCGACGATGAACATCACGCCCCCGCCGACCTGGGGCAAGGTCCAGGGCACCGTCAGCGGCACGGACTGCGCCGGTGCGGTGGCGCCGATCGAGGAGGCGACCGTCCAGTTCGACTGGTGGTCGGGCGACACCAGCCTCTACACCGATGCGAGCGGCAAGTACGCGTGGTGGTTCGACAGCAGAGGCAACCCCTACTCGGTGATCGCGGCCAAGGACGGCTTCAAGCCGACCAGCCGCACCGTGAAGATCCTCGACGGCCGCACCATCACCTCCAGCTACAACCTGAAGAAGGCGAGGTGCTGACGCCCCGCTGATCCGATCCAGCCACGAGCCCTGTGTGCCTCGGCGTGACGAGGCACACAGGGCTCGTGCCCGCTCTCCCGGGCTAGCCTGACAACGGTCCGTGGACTCCATCAGGGAGCTGCGAGATGACAGTCAGGGAGAACCCATGAGCGAGGAGACCGCGCCGTACGGCACCGGTCCGGCCAAGGCCCAGCAGGTCAAGCGGATCCGCACCCACCACCTGCGCGACATGAAGCAGCGCGGCGAGAAGTTCGCGATGCTCACCGCCTACGAGCAGTACGCCGCCCAGGTGTTCGACGAGGCCGGCATCGAGGTGCTGCTGGTCGGCGACAGTGCGTCCAACAACGTGTTCGCCAACGAGACCTCCCTCCCCGTGACGGTCGACGAGCTGATCCCGCTCGCGCGCGCCGTCACCCGGTCGGTACGCCGCGCCCTGGTCGTGGCCGACCTGCCGTTCGGCTCCTACCAGGCGTCGCCGGAGCAGGCCTACCTGACCGCGGTGCGGTTCATGAAGGAGGCCAACGCGCACGCCGTGAAGCTCGAGGGCGGCGTCGAGATGGCGCCCCAGGTCCGCAAGCTCACCGACGGCGGCATCCCGGTGATGGCCCACATCGGCTTCACCCCGCAGTCGGAGCACAACCTCGGCGGCTACCGCGTCCAGGGCCGCGGCGACGCGGCCAAGCGGGTCGTCGAGGAGGCACAGGCGATGGAGGAGGCAGGCGCCTTCTCGGTCGTGATGGAGATGGTCCCCGGCGACGTCGCGACCGAGGTCACCGCGTCGGTCGGCATCCCCACCATCGGCATCGGCGCCGGGCCCGATTGCGACGGCCAGGTGCTGGTCTGGCAGGACGCCTTCGGCCTGCGCACCGGCCGGATGCCCCGCTTCGTGCGGCAGTACGCCGACCTCCACGGCGTACTCCTCGAGGCGGCGCAGGCGTACGCCGCCGACGTGAAGGCCGGCTCGTTCCCGGCCGAGGAGCACACCTTCTGAGCGACCGCGGTTTGCTCTCATCCAGGGCGGATACGTTCCCGGCATGCGATCCCTCGCTCTCGGACTGACCGCCGCCCTGCTGCTGTCGCTACCCGCCGCTCCGGCGGCCACCACCCCGCCCGACCACACCCGCGACCGAGCGTCGGGGGCCGAGCGCGCGGCGTACCCCACCCTGTCGGTGAAGCGCATCGTGCGCGGCCTCGACCATCCGTGGGACGTCCGCACGCTCGGCAGGGGCGTGCTGCTCTACACCCAGCGCGATCGGGCCACGCTCGGCGTCTGGGACCACGGCCGCAAGCACGGCGTGAAGTTCCCGAGCGGGTCGGTGTGGGTGAGCGGCGAGACCGGGTTGATGGGACTCGAGGTGGATCCCCGCTTCGCGAAGAACCGGCGCGTCTACACCTGCCAGGGCGGCACCACCGCCACCGGCCACGACGTCCGGGTCATCGCGTGGAAGCTCAATGGGAAGCTGACCCGGGCGACGAGGCTCCGACAGCTGATCGGCGGGTTCCCCGCCACCAGCGGACGGCACGGCGGCTGCCGACTGCTCATCGACGACGCGGGGTCGCTCCTCGTCGGCACCGGCGACGCGGCCACGGCGACCAATCCGCAGGACCTGCAGTCCCTCGGCGGCAAGACGCTGCGGCTCAACCGCTTCACCGGGCGGCCGTGGCCGACCAACCCGTTCGCCGGCGCGGCCAGCCGCGCCCAGCGCTACGTCTTCACCTACGGCCACCGCAACGTGCAGGGTCTCAGCCAGCGTGCCGACGGCACCCTGTGGTCGATCGAGCAGGGCAGCGATCGGGACGACGAGGTCAACCGCCTCGTCAAGCGCGGGAACTACGGCTGGGACCCTGGGGCGGGCTACGACGAGAGCGTCCCGATGACCGACCACTCGCTGCCCGGCAAGCAGAGGAACGCGGTGTGGAGCTCGGGCCTCCCGACGCTCGCCACGTCGGGCGGAGGCTTCGTCGACGGTCCGACGCTCGGCTCGTACGACGGCACGCTCGCCGTGGCCGCGCTCAAGGCCTCGCGGGTCCTGTTCCTGACCTTGGCCGCCGACGGCTCGCTCCGGCGCGTGCACGTGCCGGACGAGCTCCGGCAGTTCGGTCGGATCCGCACCGTGGTCGACGGCCCCGGCTCGTCGTTCTACGTCACCACCGACAACGGCGGGGGCACCGACGCGATCCTGCGCGTGCGGCCGGTCGGCTGACCGGACATGCGCCACCTCGCCGTCGGGCTCACGATCGCAGTCCTCCTCTGCCTGCCCGCCACCCCTGCGGCCACCACCGCCGCTCCGGACGGCGCGTCCGCCGACCGCGCGGCGTACCCGAAGCTCGCGGTGAAGCGCCTCGTGCGCGGCCTCGACCACCCGTGGGACGTCCGCACGCTCGACCGGGGCGTGCTGCTCTACACCCAGCGCGACCGGGCCACGCTCAGCGTCTGGGACCACGGCCGCAAGCACCGGGTGAGATTCCCGAGCGGCTCGGTGTGGACCTCCGGCGAGGCAGGCCTGACCGGCCTCGCCGTCGATCCGGAGTTCGTGGAGAACCGGCGCATCTACACCTGTCAGGGCGGCTACCGCGCGGGCCCCGGCCACGACGTGCGCGTGATGGCGTGGCGGCTCGACGAGAAGCTGTCGAAGGTGACGCGGATCCGTCAGCTCGTCGGGGGCTTCCCGGCGACGACCGGCCGTCACGCCGGCTGCCGGCTGCTCATCGACACCGAAGGCTCACTCATCGTCGGCACCGGCGACGCCGTCATCGGCACGTCACCGCAGGACCTCCAGTCCTTCGGCGGCAAGACGCTGCGGCTCGACCGGTTCAGCGGCAAGCCGTGGCCGACCAACCGGTTCGCCGACGCGCAGAACCGGATCCAGCGCTACGTCCACACCTACGGACACCGCAACGTGCAGGGCCTCGCCCAGCGAGAGGACGGCACCCTGTGGTCGATCGAGCAGGGCACCGACCGCGACGACGAGGTCAACCGGCTGGTCGCGGGAGCCAACTACGGCTGGGACCCGGCGCCCGGCTATCGGGAGTACAGCCCGATGACCGACCACTCGCTGCCCGGCAAGCAGGTCAACGCCGTGTGGAGGTCCGGCGACCCGACGCTCGCCACCTCGGGTGGCGGGTTCGTCAGCGGCCCGGGGCTCGGCGCGTACGACGGCAACCTCGCCGTCGCGGCCCTCAAGGCGTCGCGCGTGGTGTTCCTGAGCCTGACGGCCGACGGCGCGCTGCGACGCGTGCGGGTGCCCGACGAGCTCAAGAGCTACGGCCGGCTCCGCACCGTGGTCGACGGCCCCGGCTCGACGTTCTACGTGACCACCGACAACGGCGACGGGAGGGACGCGATCCTGCGAGTTCGACCCCGCGGCTAACCTCGCGAGGGTGGACGCCCAGACGCTGACCAATCTCCTGCTCGTCCTGGCCTTCATCCTGGTCGGCGGCGTGTTCGCCGGCACGGAGCTCGCGCTGGTCTCCCTGCGCGAGGGCCAGATCAACGCGCTCGCCGAGCGCGGCCCCCGGGGCGAGCGGGTCGCCCGGGTCGCCCGCGACCCCAACCGCTTCCTCGCCGCCGTGCAGATCGGCGTCACCGTGGCCGGCTTCTTCTCGGCGGCGTACGGCGCCTCCACCCTCGCCCCCGACTTCGCTCCGGTGCTGGAGGAGCTCGGGCTGGGTGAGCGCGCGGCCGACACCGCCGCGCTGATCCTGCTCACTCTCTTCATCGCGTACCTGTCGCTGGTCCTCGGCGAGCTGGTGCCGAAGCGGCTCGCGCTGCAGCGCGCCGCCGGCGTCTCGTACGTCGTGGGCGCGCCGCTCGACCGGTTCGCCGTACTCATGCGGCCGGTGGTGTGGCTGCTGTCGGTCTCCACCAACGGCGTCGTGCGCCTCTTCGGCGGAGACCCCGGCGCGACGTCGGAGCAGCTCAGCGACGAGGAGCTGCGGTTCCTCGTCGACCAGCACGAGGGCCTCGCCGACGACGAGCGCAAGATCCTGACCGACGTCTTCGACGCGGGCGACCGCTCGCTGAGCGAGGTGATGCGGCCGCGCCGCGACGTCGCGTTCCTGTCCGTCGACAGCACTGTCGCAGAGGCCGTCGAGGCCGCGATGTCGCAGCCCTACTCCCGCTTCCCGGTGACCGGCTCGGGCCAGGACGACGTCCGCGGCTTCCTCCACGTGCGCGACCTGCTCGGCGCCGACCCGAAGCGGCGGGTCAAGGGGCTGACCCGCGACATCCTGCACCTGCCCGCCACCAACCGGGTGCTGCCGTCGCTGGCCCGGATGCGCGACGAGGGCCGCCACATCGCCGTCGTCGTCGACGAGTACGGCGGCACCGACGGCATCGTCACCCTCGAGGACCTCGTCGAGGAGCTCGTCGGCGACATCCGCGACGAGTACGACGAGGAGGTGCCCGAGACAGCGCCCGACGTCGTCGACGCGGGGCTGACGATCGAGGAGTTCGCCCGCGACACCGGCGTGCCTCTCGAGGACGGCCCCTACGAGACCGTCGCCGGCTACGTCATGCACCGCCTCGGCCGGCTCGCCGAGGTCGGCGACGTCGTGTTCGTCGAGGGCCACGAGCTCGTCGTCTCCGACGTCGACCGGCACCGGATCACGCGGGTGACGGTGCGCCCGGCCGGGTGACGGTCAGGCCGTCCAGCCCAGCCACGCCCCGCCGGCGGTGACGACCGCGAACCACAGCACCACCGCGAACACCGCCACCGCCGGCACCCGGCGCGGGTGCGGAGTCCACCACGCGCAGGCGACGACGAGCAGCAGCGCCCACACGACGAGGAGCAGGACGGCCGCCCACAACGGGGCGACCAGCCCGCTCGCGGCGTACAGGAAGAACGCGCAGGCCATGCCGGCCATGCCGACGAACGGCCAGGGCGAGGCCTTCTGCCGGACCGGGTCAGTCATTCCAGTTGGGGTCGTTGTCCCACTCCTCGTTGCGCTGCTCGGCCTTGCCGAGCGCGCCCTCGGCCTCCTCGCGCGTGGCGTACGGCCCGAGCCGGTCGATCGGCGGGCACATGTCCTCGCCCTGCTCCACGCGGTGGTGCTTGACGCAGAACCAGTAGTCGCTCATGGCCGGAAGGTACCCCTACTCGGCGGTCTTGAGCCTCTCCTCCACGCGCAGCGCTGCCAGCCCGTGGTCGGGGTCGCCACTCATCGCGGCCGCGAGCCGCAGATGCGGAAGCGCCTCGGCGTACCTGCTCTGGCGCTCGAGGCAGCGCCCGAGCGCGTGCTGCGCCCAGTCGTCGGCGGGGTTCTCCTCGACGAGCTGCTCGAGGTCGGTCTCGGCGCGCTGGAGCTGCGCGCGCAGCAGGTAGGCCCACGCACGCATCGTGCGCAGGCCGGTGTTGTCGGGCTCCTGCTCCAGCGCCGGCTCGAGCACCTCGAGCGCCTCCTTGGGCGCGCGGTTGGCGAGCAGGTCGAACGCGGTGCGGTACGCCGACTCCGGGGCCGCCTGTCCCGGGAACACGACCGGCGGCGTGGGCAGCATGTCGTCGTTCATGCCCCCTCAACGCCCGCTCAGGACCCGGGATTCCCGGGCGCCTCGTCGTGCAGGATGCGCTGGAACAGCACGTGGTCCTGCCATCCACCGGCGATGTAGAGGAAGCGCTCGGCCACGCCGTACTGCGTGAACCCGCTGCGCAGCAGCACCCCCTGCGACGCCGTGTTCCTGACCATCGTCCCGGCCTCGAGCCGGTGCAGGCCGATCTCCCTGGCGAACTCGACGACGTCGCCGACCATCTGCGTCGCGAGGCCCTTGCCGAGGTGCTCGTGGTCGAGCCAGTAGCCGACCGTCCCGCTCTGCAGCACCCCGCGCACGACGTTGTCGAGGGCCACCTGGCCGACGATGCTCTGCCGGTCGCCGGCGTCGTACCAGAGCATGAAGGCGTGCCGCTTCCCCTTCTCCAGGTCGACCAGCTGCTGCTCGATGTTCTCGACCTGCCCCTGCTCGGTGAAGAAGCTCTCCGGCCGCACCGGGTCCCACGGCGCGAGGTGCTCGCGGTTGCGCGCGTACGCCGCCGCCCGCGCCCCGGCGTCCGCGACGCCCAGTGGCCTGATCTCGTATCCCTCGGTCAGCACCGCGACAGCGTAGTCATCCCCGGACGAGCGCGTCGGCCAGGACGGTGAGGTCCCGTCCGGCGAGGTCGAGCACGCCGCTGGGCGTCAGCCGCTCCGCCTCCGCCCGGATCGCGCCGGCGTCCGCACCCGGCAGCACGTCGTCCAGGGTGAGGAAGACCCGGCCGCTGTGCCGGGCGATCGCGGGGTTCACCGCGGCGGCGCCGGGCTGCGCGTCGGCGCACGTGAGCACGAGCGCGGCCGTGTGGGCGCGGCCCGCGGCGGCCAGGACCGCCGCGGCGTTGCGCGCCGTGGTCCAGAGCTGGGTGGAGTGCCCGGTGCGGCGCCACGAGCCCAGCAGGTCGGCGAAGCCGGCGGCCGCACCCGCGAGGTCCCCGGTCCGCGCGCGGGCGGAGGCCAGGGCGACGCCGGCCACGCCCTCCACGAAGACGGCGCCGCTGCGCCGTGCGTCCTCGATCGCGGACAGGTAGCACGGGATGGCCGACTCGGTGTCGGCGGTCGACCGCACCTCGCCCTCCACGTAGGCCGTGAACGCGCGGTGCGAGACACCGCCGCTCTCGGCCAGCTCGGCGTGGGCATGGTCCACGAGGGCGCGCGCTCCGAGGGGGTCGCCGCCGTACGACGCCGCCAGCGCGGCGGACGCGCGGTGGACGGCCGCGGACGCCGGGCGCCCCTCGCGAGCGCGGAGCCAGCCGTCCCTCGCGACGATGAAGTCCCCGCGATAGTGAGCGACGCTCGCCAGCGCGTCCCACGCCGCGGCCACCTCGGTCGGTGCGCAGTCCGGTCCGGCCAGGCGGAGGGCCTCCTCGGCATGGCTCCGGGCCCGGTCCAGGTCGCCGAGTAGCCGGCCGGCCTCGGCGGCGCAGCCGAGGATGCGCACCCGGTCCGGGTGTCCGACGAGCGTCGGGTCGGACGCGAGCTCGAGCGACCACTGCCACAGCTCCCGCAGGTCGCGCCAGATGCACGCCTCGTCCAGCGACAGCGTGATCTCGACCAGGACGTCGTCGCGCGCCCGCTGCCGCGCCACGTCCCGGGCCGCGCGCAGGTTGTCCAGCTCGGCGCGCAGCCGCCGGTCGGCGGCCGGCTCGTCGGGTCCCGACGCGGCCGCACCGATCTCGGCCGCGATCTCGACGACCCTGGCGAGGAACCGGTCCTCGGCGTACTCCAGCTCACCGAGGGTCCTCAGCTCGTCGAGGAGGAAGGACCGCACCGTGAAGAGCAGGCGGTACCTGCCCGCGCCGGGATCGGCCACGACCAGGGAGGCGTCGACGAGCTGGTGGAGGGTGTGCAGGGCGTCCCCGGCGTCCACCGCCGTGGCGAGCCCCTCCACCGTTGCGAGGTCGACCCCACCCGGGAACGGCGCCAGCGCCCGCAGCAGGGCGCGAGCCCCCTCGGGCAGCAGGGAGTACGACGCACCGATCGTCACGCGCAGCGTGCGCTGCCGGTCGTCGTCGGCGCCGGTGCGGCCGGTCGTCAGGTCCAGTGCCCGGTCGAGGCGGTCGCGCACCGCGCTCGGCGGCATCACCGCCATCTGACGTGCTGCCAGCTCGATCCCGAGGGGCAGCCCGTCCAGCCGCCGGATCACCTCGACCACGTCGGCGGCGTCCGTCTCGGCGAGGTCGTAGCCGGGTCGCACGCGCCGCGTGTGCTCCACGAACGCCCGGACCGCGGGCTGGCGCCGGAGCGCGGCCAGGTCGCCACCCGCCGCCCGCGGGACGGGCAGGGGCTGGAGCCGGACGACGTACTCTCCCGGCACGTGCAGCGTCACCCGGGAGGTGGCGAGCACGCGGACGCCGGACGCGAGGCGCCGCATGGTGACGACGAGCGCCCGGCACGCTTCGACCACGTGCTCGCAGTTGTCGAGCAGCAGCAACAGCGTCCGGTCGGCGAGCGCGGTCGCGACGTCCTCCGGGCCGACGGTCTCGCCGGTGCGCAGGCCGAGGGCGGAGGCCACCGCGGCGCACACGCGTTCGGCGCTGTCGACAGCGGCGAGGTCGACGACCGCGGTGTCGGACGAGCCCGTGGCCGGATCGGTGGCGACGTCGAGGGCCAGTCGCGTCTTGCCGACGCCGCCGGGTCCGGTGACGGTGACGACCCCGTGGGCGCCGACCAGGCGCAGCACGTCGTCGCGATCGTGCTGTCGGCCGACCATCGGACCGTCCGGCCGCCCGGGGGCCCGGGTCTGCCTTGCACCGGCGACGGCGCCCGAGGCGACCCGCTCCTCGAGGGCGGCGAGATCGGCCCCCGGGTCGAGGCCGGTCTCCTCGGCGAGCCGCCGGCGGTACGCCGCGGACGCAGCCATCGCCTCCGCCGTACGCCCCTCGGTCGCCAGCGCCCGCACCAGCAGCAGCGCCGTGCGTTCGCGGAGCGGTGCCCGAGCCGCAGCGGCGCTGGCGTCGGAGGTGACCGAGCGGTCGCCGGCGTCGATGCGGTGCTCGAGCAGGTCGTCGACGAGTCGCAGCTGGAGCTCGTCGAGGGCCACGCAGTCGACCTCGAACACCGGGCTGCCACGCAGGTCCTCCAGTGCCGGGCCACGCCACAGCGCCAGCGCGGACTCGGTGTCTCCCGAGGCCGACAGTCGCCGTACCGCCGCCACGTCGAGCTCGTCCTGCTCGAGCCGCAGCAGGTAGCCGCCGGCCGCGCGCTGCAGGCGCTGCTCGTGGGGCCGCAGGTGTCCGCGCAGCCGCGAGACGTGGTTGTAGAGCGCCTGGTCCGCGCGTGCGGGCGGGTCGTCGGGCCAGAGGGCGTCGACGAGCCGGTCGGTGCTCACCGGGCGACCGTCGGCGAGTGCGAGCAAGGCGAGCAGAGCTCGGCGCTGGGCACCGGGCACGTCCACCGCCGTACCGTCGACCCGCAGCTCGAGCGGGCCGAGGAGGCAGATGCGCAGCGGGAGCTCGTCCCGGTTCATGACCGCACTGTGCCGGAGCGCGGTCCCCGCCGTCATCCCGATTGCGCGGGCTCGGCGAACCGTTCGGTGGCGACCCAGGCGCCGAACCGGTCCAGCCCGACCGCGGCGACCAGGCCCGCCGTCTGCGACTCCTGGCGCAGCAGCGCCGTGACCTTGCGGTCCAGCGCGACCCCCGTCAGCGGCACGGTGAGGGCGAGCTCCCCCGGGGTGCAGATGCGCGGACGGCCGAGCTCGAAGACGCCGAAGTCCTCGTCGAGCTCGGGGTCGACCGCCGGCTCGACGGCGACCGGGTGCAGCACCAGCGGGGTCGCGGCAGCCAGCTCGAGCGCACGGTCGACCCAGCCGTTGATCGCCCGGTGGTCGGGGTGGCCGGTGAAGCCGTCGGGTCCGAAGGTGATCACGGTGTCGGGACGCACCTCGTCGACCAGGCAGGCGAGCTTCTCGGCAGCGGCCGCCGGGTCGGCGTCCGAGCACGCGCCGTCGGGATGGTCGAGCCAGTGGTGCTCGTCGACCCCGAGGACGGCCAGCGCCGCGTCGAGCTCACGGGTGCGGAGCGCGGCCAGGGCAGCACGCTCCCCTGCTGTGCCACCCGGGTCCGCGGCCTCGCCCCGGGTGGCGGTGACGCACACGACGCGGTGGCCGGCATCGCGCAACGCCGCCATCAGCCCACCGGTCAGGTAGGTCTCGTCGTCGGGGTGCGCCCAGACGCCGAGCAGGGTGCCGAGGTCGGTCAGGTCCGTCATGCCGTGAGCCTCCAGCGACAGGCTGTCACGGACCTGTCACCGGACGGAACAGCCGCGTGACAGGCGGTCCCGCGAACCTCGTCGTACTGCGGTGCCGACCCGGGACCGCACGACCCCGAGAGGAACACCATGACCACCCAGATCGACATCGACACCGCCGTAGTGGAGGAGTTCTCCATGCGGGTCGCCGGCGAACGCGCCTTCGCCGCCAACGCGGTGCTGGTGCACCTCGGCGATCGGCTCGGCCTCTGGCGCGCGCTGGCGTCGATGCCGTCCTCGACCGCCGCCGAGCTGGCCGAGCGCTGCGGGCTCGCCGAGCGCTACGTCCAGGAGTGGCTCGCTGCCCAGGCAGCGGCCGGGTACGTCGCCTACGACGCCGCGACCGCATCGTTCTCGCTGCCGGCCGAGCACGCCCTGGTGCTCGCGGACGAGGAGAGCCTCGCCTGCCAGCTCGGCAGCTTCGAGCTGCTCGTCGCCCAGTTCGCCGCCGTCGACCAGCTCGCCCACGCGTACACGACCGGCGAGGGCGTGGGCTGGCACCAGCACGACTCGCGCCTGTTCGGGGGTGTCGAGCGGTTCTACGGCACCATCTACCGCGGATCGCTCCTGTCCGAGTGGGTCCCGGCCGTCGAGGGGCTGGCCGAGCGGCTCCAGCGCGGGGCCCGCGTGCTCGACGTCGGCTGCGGCCTCGGCACGGCCACGATCATGCTCGCCGAGGCGTTCCCGGCCTCGACGTTCGTCGGCGTGGACTACCACGACGAGTCGATCTGGCGGGCGACCGCGGCCGCGCAGCAGGCGGGCGTCGCGGACCGGGTCCAGTTCGAGGTCGGCGACGCCTCGTCGTACGACGACAGCTACGACGTGATCTTCTTCTTCGACTCGCTGCACGACCTCGGCGACCCCGTCGGCGCGCTCGCGCACGCCCGCGCCTCGCTGGCGCCCGGCGGCAGCGTCGTCGCCGTCGAGCCGTTCGCCGAGGACACCCTCGAGGCCAACCTCGAGAACCCGATCGCGCTGGCCTTCTACACCGGAAGCGCGACGCTGTGCGTCCCCCACAGCGTCGCCGACGGGGGCGCCGCCTTCGGCGCCCAGGCCGGCGCGGCCCGATTGACCGGCGCGTTCGTCGACGCCGGCTTCCGGGTTGCTCAGGTGGCGGCACGCACGGCGTACAACCTCGTGCTCGAGGCGAGCCGCTGACCTGCACGCGGAAGCCCGGTCTGCCCTATCCTTGCTCTCGCGGATGGGCTGGCCGGGCGACCGCGTGGAGGCAACTCCCCGAGGAAGGTCCGGGCTCCACAGGGCAGGGTGGTGGGTAACACCCACCCGGGGCAACCCGCGGGACAGTGCCACAGAAAGCAAACCGCCTTCCGGCAACGGGAGGTAAGGGTGAAAGGGTGGTGTAAGAGACCACCAGCGGCCGGGGCGACCCGACCGGCTAGGTAAACCCCACCTGGAGCAAGGTCAAGAAGTCCGGAGCCTTCGGGCCCCGGACGCGCGCACGACCGAGGGCGGCCCGCCCGAGTGCGCGGGTAGACCGCTGGAGGCGGCCGGCAACGGTCGTCGTAGATGGATGGTCGCCACGCTCCGGCGTACAGAACCCGGCCTACAGGCCAGCGCATCCACATCACGGCTCGAGGAGAGTCCGCGTGCAACCACGGCGGACCCAGGCGCGAGGGCCGGGTCCGCCGGGTAACCCCTGCCGATGTGGTCGTACCACTGTTTACGGATCACGGTCGCCACACAGGATCGGAACCTGCCGTAGCCCGTCCGCCCCAGGGGTGAGGCGAGGCCGCGATTCTAGGGCACCGAAAGCCGGCTCTCAGGGTGACGGGATCGGGCTCGGGGTGGAGCTCTCGGCGGGCGGAGTCGGAGACGTCGACTCGGTCGGCGACGACGTGGACGGCGGGTCCGTGGGCGACTCAGCCGTGGACGAGGGCGAGGCCGAGGGCTCGGTCGGAGTCGGCGAGGTGGGTTCCGAGGTCGGATCGGCCGGCGTCGTCGACGTGGGCGACGAGGGCGAGGACGAGGTCGGCGACGGCGCCGACGGTCCCGTGGTCGCCTGCCCGGTCGGCGATGACGAATCCGGGGTGGTCGGCGTGGTCGGTTCCCCGGCATCGGGCGGGTCGGACGTGGTGGGACTCGGCTCGGCCTCGACGGTGGGAGCGCCGCGCAGGAGCGCGGTGATCTCGGCCTGGAACGTCTCGAGGACGTCCGTGATCTCGGTGATGGAGTACGCCGTGATCGAGCTCGCGAAGGCGACGAGCTCGTCCCAGATGGAGTCCAGCGCCAGGAGCTGCGCCTGCCCGGGCTCCTCCTCGACCGAGAGCACCAGCTGGCTGGCGATCGCTGCGGTGATGCACTGGTAGCAGTCGTAGTTGGCGGCCACGGCGAGGTTCTGGGGCACGATGACCCGGGCGTCGTCCAGCACCAGGACGACCTGGAAGGCGACGGCGACGGCGACGCAGTTCGAGCAGGACGCGTAGGCGTGCGCCTCGTTGACGTTGAGCACCTCGTCGCCCGTGGCCCAGACGAGGGCGAAGGCGACGTCGTACACCACCGAGTCGTCCGCGGTGTTCACCGCCAGGGCCTGGTTGTCGCCCTCGGCGGGCGGGAGCGGCTGGTCGAAGGGGAAGACCCAGGGCCCGGGAGCGGGCTGGTCCGGCGCGCTGCCGGCCGGGGCGGTGGTCTGCGCCTCACCCGGTGCCGCAACCGACGAGCCGGCGGAGTCACCAGCGGGTGCCTGTCGCGGGTCGACCCGCGTGCCTCTGACCGGGAGGTCGCTCTCCGGCTCTGTCCGCGGCATGAGCACCATCACGACCCGCGGGTCGTCGCGGGTCGGGAGGTCGGTGCCCTCCTCGAGCGGTACGACGAGACGCTCCTCGCTCAGCCGGCTCTGTGCCTGCATCGCGGCAGCCCGAACGCCTCCAGAGCTCACGAGGGGCCCGCCTGCAGTGCTGGCGGAGGTGAGCTCGGCCTCGGGCGGCTGGAAGAGCGACGTGACCAGGCCACGCTCCCCCGGCTCGATCGGGCGATAGACGCCCGGGTGCGGCCACCAGGCCCACAGCAGCGCTGTCACCACCGTGACGCTGGCGGCGGTGGCGGCCACCCGCTTGATGAACGAGCCACGGCTCCACCGCGCCAGCCCACCGAAGAAGCGGAGGCCGACGCGACACAGGATCAGGCCGCACGCCAGCACCGGGAGCGCGACACCGAGCACCTGGAGCGTGCCGGCCGAGACGTCGAGGGGGTTGCCGGCGCCCCATGCGCGACCGACCGCGGCGGCGTCCGCACGCAGCACCGACCCGGCACTGCCCAGCAGCCGCGGCACGGCGGCGATGACCGCGTAGAGCATCAGCGCCAGCATCGGGACGGTCAGGAGCACCCAGAGCGTGATGAAGAAGCGGGCCCGCGGGGTGAGCACCCGGTTCTCGGGCGAGCGCCAGCGGTGCGGGAGCAGTCCCACCAGCGTCGGCCGGATCCGGTGGTAGAGGTCCGGCACGCCCGCGAGGTCGGCGAGCAGGTGGTAGCCGTCGAACCGCAGCAGCGGCAGCAGCTGCTGCATCATCTGCAGCACCTGCGTGGCGACGAGCAGGAGCAGCGCCTCCCACCCCGTCGCCCACCACCAGACGAAGGTGAGGACTACGACGATCGCGTTGAAGTACAGGCCGCCGAGGTCGGTGCGGATCCGCCCGGCACGGCCCAGCCGGTAGCTGTCGGTGACATCGGTGTAGAACGCCGGCCACACCAGATACAGCCCCGCGCCCATCGCGCCGGGCTGGGCTCCGCTGTAGCGAGCCGCAGCCGCGTGCCCGAACTCGTGCAAGCCGCCCGAGAGCACCGTCACCGCGAATACCAGCAGCAGCAGGTGGGGTCGCTCGAAGGCGTCGTACGCCGAGGCGCCGAGGCCGCGCTCGAAGAACACCCATCCAGCGACGGCGGCGAACCCGACCACGAAGACGGCGGCGATGGCCGGCCGGAAGAGGAACCGGAACGGGTCGGTCAGCCACCGGGTGGCTCGTGGGCTGGTGACGGCGAATCGTGGCTTGAGGCCGAGCAGCGGGTCGGAGCGCTTGATCGCGGGCTCGGAGCCGTCGGCCTGCCGGAGGAGGCCGAGCGGCCGCAGCCGCGTGTCGATCAGCGTCGCGATGTCGGTCGCCGTCACGCTCCGACCCATCGCGCGGCCGACGCGCTGCGCGATCTCGGCGCAGCTGGATCGGCCGTCCACCGCCCGCAGCACCAGGTAGAGCAGCGGAGTGAGCTGCAGGACCTGGCCGTCGGCGCGCCTGACCAGGGAGGGTGGGGTCCGGTAGCCGGACCCCACCATCTCTCCGATGAACTGGACGCCGTCGACGCGAACGGGCGCGTCGACAAGCGTGCTCACGGGGTGGAGCTGGCGGCCGCGTCGACCGCGCCGTCATCCACGGTCGGTTCCTCGACCGTCGCCGGGTCCGTCACCGGCTCTGCCGCCGGGTCGGGCGCGTCCGTGGCCGACTCGTCCGCAGCAGCGGCGGTCTCGGTCGCCACCGGCTGGGTGGTGACCGGGTCGTCGTCGGTCGACGCGGTGTCGGTGTCGACGGGCTCGACCGAGCTCTGGTCGATGTCCGAGACCTGCTCGGACGTCGCCACGGCGTTGCCCGTGATCGTCTGCGTGATGATCGCGTCCTGCTGGGCGATCGCGGTCGACACCGAGTCCTCGGACAGGATGTTCGCCGCCACCGACGCGTCGATCGGCGCCGCTACGTTGGCGTTGGCCGCGATCGCGCCGTTGATCGGCGCAGCCAGATCGGCGTCGAGGTCGACGTTGATGTCGACGTTGAGCAGGTCGCCCTTGAGCAGGTCGCCGGTGTTGAGCTGGCCGATGGTGTCCGTGACGTCGTCGACGATCTCCCCCACGGTGCCCAGCAGGTTGCCGGCAGCGTCGAGCACCTGCCCGGTGATCGGGTCGAGCGCGCCGATGACGTTGCCGGCCACGTCGACCACGTTGCCCGTCGCGCCGTCGAGCATACCGATCACGTTGCCGGCCGCGTCGAGGACGGTGGTGCCGTCGATGAAGTCCGTCACGCTGCCCACCACCGCGCCGACGGCGTTCAACACGTCGCCGGTCAACGGATCGAGCACACCCACGACGTTGCCCGAGGCGTCCACGATGTTGCCCGTGACCGCGTCGAGGACGCCGAGCACGTCGCCGTCGCTCCCGATCACGCTGGCGCCGTTCACGAGGTCGGTGACGGTGCCGATGAGCTGGCCGGCGGCGTCGACCACGACTCCGGTGGTCTCGTTGAGAGTGCCGACGATGTTGCCGTCGGCGTCCACCACGTTGCCGGTGTCGGTGTCGAGGACACCGAGGATGTTGCCGGCCGCGTCCACGACCACGCTGCCGTCCACCGGCGCACTCGCGGCGTCGAGGCCGGCGTCGCCCACCTCGGTGCCCGCGGCCAGCATCGTCTGAGCTCCGTCGTCCCCGGCAGGCGGGTCCCCGCCCTCGACGGTGTCGCTCTGGTCGATCTGGCTGTCCTGGATGCCGGTCGCGATGGCGTCGGCCTCGATGCTCTGGGTGACCATGACGCCCTGGTCGGACATCGCCTGCGCGGTCGAGCCGTTGCTGAGCAGGTTGGCGCTCACCGCGGCATCGATCGGGGCCACCACGTTGGCGTTGAGTGCCACCGCTAGGTCGATGGGAGCCGCGCCGTCGATCGCCAGGTCGATGTCCGCGGCAAGATCGAGGATCGAGACGACCTCCTTGTCCGGCAGCGCCGTGACCCCCTCCTGGGCCAGCTCCTCCGGTGTCAGCGGTGCAGGCTGCTCGGTGCTCATCGGATCTCCCTCCGGGGCGCGGCCGCCCGGGCGGCTGGCCGCTCTTCGCGTATTCCCTGCACCGGTTCCCGTGCCCAGCGGCGCATTTTTCATACGCGACCGGCGAGTAACCTCCTCGTCA
Organism: Nocardioides sp. GCM10030259; assembly: GCF_042666375.1. Lineage (NCBI taxonomy): Bacteria > Bacillati > Actinomycetota > Actinomycetes > Propionibacteriales > Nocardioidaceae > Nocardioides > Nocardioides sp. GCM10030259. The sequence continues at coordinate 46,044 of NZ_JBHTDF010000020.1, read as the reverse complement.
ACGCTCCGCTCCCGCACGGGCCTTCGCGCGCTTCGCGACGTAGCGCCGCATCTTCTCCTCCTTGCCGCAGTCCTCCATCGAGCACCAACGGCGGGCGCCGTTCTTCGTGGTGTCGAGGAAGACGAAGCCGCAGCCGGGGCACTCCTTGAGGCGGCCGAGAGGCCCCTGGGTGAGCAGGTCGACGGCGTCGGCGGCGAGCTCCGAAAGAGCCGACGACGGCGCGGCCGGGTCCCAGGTCCAGCGGAGCCGCCCCTCGTCGAGCACGGGCCTCGCGCTGCGGACGGCGTCGGCCCAGATCGCCTGGATCGCGGCCATCTCCCCCGGCACGCCACCGCCCGAAGCCAGCGACGTCATGACGGAGCGGAGCGCCGCGCGGAGCCTGCGTGCGTCGCGCAGGAGCGCACGCTCGGCCGCGGGGGTCAGGCGCGGGGAGACCGCGAGGCCGGCGTACCGGCACCACGAAAGGAACGCCTCGCCGGACTGGAGCACCACGTCGTACCCGTCGGTGTTGACCAGGTCGAGCGACGGTCGTCCGCCCACCAGCCTCGGCCACCGCTCGGTCTCAGCCACGCCATCACCCCTCGAGAATGTTGCCAGCAAAAGCATTGTAGCCAGCAACGCTGTGCGTTACCATCAATAAAGCGTTCACTGGAAACACCGACCAGAGGAGATGGGCGCGATGGACCTCGGACTCGTCGCAGCAGCCATGACACGGACCCGGGAAGGTGACGACGGCCGCTACGACGGCTGTTCGATGTTCAGCGCGCTTCCCGACGCGCCGGTCGTCCGGGACGTACGCCGGCGGCGCCTCCCGGAGCTGCGCCTGCCGTCGCGCCTCGGGTCAGGCCGTCGCGCTCCCCGCCCGCTCTGCCATGGGCTTCAGTCCGCAGGCTGCTGAGAAGCCCTCCGACTCGATGCCCAGGGCGGTGTTCGAGCGCGTCGTGAGGTTGGCCATCCCGATCACCGAGGTCAGCTCGATGACGCCGTCGGGACCGAGCTGCTCCAGCAGGCTGGCGACCATCTCGTCGGTCACCGTGGGCGGGGTCTGGCTCATCGCCTCGGCGTACCCGAGCACCTCCCGCTCCAGCGGCGAGAACACGTCCGACTCGCGCCACCGCGGGATCTCGCGTGCCCTCTCCACGTCGAGCCCGTGGTTGTGGGCCATGAAGTAGTTGAAGTCCAGGCACCACGAGCAGCCCACGAGCGAGGCCACCGCCATGTGAGCGAAGGACTTGAGGCCCTCGTCGCAGCGGTCCCACTTCTGGACCTTCTGGCCGTAGGCCATGCTGGCCTTGAGCACCGGCAGGTGGTGCCACATCACGCCGAGCGACTCGGGGACCTGGCCGAACATCCTGCCCGCGAACTTCTTCACCATCGCGCCGTAGAGCCCGGTGATCTCCTTCGGCGGGATCCTGGTCGTGGTCATGTCTCCTCCTGATGTCGATGTGCCGTCGACTACCAGGACGAGATGCGGGACCCGGACGTGACATCGGGCCAAGCATCAGGGCGCACTGGGCTCGCCGTACGACGAGGCGTGCGGGTCCCGCCCCCCGATGGCCGTCAGGCACTGCCCGTGGATCCTGGCCGGGACGTCGACGCCGGTCTTGACGGCCCACGGCAGTCCGTCGTCGCCGACGACGACCTGGACCCCGCGTGGGTCGAAGCCGGCGTTCTCGGCGCACATGCGGTAGCGGTCGTTCAGCTCCAGGACGAGGGCAAGGCCCGTGGCCGTCGGCTCCGGTGGGCTGGGGTCAGCGGTCGTGGGGGGCGCGGCCGGATCGCGCGCCTTGTCGTCGGGCCCGCCGGTCAGCATGCCGGGCAGGATGAGCGTGGCAGCGGCGGCCGCCGCCACGAGCGACGCGCCCACGGCGACGCGACCCCGGCGGCGAGCCGAGCGACTCGCGGCGGAGGCGTCCTCCCACACCCGCTTCGCGCCGCGCGCCTCGCCACGCTGCGAGCGGTCGTCGAAGAACTCGTCGATGCTCATGCCCCGTCCCCTTCGGGAGAGGTGATGGCGTCGCGGAGTCGATGGCGGGCGCGGGACGCTCGGGACCGAGCAGCGGTCCCCGACAGGTCGAGCAGGTCCGCGACCTCGCGGAACCCGTATCCCTCGACATCGGCGAGGTAGAGCACCGCCCGGTCGAGCGAGCCGAGGCGGTCGAGCTCCGACAGGTCCGAGGGCTCGGGGTCGCTCGACTCCGCGTCCCGGTGCAGCAGTCGCAGCGCGCGCTCGCGGCGGCCGGCCGCGCGCCAGGTGTCGGCGGCGAGGTTCAGGATGGCGCGGCGCAGGTAGCCGCCGGGTGAGTCCAGCCGATGCAGCGGGCCGTGCTTGAGGGCCCGGGCCAGGGCCTCCTGCACGAGGTCGTCCGGCTCCTGGTCGCGCGCGCCGACCACCGCGGCGAACCGCCGCAGTCCCGGGTAGAGGGCATGGAACAGCTCCTCGTCGGTGGCGTACCTGCCCGGCGGCGCAGTGCTCTCCACGGCTACCTCGCTCACGCCCATCAAACGCCGGTCCGGCCGGATTTGTGGCACGTCAGGTCAGGATCGTGGTGGAGATGATGCCTGTCGGTCGCGCCGTCAGTCGCGCGTCACCTGCACCACTGCCGGCCGCGGCCCGGCGAAGGCGCCGGGCGCCGGCGTACCGCCCGCGGCGACGTAGTCGGGGAACCGCGACTGCGGCGCGGCCCAGGAACCCTCCTCGCCGGGGTGCTGGACGGCGACGAACACCGAGCCGTCCCGGTCGTGGATCACCGGGCCACACGTCTCAGCCCCGGCGGGTACGGCGAGGAACTGCTGCACGTGGCCGCGCTCGCGACCCGACACGGGCACCTTGAAGAGCCCGTCGGCGAGCTTCAGGGCCGACGGCTGGCCGTCGGTCGAGATCCAGAGGTTGCCCTCGCTGTCGAACGCGACGTTGTCGGGGCAGGAGATCGGCGAGACCGCGCCCGTCCAGCCACCGAAGTAGGTGCCGGCGGTGGCGGGGTCGCCGCAGATCAGCAGCAGGTTCCAGGTGAACGTGTCGGCGGTGTGGTCGCCGCGGGTCGGCGCGATCTCGACGACGTGGCCGTCCTTGTTGGCCGCGCGGGGGTTGGGCTCCGTCGGCCCCTCCTTGCCGACCTTGCCGCGGTCGGTGTTGTTGGTGCAGGCGACGTAGACCCGGCCGTTGATCGGGTTGGGCTCGACGTCCTCGGGCCGGTCCATCTTGGTCGGCTGCACGGCATCGGCGGCCAGCCGCGTGTAGACCAGCACCTCCTCGAGGCTGAAGCCCGGGACCATCGACTGCCCGTCCCTCGTCAGCGGGATCCACTCGCCGGTGCCGTCGCTGACGCCGTCCGCCAGGCCGTCGCCGGTGAACCGCGCCACCGACAGGTCGCCCTCGCTCAGCAGCCGCTTGTTGTGCCGCTGGTCGCGCCAGCTGCCGCCGTGGCGGATCCGCTCCTTCGACACGAACCGGTAGAGGTAGTCGAAGCGCTCGTCGTCGCCCATGTAGGCCACGACGTGCCCGTCGCGGTTGACCGTGACGTTGGCGCCCTCGTGCTTGAAGCGGCCCATCGCCGTGTGCTTCACGGGCGTGGAGCCCGGGTCGGTCGGGTCGATCTCGACGATCCAGCCGAACCGGTTCGGCTCGTTGGCGTACGCCGCGGTGGTGGCGTCCCAGCGCGGGTCGACCGAGCGCCAGTTGCGCGTGTCCTGGCTGCTGCTCAGGCCGTAGCGCGCTTCCTTCGGGTCGGTGCCGGTCGCCCTGAAGTACTGGTTGAAGTTCTCCTCGCCCGACAGGATCGTGCCCCACGGGGTGGTACCGCCGGCGCAGTTGTTCATGGTGCCGCGCACCTTGCGACCGGTCGGGTCGGCGGCGGTCCTCAGCAGCGCCGAGCCGGCGGCCGGGCCGTCGAGCTCGAACTCGGTGTCGAGCGTGATCCGCCGGTTGAGCCGCGCGCCCGGGACGTAGGTCCAGGTGTCGCCGCGCCGGCGGCGGCGCAGCTCGACGACCGAGAGGCCGTGCGCGGCCCACGCCGTACGGATGACGGTCTCGGGGGCGGTGCCGGGCGGGAACATGATGTTCTCGTTGGTGTACTCGTGGTTGCACACGAGGATCGCGCTCGTGCCCGAGCGGTTGGTCTCGATGATGTCGAGGTAGTCGTTGTTGTAGCCGAACTGACCGGCCTGCGCCTCGGGGGTCTGCGCCGCCGGGTCGAACGGCGGGGCACCGCGCAGGATCGGGTCGCCCCAGCGGATGATCGCGTCCCAGCGGTAGCCGCTCGGCACGGAGAAGGCGTCGACCGTGGCCGCCACCGGTGCGATCGCGGCGAACTCGAGCGGTTCGCGCCGGTCCCGGCCCTTGCCGTGGCCTTGTCCGTTGTCGCGGCCGCGACCGTCGGCAGCGGCCGGCGACACCAGCGAGCCGCCCGCGAGCAGGCCGGCGGCGACGGCTCCGGCGCCGAGCATGCGGCGCCGGCTCAGGGCCTGGCTCGCGATCTCGCGGAAGTACGTCGTCTCGGTGGTGTTCGGCGCCTCGAACGCGCAGGCGTTGCCACACCGCAGGTGGCAGGTCACGGCGCTCCGGTTGCCGTGGGTGTGTCCGGCCATAGGCAGCTGGACGTGGCGGGCAGGGTCGAACGTCTCGGTCATTTCCGGCCTTCCGAGTGGGTCAGGTTCTTCGGTGCTTGAAACCTGTCGGAGTCGGGTGATCGGATCGCGACGGCCGGGCGACCACGAGGTGAACCGATCGGCTCAGGCCAGCGTGAACTCCACGCGTCGTGCCTCGACGTCGGCCACGGTCAGCCGCACCTGCACGTCGGTGCCGAGCGGCAGCGGCGTCGACGACACCACGCGCGCCTCGACGTCGGGGTCGTGGACGACCACGACACCGCGGCGTTCGTCGTCCTCCTCGACGTCGACCACGACGCCGGGGAAGGTCTCACCGACCCGGTCGGCGAGCACGCCGGCCTCGACCAGGTCGAGCATGGCGCGCTCGTAGGCACGCGACCGCGACCCCGACGACTGGAGCGTCTTCGGCAGCGCCGGCAGCGCCGCCCGCACCCAGTCGGGCACCTCGGTGCCCGCGCAGAGCGCGAGGCAGACCTCGCCGGCGTACCGGTCGCCGAGCCGGCGCAGCGGGGCGGTCACGTGGGCGTACTCCTCGGCGAGCGCCGAGTGCAGCGGCTGCGCGGGCGTCTCGCCGTCGAACGCGACGTACCCGCTCCCCCGCAGCAGCCGCGCGCTCGCGTCGACCATCGCGGCGTGCGCGGGGATCGAGGGATCGAGCGAGCGCACGAAGTCGGGGTAGAGCTGCTCGGCCGGCCAGTCGATGCCGAGCGCGCGGGCGGTGCGGTGCAGGCGCTGCACGTCGCGCGGGTCCGGCGGCGGCAGGGTGCGCAGCAGCCCGATCCGCGCGTACATCATCAGGTCGGCCGCCGCGAAGCCCGTGAGGAGGGAGATCTGCGCATTCCAGCGCTCCGCCGGCAGCTGCTCCCGGAACTCCAGGTGCCACCGGTCCCCGACGACGTCGACCTCCTGGTCGGGCAGCGGCAGCTCCACGCCACCCCGCTGCGCCTCCCGCGCGAGCCGCAGCTCGCCGATCTCCTTCAGCAGCGCCAGGGAGGCGTCGGCGGTGCCGCCGTCGATCGCCGCCTGCGCCTCCTCGTAGGTCAGCTGCGCGGTGGAGCGCACCCGCGCCCGCTCCACGCGTACGTCGGTGCGGGTGCCCTCGTCGTCGAGCCGGATCGTCCACAGCAGCGCCGGGCGCTCCTGGTCGGGCAGCAGCGACGCCGCGCCCTCGCTGAGCACGGCCGGGTGCAGCGGCACCTTCCCGTCGGGGCCGTAGAGCGTCTCGCCGCGCCGGTTCGCCTCGAGGTCGACCGGGTCGCCGGCTGCGACGAACGCGGCGACGTCGGCGATGGCGTACTCCACGACGTACCCGGACCCGTCGCGCGACAGGTGCACCGCCTGGTCGAGGTCGCGGGCGCCGGGCGGGTCGATCGTCACGAAGGGGATGTCGGTGCGGTCGAGGTCCGGCAGCCGGGGCGAGGCCGCGGCCGCGGCGGCGGCCTCCTCGGCCTCGGGCGGGAAGTCCGGCGAGGCGTCGAGCTCGTCGCGGATGCGCTCCATGCCGGCCCGCAGCGTGGCCGCGGCCACGCCGTCATCGGCGGAGCGGACCCGGACGACGCGACTGCTCGGCATACCGGCACGATAGGGCACCGTGCTCATCCTGCTGCCGCCCAGCGAGGGCAAGGCCGCGCCGCGTCGCGGCAAGCCGCTCGACCTGGCCACGCTCGACTTCCCGACGCTGACCCCCGCGAGGGAGCGCGTGCTCGACGCCCTGGTCGAGCTCTGCGAGGGCGACCCCGACGTGGCCGCGAAGACCCTCGGCGTCGGCGGCACCCAGCTCGACCTCGTCGACCTGAACCGCGGGCTGCGCGGCAACCCGACCGCGCGGGCCGACCAGGTCTACACCGGTGTCCTGTACGACGCCCTCGACGTCGCCACGCTCTCCACGGCCGCCCGACGGCGGGCGACGAAGCGCCTGGCGGTCACCTCCAGCCTGTTCGGGCTCGTGCGCCCGGGCGACCGCATCCCGGCGTACCGCCTCTCCGGCGACACCACCCTGCCCGGGCTCGGCGCGGTGGCCGCCGTCTGGCGCGAGTGCCTCGGCGACGCGGTGACGGAGGCGCTGGGCCGCGGCCTGCTCGTCGACCTGCGCAGCAGCACCTACGCCGCCTTCTGGCGGCCGACGCCCGAGGTGAAGGTCGCGACGGTGCGGGTGCTGCACGAGCACCAGGGACAGCGCAAGGTGGTCAGCCACTTCAACAAGGCCACCAAGGGCCGCATCGTGCGCGCGCTGCTCGAGGACGGCGCCGACCCTCGGACACCGGACCGGCTCGCGGAGGCGTTGCGCGACCTCGGCTGGGTGGTCGAGGTCGACGGCACCCGTCTCGACGTCGTGGTCAGCGAGCTGTAGCTACCACTTCGTCGCGCCGGGCGCGAACACGTCGTTGCCGGGCGGCAGCGCGTTGTACATCCGCATCGACGGGCGGTCGTCGAACCACGCCAGCACCGTCACCGACCCGGGGCTGAGCTCCATCCGGAACAACGACTCCATCGGCGCGTCGACCGCGTTGGCGACCAGCGTCTTGATCGGCGTCACGTGGCTGACGACGACCACGGTGCGGCCGGCGTGGGTCTCGAGCAGCCGGTCGAGCCCCGCGAGCACCCGCTCCTGCACGGTGCGGAAGGACTCGCCACCGGTCGGCGCCAGGTCGACCGAGCCCAGCCACGACGTCAGCTCGTCGGGGTGCCGCTCCCCCACCTCCGCGAAGGTGAGCCCGTCCCAGTGGCCGAACTCCATCTCGGCGAAGCCGGGCTCGAGCCCGACCTCGCGCCCCAACGCGGCCGCGATGATCTCGGCCGACTCCAACGTGCGGCGTACCGGCGACGCGACGACGGCGTCGATGCGGTCGGCGATCGGACCCAGCCAGTCGGCGACGGCGCGGATCTGGGCGCGGCCCTCGTCGCTGAGGCCCGGGTTGGCGCTGGCGAGGCCCCCGGAGAAGCGCTTCTCGAGGGTGTGCGCGGTGACGCCGTGGCGCACCAGCACGACGGTCGTCGGCGCGCCACCGCCCGACCAGCCCCGCGCCTGGGTCTGCATCGAGACCGGCTGGGTGTCGGGGTCCTGCACGAGCTCGGCCAGGGACTCCGGCTCGTCCTCCCACGGACCGGCCTCGGCCGCGACGGTCACGCCGTCGCGCTTCCCGTCGAGGGCCTCGTTGGCGAGCCGGTCCGCGTGCGCGTTCTCGAGCCGCGGCACCCAGGTGTACGTCGTGCCGTCCGGCGCGAGCCGCCGCGCCTGCTCGGCCAGCGGACGCATGTCGGGGTGCTTGATCCTCCAACGGCCCGACATCTGCTCGACGACGAGCTTGGAGTCCATGCGCACCTCGACGTCGGCGTCGGGCGCGAGCTCGGCGGCGAGCTTGAGGCCGGCGATCAGGCCGGAGTACTCCGCGACGTTGTTGGTCGCTACGCCGATCCTGCGGCCGTCCTCGGCGATGACGGCGCCGGACTCGGCGTCACGCAGCACCGCGCCGTACGCGGCTGGGCCGGGGTTGCCCCGCGAGCCGCCGTCGGCCTCGATGACGACCGATCGGGTCACAGACCGGACTCGGGGGTGCGCACGAGGATGCGCTGGCACTCCTCGCAGCGGACGACCTCGTCCTCGGGCAGGCCCTTGATGCGGGTCAGCTCGACGGAGTCGAGGGTGAGCCGGCAGCCGCCACACTCCCGGCGCCGCAGGGCGGCCGCCCCGACGCCCCCCTTCTGGTCGCGCAGCCGGTCGTAGAGCGTGACCAGGTCCGCGGGCAGCCCCTCGGCCGCCGGTCCGCGGTCGGCCTGCACCTGCTGGAGCTTCGCGTCGATGTCCGCGAGCTTCTCGTCGCGGGCCGCGTGCAGCGTCGTCAGCCGGTCGTCGGTCTCGGCGACCAGCTGCTGGAGCTGGTCGAGCTCGCGCTGGGCCTCCTCGAGCTTCTCCATCACCTCGAGCTCGTCGTCCTCGAGCGACGAGATCCGGCGCTCCAGCGACTCGAGCTCGTGCTGCATCCGCTCGAGGTCCTTGGGGTTGGTGACCAGGCCCTGGTCCATCCGGTCGCGGTCGCGCGTGCGGCGCGCCTTGACCGCCTCGACGTCCTGGTCGACCTTCTTCTGCTCGGTGGTCAGGTCGTCGACGGCGATCCGCGCGTCCCGCGCGAGGTTGTCGACGTCGGTGCGCTTCGCGGTCTGCTCGGTGATCTCCGCGAGCTCCGGGAGCTTCGCCCGCTGGTGGCGCAGCTGGTCGCCGCGGGAGTCCAGCTCCTGCAGGTCGAGGAGCTTCAGTTGGGCGGCGGGATCGGCTTTCAGCGGGGTCTCCTCAGATGCGGAACTGCCAGGGATCGGTGCACGTGGTGCTCACGCGGGTGTCCACCGTATCGCCCCCATTTGCACCGAGCGCCGCGCGCACCCGCGCCTCCACCGCCGGCAGCCAGGTCCACTCGGCCGCCCAGTGCGCGATGTCGACCAGGGCGGGCCCCTCCAGCTCCCGGAACTCGCTCGCCGGGTGGTGCCGCAGGTCGCTCGTCACGTAGACGTCGGCGTCGGTCCGCGCGACCGTGTCGAGCAGGAAGTCACCCGCCCCGCCGCACACCGCGACGCGGCGTACCTCCCGGTCGGGGTCGCCGGCCACCCGTACGCCGTGGGCGGTCGCCGGCAGCGCAGCCGAGACGGCCGCGGCGAACTCCCGCAGCGTCGTCGGCGCGACGTCGCCGATCCGGCCGGTGCCGGTCGCGGCGACGCCGGGGTCGGCGAGCTCGACGACGTCGAACGCCGGCTCCTCGTAGGGGTGCGCGTCCAGCATCGCCCGGACCACCCTCGCGCGCGCCGACCGGGGCAGCACGACCTCGATCCGCTCCTCCTCGACGGTCTCGACGGTGCCGACCGCTCCGATGGTCGGGTTCGCGCCCTCCAGCGGGCGGAACCGGCCCGACCCGGGCGTCGAGAACGACGCGTGGTCGTAGTCGCCGATCCGGCCGGCGCCGGCCGCGGCGAGCGCCGCACGCAGCGCCTCGGCGTCCGCGACCGGAACGTAGGTCGTGAGCTTGTCCATCGGCCCGGCCGGCGCCGGCACGATCGGCGCGAGACCGGTGAGCCCGAGCGCCAGCGCGAGCGACTCGGACACGCCACCGAGCGCCTGGTCGGCGTTGGTGTGCGCGGTGAGCAGTGCGCAGCCGGCTTTCGTCAACGTCGCCAGCGTGCGGCCCTTGGGCGTCGTCGCCGCGACGCCGTGCACTCCCTTGAGGAAGAGCGGGTGATGGACGACCAGCAGGTCGGCGCCCCACTCTGCCGCCTCCTGGGCCACCGGCAGCACCGGGTCGACCGCGAACATCACCTTGCGCACCTGCTGGTCCGGGTCGCCGGCGACCAGGCCGACGGCGTCCCAGGAGTCGGCGGTGGCGGGCGGGTACCAGCCGTGCAGCAGGGCAACGACGTCCTTCAGCGCGGGCATGGGCCCGAGATTATCGGGGACGGGCGCCGCGACCGCCGCTGGTCGCGCGCGTCGGCGCGCTGCTCGACCACCGGTGGTCGAGCCTGTCGAGACCCCGGAAACCCGCGCCGGCGCTCGCTGCTCGACCAACGGAGGTCGAGCCTGATGCCCGACCGACGTGGTCCTAGGCTCGTCCCATGTCGGTCGTGAAGATCAACGCCATCTCCGTCCCGCCCGAGGCGCACGAGGAGCTCGAGAAGCGCTTCGCGAACCGCGCCCACACCGTCGACGGCAGCGCCGGCTTCCTCGGCTTCCAGCTGCTGCGTCCGGTCAAGGGCGAGGACCGCTACTTCGTCGTCACCGAGTGGGAGGACGAGGCGTCGTTCGAGGCCTGGCGCGACGGCGGAGCCGCCGCGGCCCACGCCGGCCAGCGCGCCAACCCCGTCGCGACCGGTGCCGACCTGCTGGAGTTCGAGGTCGTCCTCGACACGCGCGCATCGGGATAGTCCCAACGATCCTCAGTTGACCTGGCGGTCGCGCCCCTCCCAGTACGGCGCGCGCAGCTTGAACTTCTGCAGCTTGCCGGTCGCGGTGCGGGCGAGCTCGTCGCGGAACTCGACCACGGTCGGGGCCTTGTAGCCCGCCGCCCGCTCCTTGCACCACGCGATGATCTCTGCCTCGGTGGCCTGCTGGCCCTCGGCGAGCACGACCATCGCCATGATCGTCTCGCCCCACTTCTCGCTCGGGATGCCGATCACCGCGACCTCCGCGACCGCTGGGTGGGAGAAGATCACGTCCTCGACCTCGATGCTCGAGACGTTCTCGCCGCCGGTGATGATCACGTCCTTCTTGCGGTCGGAGATCGTCAGGTAGCCGTCGTCGCCGATCGTGCCGCCGTCGCCGGTGTGGAACCAGCCGTCCTCCAGCGCCCTCGCCGACTCCTCGGGCTGCTCCCAGTAGCCCTCGAGCACGACGTTGGAGCGCGCCAGCACCTCGCCGCCGCCCTCCTCCGGGTCGCCGTCCGACACCTTCAGCCGTACGCCGAGCGCGGGCGCGCCCGCCCGCGTGAGCAGGGACGCCCGCTCCTCGGCGTCGAGGTCGTCCCACTCCGCGCGGGTCCGGTTGAAGGTCAGCAGCGGCGAGGTCTCGGTGAGGCCGTAGATCTGGATGAACTCCCAGCCCAGCTCCTCCTGCACCCGCGCGACCGTCTTCGTCGGCGGCGGCGCGCCGGCCATGATGATCCGCACCCGGTCACGGCCCGGGATCTCGCCCTCCCAGGTCTGGGCCGCCTCGAGCACCGCGGCGGCGACCGCCGGCGCGGCGCACATGACCGTCACGCCGTGGTCGCGCACCCGGCGCAGGATCTCGGCTCCGTCGACCTTGCGCAGCACGATGTGCTGCACGCCGAGGCCGGTCATCGCGTACGGCATCCCCCAGCCGTTGGCGTGGAACATGGGCAGCGTGTGCAGGTAGACGTCGCGGTCGGACACCGTCGCGTGCATCGCGAACGTCACCGCGTTGACCCAGATGTTGCGGTGGGTGATCTGCACCCCCTTGGGGCGGGCGGTCGTGCCGGAGGTGTAGTTGATGCACGCGGTCGCGTTCTCGTCGGGCTCCCACGGCCGCGGCTCGGCATCCTCCGCCGCGAACAGCTCGTCGTCGTTGCCGAGCACGAACTTGAACTCCGCCTCGACGTCCTTGAGCGACTCCTCGAGCTCGGGGTCGACCAGCAGCACCCGCGCGCCGGAGTGCTCGACGATGTAGCGGACCTCGTCGGGGCGGAGCCGGAAGTTCACCGGCACCAGCACCCGCCCCCAGCCGCTGACACCGAAGAACGACGTGAGCAGCCGCGCGCTGTTGTGGCTCACGACCGCGACGCGGTCGCCCACCTCGAGACCGAGCTCGTCGAGCTTCGCGGCCTGCCGCCGCGCGAGTACGCCGAGCTCGGCGTACGTCAGCCGGCCACTGCCCGGCGAGCCACTCAGCGGCGGCGCGGGTTGGTCCGGCTCGTCGACGACGCCCACTCGCTCGCCGTACACCTGCACGGCGCGGTCGATGAAGTCCGAGACGCTGAACGGGACGATCATTCCGCCACTGTAGTGACCCGACGTTGTCCGTAGGTTGCCTCGTTTTCCCGTGTGCTGCTGGAACCGGCCGCCCACCTGCGCCTCGCGGGTGAGAGTGCTCTCATGCGACTCTCACCGACCGCCCACGATCGGGGAGAATGATCGGACCATGCACCCGGTCTGGAAGCTCATCATCGGGCTCGCGGTCGTCCTGCCCCTCGGTGCGTACGTCGCGGGCTCCCTCGCCGCGTCCGCCTCCGACGACCCGCCGCCGCGGGAGACGATCCAGATCCGCGAGGCCGACCCGACCCCGACCGGGGAGCCGACGGGGAAGGCGAAGCCGGAGACCAAGCCCAAGCCCGACCCGTCGCCGTCGCGGTCGGGCGACGATGACGACGACGATGACGACGTCGAGGTGGTGACGCCGTGGGACGACCTCGACGACGATGACCGCACCGACGACCGTGGACACGGCGGCGGGGACGACGATGATGGCGGCCACGGCGGCGACGACAGCGACGACCGCGACGACGACAGCGGGCACGGTGGCGAGGACTAGCGTCTCCGTCCGCGTCCGCATCACCGCGACGGTGGCGCTCCTCGTCCTCGCCGGTCTCGCGGTCGCGGGCGCCGTGGTGTACACGATCGAGCTGCGCCGCCTCGAGCAGCAGGTCGCGGCGCAGACCGAGCAGGAGTTCGCCGAGCTCGCGGCCCTGCAGGAGGACGGCCGCAACCCGGACACCGGTCGACCGTTCACCAGCGCCGCCGAGATGCTCGAGCTCTTCCTCACGCGCAACGTCCCGGACGAGAACGAGCTGCTGCTGACCTGGGGCGACAACGGGCCGACCGGCCAGTCGCCGAGGTGGGACGCGATCAGCGGGTCCGCCTGGATCCGGGAGGTCGTCCCGCCCCTGATCGAGAGCAACGGCCGCACCGAGGTCGACTCCGAGTTCGGGGCGCTCGAGATCAACGTCCAGTCGGTTCGCCAGGGCGACCAGACCGGAGCGCTGGTCGTCGTCACGTTCCTCGACCGGGCCAGGGAGGGCCTGCGCGACACGATGCGCACCTACGCCATCGTCGCAGGCCTCGCCCTGCTCCTGATCACGGCCGTGGCGTTCTGGGTCTCCGGTCGCCTGCTGTCCCCGCTGCGCACCCTGCGCGAGACGGCGGACGACATCACGGAGACCGACCTCTCGCAGCGGCTGCCGGTCACGGGCAACGACGACATCACCGCCCTCACCCGCACCTTCAACGGGATGCTCGACCGGCTGGAGGCGGCGTTCATCGGCCAGCGGCAGTTCCTCGACGACGCCGGCCACGAGCTCAAGACCCCGCTGACCGTGCTTCGAGGTCACCTCGAGCTCGTCGACCCCGACAACCCCACCGAGGTCGCCGAGACCCGGCTGCTGCTCCTCGACGAGATCGACCGGATGTCGCGGCTGGTGGGCGACCTCATCCTGCTCGCGAAGAGCGACCGCCCCGACTTCCTCCAGCTCCGTCAGGTCGACCTCGACGGGCTCACCAACGACCTGATGGCCAAGGCCCGCGGCCTCGGCGACCGCCGTTGGGTCGTCGACGAGGTCGCGGCGACCAAGGTCGTGGCCGACGAGCAACGGCTGACCCAGGCGGTGCTCCAGCTCTGCGACAACGCCGTCAAGCACACCAGCGCCGGCGACACCGTCGCGATCGGCTCGTCCGCCACCCCGACCGAGGTACGGCTCTGGGTCCGCGACACGGGCCCCGGCGTCCCGCCCGAGGATCGCGACCTGATCTTTGAACGATTCGGCCGCTCCGCCGTACCACCCGGTGACGAGGGCTTCGGACTCGGCCTCTCCATCGTCGGCGCCATCGTGCGAGCGCACGGCGGCACCGTCGCCGCGGAGGACCCCCCGGCGCCGCACCCGCCGGGAGCACGATTCGTCGTGACGCTGCCGAGGACGACGAGGTTGGAGGACGACGAGTGGCCCGCATCCTGATCGTGGAGGACGAACAGCGCATCGCGTCGTTCGTGGCCAAGGGCCTGCGCGCCGACGGCCACCTGACCACCGTCGTCGGCGACGGCCGCGACGGTCTCGACCGCGCACTCGGCGGCGACTTCGACCTCGTCGTGCTCGACATCGGCCTCCCGGGCATCGACGGCTTCGAGGTCCTCGACCAGATGCGCGCCCAGGGCTCACAGATCCCGGTCATCGTGCTCACCGCGCGCGACTCCGTCGGCGACACGGTCTCGGCGCTCGAGGGCGGCGCCGACGACTACATGCCCAAGCCGTTCCGGTTCGCCGAGCTGCTCGCGCGGGTCCGCCTCCGGCTGCGCCAGGAGCACTCGAACGGTCACCCGGGTCGCGAGGACGTCCTCGAGTGCGGCGGCGTCCGGCTCGACGTCCGCACCCGCCGGGCCGACGTCGGCGAGCGGCAGGTGGAGCTCTCGGCCCGCGAGTTCGCGCTGGCCGAGATGTTCATGGTGAACGCCGGGCAGGTGCTCTCCCGCGAGCAGCTCCTCGACCACGTCTGGGGCCTCGACTTCGACCCCGGGTCCAACGTCGTCGACGTGTACGTCGGCTACCTGCGCAAGAAGCTCGGGTCCGGGTCGATCGCCACCGTGCGCGGCATGGGCTACCGCTTCAACCGCTGACGGCTCACCCGGCGCGCAGGGCGCCGCCGAGCCGCACCCGCGGCTGCCGGGCGAGCACGGGCTCGAGCGCCTCGGCGACCTCGCGCGGCAGCGGCCGGTTGGCCGGATCGCGGTCGAGCCCGGCGTACAGGACCTTGACGACCTCGGGCGGTACGCCGTCCGGCAGCTCGTAGGGGTCCTCGAAGGTCTGGGGCAGGACGTCGTCGTCCGAGGCGCCATCGAAGGCGCGGTAGCCCGCGACGGCCTCGAAGAGCGTCGCGCACAGCCCCCACACGTCCGAGGCCGACGACGGCGGGCCGAAGCGGTCGGGGTCGGCCTGCTCGGGCGACATGTAGAGGTCGGTCCCGATGCGCCTGGACCGGGCCGCGTCGGCGACCGTCCGCGCGACCGAGAGGTCGATGAGGCGCGCGGGGGCGCCCATGATCACGTTGCTCGGCTTCACGTCGAGGTGCACCCAGTCGAGGTGCGCGAAGTAGTGCAGCGCGCTGGCGACCTCGATCGCCAGCGGGAGGTACTGCTGCTCCTGCAGCGGGCCGTAGCGCCGGATCAGCGTGGACAGCCGCGGGCCGTCGATCTGCTCCAGCACGACGTGCGGTCGATCGCCCGAGAGCACGTGGCGCAGGCCGCGCACGACCACCGGGTGGTTGACGGTCGCGAGCGCGTCGACCTCACGAGCCAGGCCGCGCAGGCTGTGGGCGTCCTCGACCTGGTCAGGGCGCACCACCTTCACGACGACCGGCGCGTAGGTGACCTCGTCGAAGGCCAGGTACGCCTCGTAGGCGGACCCACCGCCGAGCCGACGGACAGCCGTCAGCTCGGCGGTGATCGGGTCCCCCTCGAGGAAGTCCCAGGAGGCGATGGTCATCAGCCGCGCGTGTTGTGCCGCGAGCGGTCGTTGGTGTCGTTCCTCGAGCGGTCGACGTTCCCGCTGCCCGGGCCGTCGGAGGTGAGGTCACGGACCCGGGTGTCCCGGCTGTTGTCGCGGTCGCCGCGACCGCTGCGGGTGTTGGTGCCCGTGTTGTCCCGACCGGTGCGGGTCCGCGTGCGGGTCTGGTCGTTGAGGCCGGTGTCGTCGTCATCGTCGTCGTCGATCGTCGTGACGAGCACCTGGCTGTCGTCGTCGCGCTTGAACGCGGTGTCGGAGTCCGAGCCGGAGGCGGATGCCGGCGCCTGCCAGGCGACCAGCCCGGCCGCGACCATCCCGGCCAACCCGACCATCCCGGACGTCATGAGCTTGTTCATCGTGTCTCCTCGAATCGGAATCGTTCCTTCGAGGAAGAGCCTGACGGCCGGCAGTGAGGCGACCATGAGCCGCCGATGAGACACCTCTTAGCCGAGAGTCAGCCTTGGCTCAACGCTGGCGCCACGCGGTCAGCTTGCGCTCGGGCGCCTCGGCGACCGGCGACTCGGTCTGCTCCCACACCCGCCGCCACTGGGCGACCTGCGGTCCCGACGGGTCGGGTACGGCGCCGGTCGCCACGCGACGGCGCGCCTCCCACCACGTGGTGCGGTCCTCGTCGAGCAGCGCCGCCACGGCGTCCTTGATCCGCGGCGCGAAGTCGCGCACGGACTCGTCGGCACCCGCGACCAGCGGCTCGCCGAAGCGGATCGTGAGCTGGCGCCGTCCGCGCGAGGGCCAGCCCTGCCCGCGCGGCATCGCCGCGAACGTGCCGCGGTGGGCGACCGGGACGACGGGTACGCCGTGCTCCTTGGCGAGGAACGCCGCGCCCATCCGGAACTTGCCCATCCAGCCGTCGACCGAGCGGGTCCCCTCGGGGTAGATCACCAGGCTCCAGCCGTCGGCCAGCACCTCACCCGGCGTGGCCGCCATCGTGCCGCCGCGACGGTCGATCGGGAACGTGTTGAACACCAGCACCGACCCCACGGCGCGCCACCAGGTGTCGAAGAAGTAGTCGGCCGCGGCCGCCACCGCCGTACGCCGTCGCCACTCGTCGGGCAGCGACAGCAGCACCAGCGGTGTGTCGAGGTGGGAGGCGTGGTTGGCCACGAAGATCACCGGCCCGTCGACGCGGTCGAGCACGTCGAGGCCCTCGACGTGCGTGCGCACCTGGGAGCGGAAGAGCGGCTCGAGGCCGACCTTCTGCGCCACCTCGCGCGCCGCCATCGCCGGCTTCCGCCGCGACCAGTCGGTGCGGAAGACCGTCGACCGCGCCGGCGGCACCCACTCCTCCGCCGACCGCGGCACCTGCGGCCGCCGGCCCCAGCGCCAGCCGCGCGCCACGGTGCGTACGTCGTCGACCGACTCCTTGAGGAAGTTCGTCATCGCACGTCGGCCAGCAGGTGGGGCGGGTTGTGCAGGTAGGTGATCGACGGGGACGACCCGACGGTGCCCGACGCCATCTCGAGCGCGTCCTGCAGGGTGGTCGCGGCCCGGAAGCCGAGTCGCGACGCGGCCCGCCGGTCGGCACCGACCCAGATCACCTCGTCGACGTGGTCCATCGCGTGGGCCGCCCAGTACCACATGTAGAACGGGTGGACGCCGTGGTATGCGTGCGAGGTCCGGTAGAGGTGGATGTACCACGGGTCCTGCGCGAACTGCTGCTCGTACTTCTCCCCCACGACCGCCGGGTCGGTCGACTCGGCGAGCACCTCCTCGTAGAAGTCGACGTACGACGGGTGGTGCAGCTGGTTGAAGCCCTCGTTCAGCGGGTGGTAGAGGATCACCGCGCCGCCCTTCCGGACGACCGGCTGGCCCCGGTAGGAGTTGAAGTAGTAGCCGAGCCCCATGCAGGTCGCGAGGATCGGGTTCATCGACGAGTTCACGTTGTAGGGGCCGAGGTACGGCACGCCCATCACGAGGACGTCGCTCTGCCCCTGCACCTCGACGAGGTGCTGCTGGTGCACCTTCGCCAGCGTGCGCTCGTGCACGGCCTCGACCTCGCCGGCGTTGACGCCGGTGAGCCCGTACGCCGAGCGCATGTCGTGGAACATCTTGTGGCGCAGCTTCTGCGGAGCGACGGCGAGCCCGCGGCGTACGCCGAGCATCGACGCCTGGTCCTTGACCGACCACTCCCACTCGCGCTTCTGCAGGAAGTCGTAGGGCTTCGGGAACACGTCGTTGTCGAGGGTCGTCTCGATCTGGAAGACCTTGACGTGGTCCTTGATGATCCGGCCCATCCGCCAGGCGGAGTGGTGCATCGCGGAGTGCTTGTGGTCCATGAACGACCGCGAGTGCACCATCGTCCGGGCGTTGTGGTGGTGACGCAGGGACTTGTACGACGCCAGCCCGATGCCCACGGACTTGTGGCCGCCGTCCATGGCGACGAGGTTGACGTTGACGTAGACGAGCAGGTCGGACTCCGCCGCCCGCTTGCTGATCTCGACGTCCTCGCCCTTGTCGGTGGTGCCGAGGTGGGCGAGCTCGGCGCGGTCCTCGGCGTCGAAGTTGTAGAGGTCGCCCTGGGGGTAGAACGAGCGGAACACCCGCTCCCCCACGATGTGCTTGAGCTCGGCGGCGGTCATCCGCCGGTGCAGCGCGTTGGCGGCGATGAGCTTCACGTCGTCGACGCCGGCCTCGGCCGCCATCGTCAGCACGTGCTCGATGATCCGCCCGCGGATGTCGGGCGCCTTCATCGTCGGCAGCGGCAGCGAGAGGTCGTCGAACGCGATCGTCAGGCGCATGCCCGGGAAGAGCAGCGTCGGCAGCGGGTCGGAGTCGGCCGGGTGCAGCAGCGCCTCGCGGATCGCCTCGTCGACGTCGGGCACGGTCGGGATGGACTCGGGCGGGTAGACGACCCGCGTGCCGAGCGGGAAGTCCTCGAGCCGGAAGCCCAGCCCCTCGTGCACGACGAGCGGTGGGGTGCGGTCGTCCACCTCGAGGACGAATCCGGGGCGACTCATGAAGTACTCCTCACTGGGATGAGCGGGGGTCGAAAGCCACCTTGACCGTGCCGAGGCGGCCGGCCGCGTGGGCGTGGTCGAGTGCTTCCCGCCAGCGGTGCAGCGGGTAGCTGGCGACACTCTTCGCCAGCTGCTGGACGGCGTCGGTGGCGACCAGCTCGATCGCCTTGTCGAAGGCGCCGTCGCCCTGCGCGGACGCGTAGGTGCCGACGACCTCGAGCTCCCGGAACCACGCCGCCGACAGGTCGGCGGCGGCCGGCATGCCGGAGAGCACGACGCGTCCGCCGGCCCGGGTCGCCTGCAGCGACGCCTCCAGGGACTGCTTGCTGCCGACGGCGTCGATCGCGACGTCGACGCCGCCCAGCAGGTACGGCGAGGAGAACTGCGGCTCGAGCTGGAAGGCGCCCGTCGCGCGGCGGACCCGGCGGAGCACCTCGCCGGGCGCGACCACCTCGGTCGCGCCGAAGTCGCGGGCCAGCTCGCGCTGGTGGGCGTGCTTGGCGACCACGATGATCTCGCCCGCGTCGGTCAGCTCGCGCAGCGCCAGCGTCGCGAGCAGGCCGACCGAGCCGGCGCCGCTGACCAGCACCCGGTCGCCGCCGGTGACGCCCGACCGCAGCGCGGTGTGCACCGCGCACGCGACCGGCTCGACCAGGATCGCCTGCTCGTCGGAGAAGCCCTCGGGGACCGGGTGCAGCTGGCTGCGGTGCGCCGCGAGCTGCTGGCCCCAGCCGCCCCCGGTGTCCTTGCAGAAGCCGGTCTGGAGGCCCGGCGACAGGTGGCCGACGGTGATCCGCTCGCAGCGATTGGTCTGCCCGGCGACGCAGGCGGCGCACGGCTCGACGCCGCGGGCGGCGCAGGTGAGCACCGGATCGACGACGACGCGGGTGCCCTTCGGCAGGTCCTCGCAGTCGTCGAGCAGCTCGGCGACCACCTCGTGGCCCGGCACGAACGGCATCGAGACGACGGCCGAGAAGTAGAGGCTGGTCCTCCCCGACAGCGCGCCGAGGTCGGAGCCGCAGATCCCGGACAGGCGGGTGCGCAGCCGCGCCCAGCCCGGACGGTCGACCTTCGGCTCCTGGATCGTGACGAGCCGCAGCGGCGCGGCGTACCCGGAGAGGATGCCGGGCATCCGGCCGCCGATCGCCTTGCCCGCCACCGTGCGCGGCACCGACCGGAACATCTCGAGGGCGAGCATCATCGGAGATCTCCTGCCGGGTTCAGCGTCCGCGTGCTGGAGTCCGGGCTCGCCCAGTCGACGATCGTCCACCGGTGCCGGCGCGCGTGCCGGAAGAGCGAGACGTCGGGCTTGACCGCGACCGGGCGGCCGACCGCCTCGAGCAGCGGCAGGTCGGAGTGGGAGTCGGCATAGCCGTACGACGCCGCCAGGTCGATGCCGTGCTCCACGGCGTACTGCCGCATCCACGCCGCCCTCGACTCCCCCACCAGAGGCGAGCTGGCGAGGTAGCCGGTGCACACGCCGCGGTCGTCCACGGCGAGCTCCGCGGCCTCGATGTGGTCGAAGAGCGGCTCGAGCGACCGGGTCAGCGGCCGGATCGCGCCGGTGATGAGCACGGTCCGGTGACCGGCCGCACGGTGCTCGCGGATCCGGCGTACGGCGTCGGGCGAGAGCCGCGACAGCACGTGCGAAGCGAGGTGCTGGTCGGCGATCTCGTCGAGGTCGGCGAGCCGGGCGCCGGCGTACTGCCGGTAGACGGACCGCAGGAACGCGCTGCGCTCGCGCCGCTCGGCCCGCACCAGCGACGGCACCCGCGCCGCGACGCGGCCGATCTCGCCCCACCGCTCGGCGCCGGTCTGCTCGCGCAGCCGCAGCCAGAGATAGGTCTCGATGACGTTCGACGACAGCAGCGTGCCGTCCATGTCGAAGAACGCCGCTACCCCGTCCGCGCCGGACGCGATGGGCTTGAGGGACGGGTCCGCCGCCGCCCGTCGGGCCCGGCGCGCCTCGTCGAGCCGCCGTACGGGCGCGGTGACCGCCGGGCAGTGCACCTCGCGCAGGTAGTGCGCCCAGTCGACGACCGCGGTGTCGAACGCGAAGGTCTCCTGGTCCTCGGGCGTGAGCGACCGGTAGAGCGCCAGCGTGTGGGCGTCGGAGAAGCGCAGCTCGGCCTGGGCGTACTCGCGGTAGAGGTCGAGGTAGCGGCGCAGGAACTCCAGCCGCCGTCCCTGCTGGTCCAGCTTGCGGGCGAGGTCGCGGGTGCGGTCGCCGCGCGGCGAGTGCCCGATCACGTAGTCCGCGACCCGGTGGGCGCGCTCGCTCGTCGACAGCAGCCGCTCGACCGACGCGGCGCCCGGGAACCGCCAGTCCGGCAACCGCACCGCACCCCGGTCGCCCGCGATGAACGGGTGCTCGTCGAAGTAGCCGCGCACGTTGTCGTAGAGCATCGAGAAGGTCAGCGGGTTGCGGTCGCCGGAGGAGACGTGGAAGTACGCCGGGTCGCCGGCCTCGGGCGGGTGCGCCAGCACCGCGACGATCGCCGCCACGACGTGATCGACCGGCACGATGTCGACGATGGTGTCGGCCGCCGCGGGGAACTCGGGCAGCTCGCCGCGCCCGTAGGCCAGAATCAGCGGCTCGGCCATCTTGAAGCCCTCGATCCAGCCCGCGTGCGGCACCCGCAGGGCGGACTCGATGATGCTCGGCCGGACGATCGACACCCGGTGGTCGCGGGCGTGCTGCTCGACGACGCGCTCCCCCAGCGCCTTGGTGAACGTGTAGCAGTCGGTCCAGCCGAGGCTGCGGGCGCGCTCCGAGCCGATCCGCACCAGCTCGCGCTTGACCCACTCCCGGCGGGCCTCCTCGGTCGCCGTCGCGGCCGTGAGCAGGCCGGCCCGGCTGTGCGTCTTCTCGGCCTTCTTGCGCTCGCGCTCGAGCACGACGGCGCTGCGGCTCTGGTGCTCGACGATCTGGCGCTGCGCGAGCCCCCAGGCGAGCTCCATCTCGAGGTCGACGTCATGGTCGACGGGCCCCTCCGGGATGCTGCCGCGCCGGCGGCCCGCGACGTACGCCGTGGAGATGTGCACGTAGTGGACGTCCGGCCCGGCCTCCCGGACCCGGGCCAGCAGCTCGCGCGTGCCCTGCACGTTGGTGCGGAAGCCCTCGTCGACGGGCGGGTCGAAGGAGACGTCGCCGGCGCAGTGCACGACGGCGTCGAGGTCGCGGGGGAGCTCGGGCGCGTCGGCCAGGTCGCCCTCGAGCACCCCGACCCGCGCCTCCATCAGCGCCTCCACCCCGCCGGCGCTCTCGACGACGTCGGCGAAGATGGGCTTGCGGAGCAGGGCCGCCGTCCGCGCTGCGGCGGACGTCGACCCCTTGGGCCGCACGAGCACCGTGACCCGCACCCCCGGCACCTCGGCCAGCATCAGGTGCAGGAGCGCCTCACCGACGAACCCGGTGACACCGGTGAGCAGGACATGCTGGCCTGCGAGACGTTCGGCAGTCGTCGGCACCCGGACCATGCCCGGAAACCTACTACCGATGGCTCGAGGCGACGACGCGGGCGCGTCAGAGCTCGGTCCTCGGGCCCCGGACCACTCCGACCACGTGGACCAGCATGCCCGCGATCGGACCCATGGCCAGGGCCCACGCGGTGCGATCCCCCACGCTCATGTCGGTGGCGAGCAGCAGGGTCGCGACGCCGGCGGCGACGATCCAGCCGATCGCGAAGAGGGCGTGGCGCTCGAGCGCGAGCGCCGCCACTCCGGTGACGCTCAGCATCGCCAGCGTGCCGGCGCCGATCACCAGCACGCCGACCAGCCAGCCGCCGATCTCGTAGTCGGCGCCGTAGAGGATCTCGAGCGCCCACGGCCCGATCAGGACCCCGAGCACGAAGCCGATCGCGGTGACCGCACCGACGAGCGTCAGGATCGCGGCCAGCGGCTTCACGAGGTGTCGCCCCGCGGCGACGAAGCGCGTCAGGATGACGGTCTGGAAGGCGTTCAGCGGCAGCAGCAGCGGCGCCCGCGTGGCCACCACCGTCGCGATCACGGCCCCCGCCTCGGCCGGGAGCGGCCCGTGGGCCGTCGTGCTGAGCAGCACGGGGTAGCCGGACAGCAGGATCGCCGCCGCGGCCGCCGCGACCATCGCCTGGCAGGCGGGGCGGACCAGCGCCCGGGCCCGCCGGTCGAGCGGCTGGTGGAGCGTGGCGCGCGGGCCGGGCCACAGCATGAGCGCCAGCCAGGTCAGCCCCGCCACGGCCAGCCCGAAGGACAGGCCGACGAGGCCGACGCCCGCCGCCAGGAGCACCACGAGCACGGCGAAGCGCAGCGTGCCCTCCGTCGCCATCGAGATGCCGACCCAGCCCCAGCGCCGCCCGCCGGCCAACGCACCGTTCACGGCGTTGAAGAGGGCGTAGGTCAGGAACGCGCCGGCGACCGCGACCACGATCGGGAGCCAGTCGTCGCCGAACACGCGATCGCCGTACAACGGCGAGAACGCGAGCAGGGCCGCTGCACCGACGACGCCCACGAGCAGGCCCAGGCGCAACCCCGGCGAACGCCAGATCGGCACCTGCGCGGCGCTGCCACTCGCCGTCCCCGATGCCGACGCGGCGCTTCGGGTGACCTCCTGCTGCAGCCCGAACAGCACACCGACCTGGAAGAACACGGCACCCCACACCACCATGAACGCGGCGTAGGTCTCCGAGCCCAGGGCACGGAACGCGAGCGCCTGGACGCCCCAGGTCAGCACCGCCGAGACCAGGGCGCCGACCGCGAGCGGCCAGGTTCGTCGCTCCGTGGTGGTCGCCTCGGTCACCGACGCGCCGCTTCGGCCATCGCGCGATAGACGCCGCGGTGCACGTCGGCACACGCCGCCCAGGTGAACTGCCGGCAGCGGTCGAGGCCGCGGGCGGCCAGCTCGGGCCCGCGCGACCGGGCGTCGAGCACCGCACGCGCGATGTCACGGACGTCCTCGGGGTCGAACATGACGGCCGCGTCACCGCAGATCTCCGGGAGGGAGCCGGCGTTGGCGGCAGCCACCGGACACCCCGAGGCCATCGCCTCGAGCGGCGGCAGGCCGAAGCCCTCGTACCGGCTCGGGAACACCAGGCAGGATGCGCGCTGGTAGAGCGAGAGGAGCTCCTCGCGGGAGACGAGCCCGCGCCGGTCGACCCAGTCGGGCAGGCCGCCGAGGTCGTCCAGCCCGCCGCCGGTGAGCACCAGTCGGAGCTCGGGCTGCTCCTCGCGGACCAGCCGCATCGCCTCGATCAGCGCGCGGTGGTTCTTGTGGGGCCAGCCGCGGGCGGGATACAGCACGAAGTCCTCGCGGTCGCCGACGACGGGCTCGAAGTGGCTGGTGTCGACGCCCAGGTGCGCCACGTGGACCCGGTCGGGGTCGACGCCGAGGTGGTGCACGATCCGCTGCTTCGAGAACTCGCTGATCGTCAGCACGGCAGCTGCTCGCCGGGCCGGCCGGTCGTAGGTGAGCGTGCGGTAGAGCAGTTCTGCGCGGGAGAAGAGGTCGGCGAGGTCGTGGTGCTGGACGTCGAGCAGCGTGACCGCCCACGGCACGCCGCGCGGCGCCGGGGGCGCCGGCGCGCTCAGCGGGTAGTGCACGACGTCGGCGGAGCGCAACGCCCTCCGCAGCTCTCCGCTGCGTCGCGCCGCCAGCTGGCTGAGCAGCCGACCGCGTGTGCCCTCCTCCCCCGGCACCTGCGCGACCACCTGCTCCGGCACGCCCTCGGAGAAGCCTCCCGCTGCCCGGGGAAGGTACGCCGTGACGTCGAGGTCCGACGTACCGGCGAGCCCTCGCGTCAGCTCGCGCGCGTAGGTCTCGCTGCCGCCCATGCCTCCACGGACCAGGCTCAGCATCGGCAGCGCGACGGTGACGGGGCGTGGCGAAGGGGCAGCAGGCATCATGCGGGCGAATCGTCTCCGTCTCGGGGTCGCGTCCGGGGCGTGCGGACGGCCCTCATGCTAGTGGCGACCGGTCATCCGGCAGGCCGTGCCCTAGCCTTGTGCCTCGCGCCCCCGGTGGGCGCGATCACGACGACGAGGAGCCACGTGACTGAACAGGACAGCCGGTACCGGGCGCTGCTGACGGGGGTGACCGGCCAGGACGGCTGGTACCTCGCGCGACGGCTCCTCGCCGAGGGCCAGGAGGTCCACGGCATCGTCCGTGACGAGACCGTCGTCGGCGCCATCGCGGCCGAGCTCCCGGGACTGCAGGTGCACGTGGCCGACCTGCGCGATCACGACAGCCTGCTCCGCGCGCTCGAGGAGTCGGCACCCGACCGGGTCTTCAACCTGGCCGGCTCGACGTCGGTGGCCCGGTCGTGGGAGGCGCCCGTCGAGACCGCGGACACCATCGGGATCGGCGCGGTCCGCCTGCTGGCCGCCGCGTGGGAGCGCCAGGAGCGCACCGGGCGTGAGATCCGCTTCCTCCAGGCCTCGAGCGCCGAGGTCTTCGGCGACCCCGGGACAGCACCCCAGGACGAGGCCACGCTGCGCAACCCGGTCACGCCGTACGGCGCCGCGAAGGACTTCGCCCACACGATGGTGCAGGTCTACCGGCACCGCGGCCTCTACGCGACCGCCGCGATCCTGTACAACCACGAGTCGCCGCGCCGGCCCCCCACGTTCGTCGCGCGCAAGATCACGGCGGCCGTCGCGGCCATCGCGCGCGGCCGGGCCGACCACCTGTCGCTCGGCAACATGGACGTCCTGCGCGACTGGGGCTACGCGCCCGACTACGTCGACGCGATGATCCGCATCCTCGGCGCCCCCACCCCGCACGACTACGTCGTCGCGACGGGCAACGCCCACAGCGTGCGCGACTTCGTGCGCGAGGCCTTCGCGGTCGTCGGCATCGACGACTGGGAGCCCTATGTCTCGGTCGACCCCAGCCTCTACCGGCCCGCGGACCCGCGGGCGCTCGTGGGTGACGCCGCCCGGCTCCGTGAGCTGGGCTGGGAGCCCACCGTGAGCTTCTCCGAGCTCGTGCGGACGATGGTGCAGGCCGATCTCGACGAGCTCGACCGGGTCGCGGCCGAGGGCGAGGTGCGAGCATGACCGGCGCCCGACCCTCCGTCCTGGTCGTGATGCCGACGCTCGGCGAGCGACCGGACACGCTCACGGACGCCATGCGGAGCGCGGCCGAGCAGGAGGGCGTCGACGTCCGCCTCGTCGTCGTTGTCCCCGCCGGCGCGACCGCCGCCCGCGCGGCGGCCCACGAGCTCGGCGCCGACGTCGTCGACGACCCCCGCCGTGGCCTCACCGGTGCCGTGAACGCCGGCCTCGACGCGCGGCACGGCGAGGAGTTCTACGCCTGGCTCAACGACGACGACTACTTCCTGCCCGGCGCGCTGGCCCACCTGGCGCGGCTGCTCCAGGAGGACCCGGGAGCCGTCGTCGCGTTCGGCGCCTGCGACTACATCGACCCGGTCGGGCGCTCCATCGCCGTCAGCCGAGCGGGCACCTGGGCGACCCGGATCCTCGGCTGGGGCCCCGACCTGGTGCCGACGCCGTCGTCGCTGGTCCGGCTGAGCGCGATCGACGCGGTCGGGCAGTACGACGAGTCCCTCAGGTTCGCGATGGACCTCGACATCTTCCTGCGCCTGCGCGCGCACGGCCGGTTCATCCCGACCCCGATGATCACCTCTGCCTTCCGGTGGCACCCGGACTCGCTCACCGTGAGCAACCGAGCCCACTCCAGCGCCGAGTCGGAGGCCGTCAAGCACCGTTACCTGCGCCCGTGGACGCGGCCGATCGCGCCCCTGTGGGACGTCCCGGTGCGGATCGCGAGCCGGTTGGCCGCGAAACGGCTCAACGCGCGGGCACAGGCGCTGTCCGCATCGACCACCTCAGGGAGCGCAGGGTGACCGAGGAGTGCAGGGCCTGCGGAGCGACGCCCGAACCGTTCGCCGAGGGCGTGGTGCTCACCGACGTCACCGTCACCTATGTGCGGTGCCCGTCCTGCGGCATGGTCCAGGCGGTTGAGCCGACCTGGCTGGACCGGGCCTACAGCTCGGCCATCGCGCGTCTGGACGTCGGCCTGCTCGACCGGTGCGTCGTGCTCTCCCACG
The DNA here is from genome assembly GCF_042666375.1 of Nocardioides sp. GCM10030259. Taxonomy (NCBI): domain Bacteria; kingdom Bacillati; phylum Actinomycetota; class Actinomycetes; order Propionibacteriales; family Nocardioidaceae; genus Nocardioides; species Nocardioides sp. GCM10030259. The sequence goes on along the minus strand of NZ_JBHTDF010000020.1, from coordinate 19,434 downwards.
TGACGTCCGCGCTCCTCCGCACCGAGCGGCTCCGTGGCGGGACGTTCCTGGACTGGGCCGGCGGCTACGGCACGCTCACCCGCCTGATGCGCGACCGCGGCTTCGCCTTCGAGCACTTCGACCCCCTGGCCGAGAACATCTTCGCGCCGGACCACCAGGCCCCCAGCCTCGAGGGGAGCCGGTACGACCTGGTGACCGGCTTCGAGGTGCTCGAGCACCTCGTGGACCCCGTGGCGTCACTCGCTCCGGTGGCGGCGACCACCGACCGGCTGCTGATGTCGACCCGACTCCTCCCCGACCCGGCGCCGAAGCCGGACGAGTGGGACTACTACACGCCGGAGACCGGGCAGCACATCACGTTCTTCACGCCCGAGGCCCTGCGCGCCCTGGCCGAGCGCCTGGGGTACGACGGGGTCGTGGTCGGCGACCTGGTCCATCTCTTCCACCGCGGACCCGTGTCCCGGTCGACGCAGCGGCTGGTCCGCTCCGTGAAGGTCGCCTACATGGCGGGCCTCGCTGCCAGCGTCCCCGACCGGCGGCACTCGCTGCTCCAGCGCGACGTCGACGCGCTCAAGACCGGCTGAGATCGCGCTACGAGGCTCGGGCCTCAGGCGCGGCGCTCCTCGACCTTCTTCTTGAGGAACAGTGCCGGCAACAACCACGCACCCAGCAGCGAGACGATCCACACGATGACGGTCGCCTCGATCCAGGTCAGCGCGCCGGAGATCGAGAGGTCGTCCGTGAGGAGGGTCGTGACGATCAGCGCCACGAGGGTCGCGATCAGGGCGACCCCGCCGCGCAGCGCGGGCGCCTTGCTCAGGGCCATCTGGGTGAAGAACGGCTGGGCGAGCGCGTAGACGACGGTGAAGATGAGGACGGCGACGACGAAGGCCGACGCGGTGATCGTCATGTCCTCGAGCACCCAGGCCGCCACGAGGAGGCCGAGCGCGTTCCCCAGCAGCGTCAGCAGCAGGCTGATCAGCATCCGGATCATGCCGAGAACCTACTACTCCACGGCCCCGAGGTGCTTGAGCGCTTCCCGGCGCGACAGGCCCGACAGGCGGTCGCCGTGCCGGGCGACCTCGGCGCGCACCCACGCCGGGTCGGTACGGGCGAAGTCGCGAAGCGCCCAGCCGATGGCCTTGCGCAGCCAGAACGTCCCGTCGTCGACGTTCGCGTCGATCGCGTGGCGGAGCAGGTCGGTGTCGGTGCCGTCCCGTTGGCCGAGCTGGCAGAGCACGGCGGTACGCCGTACCCACAGGTCGTCGTCGCTCGCCCAGGACCGCAGCACCGGCGTCAGCTCTGCGCGATGCGCCGCGAGGGACCGCCCGACCAGGTGCTGCGCGATCTCGTCGACGAGGTCCCACCATGCACCGGTCACCACGAGGTGCCGGAAGAGCGGCACCGACTCCGGCGCCAGCCAGGCCCGGGCGCGCCGGTGCCGGGCGATCGCGAGCGCGGCGTACCGCTCCTCCCGGTGCGTCGCGTCGTCCCACAGCGCCCGCACCGTCGCCTCCCAGCCGTCGCGCCCGCTGGGGCGATACGCCGCGAGCAGCGGCCGCAGCAGCGCCTTGAGCTCGGGCGAGCTGTAGCCACGGAAGGGCAGCTCCGACTTCATGTAGGCCTGCTGCTGGACGGCGCGCTCGGGGTCGCCGCCGGCCGCGAGGGCGGCCCGGACGGCGTCCGCCAGCGGATCAGGGTCGGCCACGGTCACATCATGAGGCCGTCGACGATCAGCACGGCACCGAAGAGGGCGAAGAGCACGGCGGCGCCGATCTTGATGACCTTCTCGGGCAGGTTCTTGCCGAGCACGGCGCCGACCACGATCGCGAGGGCGTCGGCGGCGACCATGCCGAGCGTGCTGCCGATCCAGGTGCCGAGCCAGCCCTCCTGCGTGGCCAGCGTGATCGTGGCGAGCATCGTCTTGTCGCCGAGCTCGGCGAGGAAGAACGCGACGCCGACGGCGAGGATCGCGGCGCCCTTGCTGGTGCGCGCCTTGTCGGCCTCCTCGTCGGTGAGCTCGTCACCGCGCAGCGTCCAGGCGGCGAAGGCCAGGAACGCGATGCCGGCGACGATCGAGATCGCGCCCTGGTAGTCACCGAAGGCGTCTCCGACGAAGTAGCCGATGCCGACCGACGCGAGGTGGACGAGCGCGGTGGCGGCGGTGATGCCGATGAGCACGTCGCGCACGCGGTAGCGCGCCGCGAACGTCATCGCCATCAGCTGGGACTTGTCCCCGAGCTCCGCCACGAAGATGACGGCGGTGCTGAGCAGGAAGGCGTACACGGTGGTCCTCTCTCCGGCCCGGCCGGAGAGACGCCCTCACGAGTTCGGACGTGCCTTCGACCAGGCACGACACAGGTGAAAAGCGGTCGTGGTGCTGGTCGAAAGTCTCGTCCGCCGGTCCGACCCTGATCGAGTCGGCGCCCGGCCTGCTGCGCCGGCCCTCCGGCGCCGCGATGGCGTCGGGAGGCAGTGTGTCGACACAGCCGTTGGGGACTACTCCCTTTCGCGGACGACCCTACCCGGGGTACGCCGCCGGACGACAATCGGTACGGCGATCGGTACGACGATCGGTACGACGATCGGTACGACGATCGGTGGGCGCAGAGGGGATCGAACCCCCGACCACCTCCTTGTAAGGGAGGTGCTCTACCGCTGAGCTATACGCCCCGGCCGGGCGCCGACGGCCCGAGCGCGGCACAGACTACGCAGGAAACCGCGTGGGCACGAACTCGGTCCGAAATGACTCCGAAATGACGTTGAACCGCAGGAGTCTCGGGTCACCTGCGGTCCAACGCAGTCAGACTAGGCCATCGCCGGCGGACGTGGTGGAAATTTCACTCACCGCCCCGGGCCGGTCTAGACCGGCGTCAGACCGCGGCCGCGAGCTGCCGCAGGTGCTCATCGAGGTCGCGGCCCTCGGGCATGGCGTTGTGCACGGCCCAGCGGAGCAGCCCCTCCTTGTCGACGACGTACGACGACCGTCGCGGGCAGCCCTTGGCCTCGTCGAAGACTTCGTAGGCGCGGGTGACCTCGCCGTGCGGCCAGAAGTCGGAGAGCAGCGGGAAGTTCAGGCCGTCCTGGTCGGCGAACGCGCGCAGCGCGTAGACCGGGTCGCAGGAGACCGCGAGCACCTCGGTCTCGAACGTCAGGAACTCGGCGAGCCGATCGCGGACCCCCGTCATCTCGCCGGTGCACACCCCCGAGAACGCGTAGGGGTAGAAGAGGATCGCGACCGCCTTCTTGTCGCGGTACGACGAGAGCGAGACGTCCTGGCCGAACTGGTCGCGCAGCGTGAAGTCGGGGGCGGGCGCGCCGAGCTCGAGGCCTGTCATGGCACCAATCCTGTCACTCGGCGGTGAGGGTTCCTCAATCGGTGCGCAGCTCCCGCTTCAGCACCTTGCCGGTCGCGTTGCGCGGCAGCTCCTCGAGGAAGACGATCTCCCGTGGCACCTTGAACCGGGCGAGGTTGGCCTTCACGTGCTCCTTGAGCTCGTCCTCGCTGACCTCGCCCGAGGTCGCGACGTACGCCCGCAGCCGCTTGCCGAAGCCGGGGTCCGGGACGCCCACGGCGGCGACCTCCACGACGGCCGGGTGCCGCATCAGGCAGTCCTCGACCTCCCTTGGGAAGACGTTCTCCCCGCCGGAGACGATCATCTCGTCGTCGCGGCCCTCGACGTGGAGCCGGCCGTCGGCGTCGAAGCGGCCGACGTCGCCGGTCGACATCAGCCCGTCGACGACCTCCTTGCCGCCACCTCCGGTGTAGCCCTCGAAGAGCAGCCCGTTGCCGACGAAGATCCGGCCGGCCTCGCCGCGCGGCACCTCACGCCCGTCGGGGTCGAGGATCCGCACGACCGTGGCGTACGGCGGCTTCCCGGCCGCGTCGGGCGCGGCCCGGAGGTCCTCGGGCGTGGCGATGGAGGCATAGGCGACCTCGGTCGACCCGTAGATGTTGTAGAGGTTGTCGCCGAAGCGGTCCATCCACTCGAGCGCGAGGTCGCCCGGCAGCGCGGAGCCGGACGACGCGACCACCCGGACCCGGGACAGGTCGTAGCCGGCGAGCTCCGCGTCGGGCAGCGCGAGGGCGCGCTGCAGCATCACCGGGATCACCACCAGCGAGTCGCAGCGCTCCGCCTCGGCGACCGCGAGGAACGCGGCCGGGTCGAACCGCCGCCGCAGCACCATCGTCGAGCCGAGCAGCATCGACAGCGCGAGATGGGCGAAGCCCCAGGTGTGGAAGAGCGGCGCGGCGATGTGGGTGCGCCAGCCGTAGTGGAGCGGCATCCGGGAGAGCAGCGACACCGCCGCGTCGACCCCGGCCTCGGTGCGCGGCGCCCCCTTCGGCGTACCCGTCGTGCCGGAGGTGAGGATCACGATGCGGCCGTGGCGGCTGGGCGGCTCGAGCTCGTCGTCGGGGTGCTGCGCGATCAGGCCCTCGACCGTGGGCGCGTCGGTCGGCCCGTCGGTCCAGGCGACCACCCGCTCCGCCACGTCGGCGCCCGCCAGCAGGGCGGCGAACTCCTCGTCGTGGACGACGACCCGCGGCTTCTCCCGCGCGATCACGTCGACCAGCTGGGGGCCGGCGAAGGACGTGTTGAGGTAGAGGAGGTCGGCGCCGAGCTTGGCCGCCGCGATCGTGACGTCCACGAAGCCCCGGTGGTTGCGGCACATCACCGCGACGCCGTCGCCGCTCGAGACCCCGAGGTCGGCGAGCGCCCGGGCCAGTGCGTTGGAGCGCCGTCGCAGCTCGTCGTAGGTCAGCGACCCGAGCTCGTCGACGACGGCGGTCCGGTGCGGGTCGAGGAGCGCGGCGGCGGTGAACCCACCGGCCGGGCCGACTCCCCACTCGCGGAGCTTCATGGCGGTCCGGGCGAGGGCGACCGGGTTGTGGGGGCGGATCACGCCCGCCCTGCCGAGGACCTTCAGGGTGGTGCCGGCGCCGGCGGCGCTCTTCACGTTGATCACGGGGGACGTCAACTCTTCCTGGCCGGGGACAGCGGCAGGCTCCCCCGGGGCCGGGCGCCGGAAACGTCTGGGACGGCTAAGCAGGCGTCTTGGGCGCGACCAGGCGGGTCGCGGACCACTCCTTGCTGACCGACGCGGTGGTGGTCTGCGAGAGGCCGGCGATCGGCGCGGCCTCGGCGATGTCGGCGGGGTCGACGGCGTTGGGCCGGCCGACCTTCGGCGTCAGCAGCCAGATCGCGCCGCCGCCCACCAGGTCGGTCAGCGCGTCGACGAGGCCGTCGACCAGGTCGCCGTCCTCGTCACGCCACCACAGCAGGACGGCGTCGACGACGTTGCCGTAGTCGGAGTCCACGAGGTCGGCGTCGATCTGGTCCTCGATCGCCACCCGGAGCTCGTCGTCGGTGTCGGTGTCCCACCCCAGCTCCTGGACCACCATGCCCGCCTTGAACCCGAGTCGCTCGGCTGGGCCATGTGCGTGGTCTGTCTGGGTGGACCCACCACCCGGGGTCGAGCTCAACGGTCGCCTCCTTCAGTCGTTCTCCCGCGGGATGCCCGCGGCAGTCAAGGTGGGGAGTAGTCCACCGGAGTTCCTCCGGGGGCGCAACCCGTTCCCCACAACGAGCGGGTCGCTGTCCGCTACCCGCGGGTAAATTTCGCGCGATGGGAGCGCGTGCAACGATGAGCAGGTGACCGAAGACGCACTACCCACTTCTTCTCAGGGCACGGACAGCAAGCGGAGCGGCACCATCCCGACCGTCATCCACGAAGGCCTGCCCACCCAGCTGCCCGACATCGACCCGGACGAGACCCAGGACTGGCTCGACTCCTTCAACTCGCTCGTCGAGGAGCGCGGCCGCGAACGCGCGCGCTACGTCATGTTGCGCCTGCTCGAGCGCGCTCGCGAGTCGAGCGTCGGTGTGCCCGCCCTGCGCAGCACCGACTACATCAACTCGATCCCGCCGGAGCGCGAGCCGTGGTTCCCCGGTGACGAGGAGACCGAGCGCCGGATCCGGGCGTTCATCCGCTGGAACGCCGCCGTCATGGTGTCGTCCGCGAACCGCAAGGGCCTCGAGGTCGGCGGCCACATCGCGACGTACCAGTCCTCCGCCAGCCTCTACGAGGTCGGCTTCAACCACTTCTTCCGCGGCAAGGACCACCCGGGCGGCGGCGACCAGGTCTACATCCAGGGCCACGCCTCCCCCGGCATCTACTCCCGGGCGTACCTCGAGGGCCGCCTGACCGAGGAGCAGCTCTACCGGTTCCGCCAGGAGGTCCAGCACGGCACCCACGCCGGCCTCTCGTCGTACCCGCACCCGCGCCTGATGCCGGACTTCTGGGAGTTCCCGACGGTGTCGATGGGCCTCACCGGCCTGAACTCGATCTACCAGGCGCGGTTCAACCGCTACCTGCACAACCGCGGCATCAAGAGCACCGGCGAACAGCGCGTGTGGGCGTTCCTCGGCGACGGCGAGATGGCCGAGCCCGAGTCGCTCGGCGCGATCCGGATCGCGGCCCGCGAGGAGCTCGACAACCTGACCTGGGTCATCAACTGCAACCTGCAGCAGCTCGACGGCCCGGTGACCGGCAACGGCAAGATCATCCAGGAGCTCGAGGCCAACTTCCGCGGCGCCGGCTGGAACGTCATCAAGGTCGTGTGGGGCCGCGAGTGGGACCAGCTGCTGGCCCGCGACGTCGACGGCGTCCTCGTGAACCGGATGAACACCACCCCCGACGGCGCGTTCCAGACCTACTCGGTCGAGACCGGCGACTACATCCGCGACCACTTCTTCGGCACCGACCCGCGCCTGCGCTCGATGGTCGAGCACATGACCGCCGACCAGATCCGCAAGCTGCCGCGCGGCGGCCACGACTACCGCAAGGTGTACGCCGCGTTCGACGCCGCCACCAAGCACGTCGGCCAGCCGACGGTGATCCTGGCCAAGACCATCAAGGGCTGGACGATCGACGCCCTCGAGGGCAAGAACGCCACGCACCAGATGAAGAAGCTGACCCAGGACGACCTGAAGAAGTTCCGGGACCGCCTGTACCTGCCGATCTCCGACCGCGACCTCGAGCGGGCCTATGAGGAGACCGGCGCGGCGCCGTTCTTCCACCCCGGCCCGGACTCTCCCGAGATCCAGTACATGATGGAGCGGCGCAAGCAGCTCGGCGGCTCGCTGCCGCGACGGGTCGTCCGCGCCAAGCCGCTGACGCTGCCGGGCGACGACATGTACGCCGAGCTCAAGCAGGGCGGCGGCAAGCACAAGATCGCCACCACGATGGCCGCGGTCCGGCTGCTCAAGGACTGGATGAAGGACCCGGAGATCGGCAAGCGCATCGTGCCGATCGCGCCCGACGAGTACCGCACGTTCGGCATGGACTCGATGTTCCCGAGCGCGAAGGTCTACAACCCGGGCGGACAGCAGTACGAGTCGGTCGACCGGAAGTTGTTGCTCTCCTACAAGGAATCGGCGCAGGGCCAGATGCTCCACGAGGGCATCTCCGAGGCCGGCGCCATGGCGTCGGCGACCGCCGCCGGCTCGGCGTACTCCACGCACGGCGAGCACATGATCCCGTTCTACATCTTCTACTCGATGTTCGGCTTCCAGCGCACCGGCGACTCGATCTGGGCGATGGCCGACCAGCTCGCGCGCGGCTTCCTCGTGGGCGCCACCGCCGGTCGCACCACACTGACCGGCGAGGGCCTCCAGCACGCCGACGGCCACTCCCCGCTGCTGGCGGCGACGAACCCGGCGATCGTGCACTACGACCCGGCGTTCGCCTACGAGATCAGCCACATCATGCAGTCCGGCCTCGAGCGCATGTACGGCGAGGGCGGCTCCGACGGCACCGGCGAGAACGTCATCTTCTACCTGACGGTCTACAACGAGCCGGTCGCGCAGCCCGCGGAGCCGGACGGCGTCGACGTCGAGGGCATCCTCAAGGGCATCCACCACGTCCAGACCGGCGAGGGCGAGGGCCCCCGGGTCCAGCTGCTCGCCTCGGGCGTGGCGTTCCCGTGGGTCGACGAGGCCCAGCGCCTGCTCCGCGAGGAGTGGGGCGTGCGCGCCGACACGTGGTCGGTCACGTCGTGGAACGAGCTGGCCCGCGACGGCGCCGCCGCCGAGCAGTGGAACCTGCTGCACCCGGGCGAGTCCCCGCGCACGCCGTACGTCGCGGACAAGCTCCAGGCCATCGAGGGTCCGGTCGTCGCGGTGTCCGACTACATGCGCGCCGTACCGCTGCAGATCGCGCGCTGGGTGCCCGGCGACTACCGCGTGCTCGGTGCCGACGGATTCGGCTTCGCCGACACCCGCCCGGCCGCCCGGCGCTTCTTCCACATCGACGCGCAGTCGGTCGTGGTCCAGGCGCTCCAGGCGCTCGCCGACGCCGGCCAGATCGGGCGGGACAAGGTCGAGGAGGCGTTCGCCAAGTACCGCATCGACGACCCGACCGCTGTCGCGGGAGTCAAGCAGGAAGGGGGAGACGCCTGACGAAGGAAGGCGTCAACCCCTTGATGGTGGTCGAGCAAGCGGCGCGGCTGAGCTTGCGAAGTCGCGACCCGCGTGTCGAGACCCGGTGAGACAGGACAGGGCGGTGACCACGGTCACCGCCCTGTTCACGTCCGGGGTCTCGACACGCTCGACCACCGCAGCGGCGCTACGCCGTCTCGCCCACTGCTTCGAGCGGCACCGGGCCGCCGTTCTTGAGCAGGGCGCGGAAGCGCGCCCGGGAGTACGTCGCCGGCTCGGTGGTCCGCACGAACTCCTCGAGGACCTGGCAGAACCGCTCGGGGTCGTCGTGGTGCGGGAAGTGGCCCGCGCCGGGGATGACCTCGACCCGCGCGTTCGGCGCCAGCTCCGCCGCCGTGTTGGCGTGCCGGACCGGGATCACCCGGTCGTCGCGGCCCCACACCACGCACATCGGCATCGCCTCGCTGAGATAGGCGCGGTCGGCCATCGTGACGATCTGGCCCCGCCAGTCGACGACGGCGCGTACGACGTGCCGGGTGGCGTGCCGGGTGGCGGGATCCTTGAACGAGTCGAAGATGCGCGCCGCCTCGCCGAAGTCGCGGGTCTGCTTGAGGCCGATGGCAGCGAGCGTGCGCATGCCGGCGATGCCGAGGTGGCGCAGGCCGGGGAGCGTGAGGACGCCCATGGCCTCGTGGAAGCCGGGGGTCGTGATCGCGCGGATACCCGGGTGCACCTCGGGGCCGAGGCCGCCGGAGGCGACGATCACCAGGCGCTCGGTGCGCTCGGGGAACTGGTAGGCGAACTGCATCGCGACCCCGCCGCCGAAGCTGTGCCCGACGACCGTGGCCTTGTCGATCCCGAGCACGGTCAGCAGGTCGCGCATGCCGTTGGCGTAGCCGCCGACGCTGTAGTCCGCGCGGGGCTTGTCGGACTGCCCGTGCCCGAGCAGGTCGGGCGCGATCACGGTGTGCCGGCGGCTCAGGCGGCCGATCACGTCGTCCCACGTGGTGTGGTCGCACGCGAGGCCGTGCAGGAGCAGCACGACCGGTCCCTTGCCGGTCTTCACGAAGGCGCGCCGGTGACCGTGGATGGTCACGAACTGCACGTCGTACCGGCCGGACACTGCGCCTCCCCATGCCTCGACGCCCGACTACGGGCGTAGAGGGCGATTGAAGCAGACGTACCCGGGTATCCAGCGCGTGAACCCCCGGCTATACCAACGTTTTGATCACGATCACCCGTGCAATAGCCTCGCGACGTGGCCACCCCTCCCGCCGCGTTTCCGCACGAGCGGGCCGTCGAGGCGCTCCAGCGGGCGACGGGAGCGCTCGCCACGGCCGCCACGGCGCGCATGGACCAGGACATGGCCTGGTTCCGCTCGCTGAGTGCCGAGGACCGGTCGTGGGTGTCGACGATCGTCCAGGCCGGCATCCGCGGGTTCGTCGACTGGTACCGCCTCGCCGAGGACAAGCCGGCCCCGGCCGGCGAGGAGATGGTGGCCTCGGTCTTCGGCGCCGCGCCGCGCGCCCTCGCCGGCGTCATCAGCCTCCAGCAGACCGTCGCGCTGGTGCGGCTCTCGATCGAGGTGGTCGAGGCGAACGTCGAGGAGCTGCTCGACCCCGAGGACGCCGCCGACGTGCGCGCGGCCGTGCTGCGCTACGCCCGGGAGGTCGCGTTCGCGACCGCCGAGGTCTACGCCCGCGCCGCCGAGGTCCGGGGCGCGTGGGACGCCCGGCTCGAGGCGCTGGTCGTCGACGCCGTGCTCCGGTCCGACCCCGACGAGGCGCTGCTCTCGCGCGCGAGCGCGCTCGGCTGGGCCGGGCGTGGCGAGGTCGCCGTCGTGCTCGGCAGCGTCACCGCCGAGCGCCGCGAGCGCGACACCTTCGACGACGTACGCCGCCTCGCTCGGGCCGCCGGCATGGACGCCCTCTGCGCGGTGCAGGGCGACCGCCTGGTCGTGGTCCTCGGCGGTGTCACGGACGCACGCGCCGCGGCCGCGGTCGTCGCGGACCACTTCGGGCCGGGACCGGTCGTCGTCGGACCGGTGACCGACGGGCTCGGCACCGCGCACGTCTCCGCCCGCGCCGCGCTCGCCGCCCACCGGGCGGCGCCGGGCTGGCCGGACGCTCCGCGCCCGGTCCGCAGCGACGACTTGCTGCCCGAGCGCGCCCTGGCCGGCGACGGCCACGCCCGGCGGCACCTGGTCGAGGAGATCTACCTCCCCCTCGCCCACGCCCGGGGCACGCTGATCGAGACGCTCTCGACGTACTTCCAGGAAGGCTCGTCGATCGAGGCGACCGGCCGCGCGCTCTTCGTGCACCCCAACACGGTGCGCTACCGCCTGCGGCAGGTCGCGGACCTCACCGGCTTCTCGCCCTCCGACCCGCGCGAGTCGCTGACGCTGCAGATCGCCCTCGTCCTGGGCCGCCTGTCTGGCCGCACCCACTAGCACGCCCCGCCAAGCACATTTGTAGGAACCCCACAAAGAATCGCGGGGCGATTTCGTGCGGGCCGCAGGCGAGGTCCGGACCGCGGGCGCGGCAGAGTGGAGACGTGCTCGTGATCGTCGCTCCCGGCCAGGGGGCCCAGACCCCCGGATTCCTCAAGCCTTGGTTGGAGGATCCGACCTTCGCCTCGCGCTTCGACTGGCTGTCGACCGTGGCCGGCCTCGACCTCGCCCACTACGGCACCGAGGCGGACGCCGAGACCATCCGCGACACCCGGATCGCCCAGCCGCTGCTGGTCGCGACCGGGCTGGTCGCCGCCCTCGGGATCTTCCCGCACCCCACCGACGCGTTCGGCAAGGTGAGCGCGGTCGCCGGCCACTCGGTGGGCGAGCTCACCGCGGCCGCGGGTGCCCGCGTGATCACCGCGGAGCAGGCGATGGTCCTGGTCCGCGAGCGCGGCAAGGCGATGGCGCAGGCGGCCGAGGCGACGCCGACCGGCATGACCGCGGTGCTCGGCGGCGACCGCGAGGAGGTGCTCGCGGCCATCGACAAGCACGGCCTCACCGCCGCCAACGACAACGGGCCCGGACAGGTCGTCGCGGCCGGCACGACGGAGCAGCTCGCGGCGTTCGCCGAGGAGCCGCCGGCGAAGGCCCGCCTGATGCCGCTCAGCGTGGCCGGCGCCTTCCACACCCAGCACATGGAGCCCGCCGTCGGCCACCTCGCCTCCCTGGCGCGGTCGGTGTCGGTGCACGACCCACGCACGAGGTTCGTGTCCAACAAGGACGGACAGGTCGTCCACGAGGGCCGCGACGTGCTCCGCAGGATCGTCGGCCAGATCGCCAGCCCGGTCCGGTGGGACCTGTGCATGGACACGTTCGCCGACCTCGGCGTCACGGGCATTCTCGAGATGCCGCCCGCCGGCACCCTCACCGGCATCGCCAAGAGGGCTCTCAAGGGCGTGGAGACCCTCGCGCTCAAGACACCGGACCAGCTCGACGAGGCGCGGGCGTTCTGCGACAAGCACGGCGAGTTCGCCGAGATCGACACCTCGCCGACCTGGCGCATGGTCGTGTCGCCGGCGAAGGGCAGCTTCCGCATCGACGAGGCCGCGGCCGAGGCAGAGCTGCTGCCGTCCGGTTCGGTCATCGGCGCCGTGTCGAGCCTCCGTGACGAGATCAGCGTGCACGCGACCCACGGCGGCCAGGTCGTCGAGTGGCTCGTCGAGGACGGCGACCTCGTCTCCCCCGGCCAGCCCCTGCTCCGCCTGCACCCCGAAGGAGGCCAGTGATGGCCGGTACCAACCCCCTCGCCCAGGTCGAGGGCACGCGCCACGCCGCCATCCTCGGCCTCGGCTCCTACCGGCCCAGCCGGGTGATCCCCAACGCCGAGGTCATCGAGGCGATCGACTCCAGCGACGAGTGGATCCAGCAGCGCTCGGGCATCAAGCAGCGCCGCTGGGCGGCGCCCGAGGAGACCGTCCAGATGATGTCGGTCGCCGCGTCCCGCACCGCCATCGAGCGCGCCGGGATCGATGCCAAGCAGATCGACTGCGTCATCGTCGCGACCGTCACCCACATGTTCCAGACGCCCGCGGTCGCGACCGCGATCGCCCACGAGCTCGGCACCGACCAGGCCGCGGCGTTCGACATCTCCGCCGCCTGCGCCGGCTTCTGCCACGGCGTCGCGCTCGCGGCCGACCTGGTGCGCGGCGGCTCGGCCGGCCACGTGCTGGTGATCGGCGTCGAGCGCCTCTCCGACCTCACCGACGTCGGTGACCGCGGCACGGCGTTCATCTTCGCCGACGGCGCGGGAGCAGCCGTCGTCGGACCGAGCGACACCCCGGGCATCGGGCCGGTCGTCTGGGGCTCCGACGGCGAGCAGTTCGACCTGATCCGCCAGAAGGAGGACTGGCGCGACGTCATCGCCAGCGACAAGCCGGAGATGCCGCACCTGATCATGCAGGGCAACGCGGTCTTCCGCTGGGCGTCCTTCGCGATGGCGAAGATCGGTCAGCAGGCGCTCGACCGCGCCGGCGTGGGCATCGACGACCTCGACGTCTTCGTCCCCCACCAGGCCAACATGCGCATCACCGACGCGATGGCCCGCGCGATGAAGCTGCCCGAGCGAGTCCGGATCGCGCGCGACATCGCCGAGCAGGGCAACACCTCCGCAGCCTCGATCCCGCTCGCCCTCGACCGGATGATCGAGGAGGGCGACGCGCGCAGCGGCGACACCGCGCTGCTCATCGCGTTCGGCGCCGGCCTCGCGTACGCCGCGCAGGTCGTCCGGGTCCCCTGACCCGCACGCCGGCGCCGACCACAGTTTCCGCACCACCCACCGAAACCCGAAGAAAGGGACCAGCCTGATGGCCACCACCGAGGAGATCCGCGGCGACCTCGCCGAGATCGTCAACGAGGTCGCCGGCATCGACGCCGACGACGTCCAGCTGGACAAGTCCTTCGTGGACGACCTGGACGTGGACTCCCTGTCCATGGTCGAGGTCGTCGTCGCCGCTGAGGAGAAGTTCGGCGTCTCGATCCCCGATGACGAGGTCAAGAACCTCAAGACCGTGGGCGACGCCGTCGCCTTCATCGAGCGCGCCCAGGCCTGAGCCACACCTGCGCGTCACACCCTTCAGGAGCAGCATGTCTTCCAAGCGAGTCGTCGTCACCGGCCTCGGGGTCACCTCCCCCGTCGGCGGTGACGTTCCCACGACCTGGGACGCCCTGGTCAACGGACGCTCCGGCGTCCGGTACCTGACCGACGACTGGGCCGAGGAGATGCCGGTCAAGATCGCCGGCCGCATCGCCGTGGAGCCCACCGAGATCCTCGAGCGGGTCAAGGCACGCCGCCTCGACCGCAGCTCGCAGTTCGCGATGGTCGCGGCCATGGAAGCGTGGGCCGACGCAGGACTGGTCGACGCCGAGCTGGACAAGGACCGGCTCGGCGTCGCCATGGCCTCCGGCATCGGCGGTGTGACCACGCTGCTCGACAACTACGACGCGCTCAAGGAGAAGGGCCCGCGCCGGGTCTCCCCGCTCGCGGTGCCCATGCTGATGCCGAACGCGCCCGCGGCGCAGATCAGCCTGTACGTCGGAGCGCGCGCGGCGGTCAACACGCCGGTCTCGGCGTGCGCCTCCGGCAACGAGGGCATCGCCCTGGCGGTCGACCAGATCCGGCTCGGCCGGGCCGACGTCGTGCTCGCCGGTGGCACCGAGGCCGCCATCCACCCCCTCCCGATGGCGGCCTTCGCCAACATGATGGCGCTGTCGAAGACCGCGAGCGGCGAGGCCGGCGGCGACCCGACCGCGGTCTCCCGACCGTGGGACACGGCGCGCGACGGCTTCGTGCTCGGCGAGGGCGCCGGCGTGCTGGTGCTCGAGTCCGAGGAGCACGCCAAGGCACGCGGCGCGCGGATCTACGCGACCGTCCTGGGCGCCGGCATCACCGCCGACTCCCACGACATCGCCCAGCCCGACCCCGAGGGTCGCGGCGGCTCCCGCGCGATCCTGCGCGCACTGGCCGAGGCGGAGATCAGCCCTGGCGACATCGCCCACGTCAACGCGCACGCGACGTCGACGCCGCAGGGCGACATCGCCGAGGGCCTGATGCTCCACGCGACACTCGGCGCCCACGCCACGGACGTGGTCGTGACCAGCACGAAGTCGATGACCGGGCACCTGCTCGGTGGAGCCGGCGCGCTCGAGGCGGTCGCCACGGTGCTCGCACTGCACCACCGCATCGCGCCACCGACGATCAACCTGGACAACCAGGACCCGGCGGTCGACCTCGACATCGCGACCAAGGCCCGCGACCTCCCGCTCGGCGACATCGCGGCCCTCAACAACTCCTTCGGGTTCGGCGGCGCCAACGTCGCCGTCGCCTTCGGATCGGTCTGACATGACGGCGACCGCGACGAAGCCTGCGAAGCTCCCCCGCGAGGAGGACCCCCGCAACCCGGTCCACCGACTCACCGCACTCTTCGACGAGGGCACGCTCGAGCTGATCACCCCCGACGACGACTCCGGCATGCTGGCCGCAGTCGGCTCGGTCTACGGCACGCACGTCGTGGCGTTCTGCTCCGACGCGACCGTCATGGGCGGCGCGATGGGCGACCAGGGCTGCCGCGTCGTCGTCGACGCCTACCACCGCGCGATGACCGACGGCGTGCCGATCATCGGCCTCTGGCACTCGGGCGGCGCACGCCTCGCCGAGGGCGTGCTGTCGCTGCACGCGGTCGGCCGGATCTTCCATGCCATGACCCAGGCCTCCGGCAAGATCCCGCAGATCTCGGTCGTGCTCGGCCCCGCGGCCGGCGGCGCGGCGTACGGCCCGGCCCTCACCGACGTCGTCATCCTCGGCCCCGAGGGCCGGATCTTCGTCACCGGCCCCGACGTGGTCCGCTCGGTCACCGGCGAGGACGTCGACATGCTCCGCCTCGGCGGCCCGGAGCCGCACGGACGCCGCTCCGGCGTCGTGCACATCCTGGCCGAGTCCGAGCGGGAGGCGCTCGACCGCGCCCGCGGCGTCGCGTCCCTGCTCGGCGCCCAGGGCAGCATGAAGATCGACGAGGTCGAGGACCGCGACCTCGAGGCGCTGCTGCCCGAGTCCAAGAAGCGCGCCTACGACGTGCACCCGCTCGTCGAGTCGATCCTCGACGAGGGCACCGCCCAGGAGCTGCACGCCCGCTGGGCGCCCAACATCGTCACCGCCCTCGGCCGCCTCGGCGGTCGCACGGTCGGCGTCGTCGCCAACAACCCGCTGCGCCTCGGCGGGTGCCTCGACTCGCTCTCCGCCGAGAAGGCCTCCCGCTTCGTGCGCATGTGCGACGCATTCGGTGTCCCCCTCGTCGTCGTGGTCGACGTGCCCGGCTACCTCCCGGGCGTCGGCCAGGAGTGGGACGGCGTCGTGCGCCGCGGCGCGAAGCTGCTGCACGCGTTCGGCGAGTGCGTCGTCCCGCGGGTCACCCTGGTGACCCGCAAGACGTACGGCGGCGCCTACATCGCCATGAACGCCCGATCGCTCGGCGCGACCAGGGTCTTCGCCTGGCCGGGCGCGGAGGTGGCGGTCATGGGCGCCGTCGCCGCGATCCGGATCCTGCACCGGCGTCGGCTGGCGGAGGTCGCACCCGACATCCGCCCGCAGGTCGAGGCCGAGCTCGCCGCCGAGCACGAGCGGATCGCCGGCGGCGTCGACAAGGCGGTCGAGATCGGGGTGGTCGACGAGGTCGTCGAGCCCACCCGCACGCGATCGGCGATCGCGCGGGCCATCGAGGACGCCGTACAGACGGTCGGCGTACGCCGCGGGGCGCACGGCAACATCCCGCTGTAGCCGTAACGGCCCGCGGGGAGCCGCGTTGGACCCGTATGGCCACGGTCACACGTCTCGTCGCATGCCTCGCGGCTGCCGGCGTCACCACCGGGGTTCTCGCTGGTGTGCCGGCCCACGCGGAGCCGCAACCCTCCCCTGCCGACCCGATCCTGGGGCCGCTCAGCCCGCTGCTCGGCCTGCTGCTGGGGCAGCCGGAGCCGGAGCCCGCCCCGGAGTCGGAGCCGCCCCGCACGCGCGACTCGTACGGCAACACCGACGCGCCCGACGGGGTGCTGCGCAAGGGGTGCCGCAACTACGCGTACAAGTACACCGCCACCCCACCGACGCAGGAGTGGCTGCTCGAGACGTTCCTGACCGACCGCACCGGTGAGGGCGTCGCGGCCGGGATGTTCCTCTCC
The DNA here is from genome assembly GCF_042666375.1 of Nocardioides sp. GCM10030259. Taxonomy (NCBI): domain Bacteria; kingdom Bacillati; phylum Actinomycetota; class Actinomycetes; order Propionibacteriales; family Nocardioidaceae; genus Nocardioides; species Nocardioides sp. GCM10030259. The sequence goes on along the minus strand of NZ_JBHTDF010000020.1, from coordinate 2,814 downwards.
GATGCCGACGCCGCCACCGGCCACAGCACGTTCCGGTTCTGCCGCCACACCGCGCGGCCCGGCCGCTTCACCATCAAGGCCAAGCTCGCCTGGTACGACGACGAGGGCGAGCACGTCACGTGGTTCGAGCCCTCCCACTTCCGCCTGAAGCGGAAGCGCTAGTCAGACCACCTGGTGCAGCCAGCGCACCGGCGCGCCGTCGCCGGCGTGCCGGAACGTCTCCAGCTCGTCGTCCCACGGCTTGCCGAGCAGCTTGTCGATCTCGACGAGCAGCGTGGTGTCGCCGAGGGCGGCCTTGACGACCGCTGCCTTGAGCCGGTCCTCAGGGATCATGATGTCGCCGTGCAGGCCGGTGACGGCGTGGAAGATGCCGAGCTCGGGCGTGTAGGAGTAGCGAGCGCCCTCCGAGGACGCCGTCGGCTCCTCGGTGATCTCGAACCGGAGGTGGTTCCAGCCGCGTAGTGCCGACGCCACGGCCGCCGCGGCGCCGGTCGCCCCGGCCCACGAGAGCTCGGCGCGGTACGCGCCCGGCTGGGCCGGCTGGGGGGTCCAGTCCAGGCTCACGGGCACGCCGAGGACACCGCCGACGGCCCACTCGATGTGAGGGCACAGCGCTGACGGCGCTGAGTGGACGTACAGGACGCCCCTCGTCGCGGTGCGGATAGCAGTGCGTGCGGTCACCGTGACCTCCATTCATCTCCAGCGCGAGATGCGCCTTCCCCAGCGGTCTCACCGAAGATGTCTTGAGGCGTGAGTGACACGCGTGTAGTTGTGGGACCCATTGTGGCAAATGGGGCCTGAGAACGCCAGCGTTGCCGCGTGAGGCGCCCCGTGTCGCGCCGCGCCCGTCAGGCGTGCACCGACGCGGGGTCCACGATGTTCGTCGGGTCCGCGAGCGCGCCGAGGACGGTGCCGTCCCCGATCACCAGCGGTCCGATCTCGACGTCGAGCACCAGGCAGGTCACGTTGTCCCTGCCGCCGGCGGTGTTCGCCGCGTGCACGAGGATCGACGCGGCGGCGTGCGGGTCCGCCAACCCCTTGAGGGCCTCCGCGATCTCCAGCTCCGGGACCAGGTCCGTGAGGCCGTCGCTGCAGAGCAGGAGGCGGTCGCCGACCTGCAGGTCCAGCTCGGTGAGATCGAGGCTGGACTCCGGACCGCCGTCGAGCGAGCGCAGCACGACGTTGCTCCACGGGTGGCCGGCGCGCGCGTCGGCGTCGAGCTGGCCCGAGTCGACGAGATGCTGGACATAGGTGTGGTCGCGCGACAGCTGGCGCAGGTCTCCGTCGCGCAGCAGGTAGGCCCGGCTGTCCCCGACGTGCGCGAGGACCGCCCGGTAGCCGTCGGTGGCGACCGCGGTCAGCGTCGTGGCCATCCCGGTGCGCTCCGGGTCGGCGACCACGCCCGCCCGGACGCTCGCGTGCGCCTCCTCGACGCCCCGCACCAGCACCTGGCCGGGGTCCTCGCCGAAGTGAGCCAACGCCGTCGCGGCGACGACGTACGCCGAGGTCGCCGATGCCACCTCTCCGGCCGCGGCACCGCCGACGCCGTCGGCCACGATCGCGACGTACGGCCCGAGGAACGCGGCGTCCTCGTTGTGGGGACGGACCCGCCCCACATCGCTGACGCCTGCGCCGGAGAAACGCAGCATCGATCGCCTCCTCGCCCGAGAATGCTGCGATCCTGCCCCGGGCGTCACGGCGAAAACCTAGTCGAGCCGCTTCTCGAGCGCCTCCGCGCGCTCAGCGGCGTCGGTGATCTCGTCCGAGTCGATCGCGTGCGTGCGGTGGAACCACGCGAGCGCATCCTGCTCGCGACCGGCCGCCTCGAGCGTGTCGGCGTACGCGTAGCGCAGCCGCACCACCCACGCGCCGCGGCTCTTCGACTGGAGCGGCGAGAGCTCGAGCGTGCGCAGCGCGGCGTCCAGCTGTCCGAGGTCGCGCCGGGCGCCGGCCTCGACGATCGTCATCTCAGCCTTCGCCTCGGCCGAGAAGTTTGCGACGCCGGGGCTCTTCGCCAGCTTCAGCGCGTCCTGCGGCTTCCCGAGCGCCCGGTGGCAGTCAGCCATGATCGGCAGGTACGCCGTCGCGCCGTTCATCCGCTTGGCGGCCCGCAGCTCGGCGAGCGCCTCGGCGTAGTGGCCCGCGGCGTACGCCGCCTCGCCCGTCGCCTCCCGCACCACGGCGATCCGCGGCGCACGCGCCCGCGCGGCGAGCGCGTGCTGGTAGGCCAGCTCCGGGTCCTGGTCGATGAGCAGCCCGGCGGCGGCCAGGTGGCGCGCCACCCGTGCCGCGAGCTTCTCGGGCAGGCCCTTGAGCTGTGCCGACACCGACCGGTCGAGCTCGCCGCCGGTGATGCCCTCGGGCAGCTCCGGGCCGTCGTACGTCGCCTGCTCCGCCGTCCGCGCGGGCTTCTCGGCCGGCTTGCCGGGGCCGCGCCGCGCGCCCTTCTGCGGGCCAGCGGGCTTCCCGCCGCGGCGCGCGTCCTTGCCGGCTCCCGATCCCTTGCGGTCGTCCGGACTCCAGCGCGCGGACCGCTCGGCGGACTTCGCCGACGGGCCACGCTTCTGCCCGGGCTTGCCCGAGCGTCCGGCCGCGGGCTTGCCTCCCGTGGGCTTGCCGCCCGATGGGCGCTGGCTACGACGCTGCTCGGCCACGACTGTGTGCTCCTGGTTCTCGAGGCTCAAAGGTGCAGAAATGAGTAGAGGCCACCTTACGGTGGCCTCTACTTGAGTGTATGTCCGGCGGCGTCCTACTCTCCCACAGCCTCTCGGTTGCAGTACCATCGGCGCTGAAAGGCTTAACTTCCGGGTTCGG